>JAFGFF010000386.1 GCA_016931075.1 Pirellulales bacterium | reverse complement strand
CCGGGTGGGGGGGGGGGGGGGGGGGGGGGGGGGGGGGCTGGGGGTTGAAACCGAGCGGGGGAAATCAAGATCCGTAAAAAGAACAACTTACCGAATCGAGGTCATCGCCATCACTGTAGGGAACGCCCTCCGTGGCGTTCCGCGGGCCGCGAGTTCGGCCCATTTTCCACGGCCCATGGAACGCCACGGAGGGCGTTCCCTACAGAAGAAAGTCGGCAACTAATTCCTTGACCGTGCCTTAGTCCCCTGTTCTGTATGCAACAAAGGATGAGAACCTCACCGTGCGATTGAAGCTGATTGCGTGTGAAATCCTGTATCGAGAGGTGTGTGCCGTCGTCGCCCGGTCGGAGCATCAGGTCGACGTCGAGTTCATGCCCAAGGGCCTGCACGACATGGGCCAAGAGCGCATGAGCCGGCGACTGGTCGAGGCGGTCGGTCAGGTCGACGAGTCGGACTACGACGCCATCCTGCTGGGCTACGGCCTGTGCAGCAACGGCGTCATGGGTCTGGCCGCTCGGAAGATCCCCCTGGTCGTTCCCCGGGCACACGACTGCATCACGCTCTTCCTGGGTAGCAAGGAGCGATACCTCGACTACTTCACCAACCATCCGGGCGTCTACTTCAAGACGTCCGGCTGGATCGAACGGGGCGAGGATCTGGAGCAGCTCGGCGCCGATTCGATCCACGCCCAAAACGACCTGGGCAGTTCCTACGAAGACCTCGTGGCCAAGTACGGCCCGGACAATGCCAAATTCCTCCACGAACAACTCGGCGACATGACCCGGCACTATCGCCAGATCACTTACATCGACATGGGTGTCATGCCGGATGGCCGTTTCGAGGACATTTCGCGCCGGCAAGCCCAAGAGCGCGGCTGGACTTTCGAGCGACTCCAGGGCGACCTGTCCCTACTGGAAGACCTCGTCAACGGCCGCTGGGACGAGGATCGGTTCCTCGTCGTTTCCCCGGGCACGCGCATCGCTTCCAGCTTCGATGACGGCGTCGTCAAGACCGAGCCAGCCGACCGGCCGGACGGTCCCTGAATAGCATGCCGTGCCCGCGGCTGTGTAACCACGGACACGGCATGAACGACCTCGCCGATAAACACAGCGAAAACAGGCTATTTGCGTCGGCGCGCCAGGACGAAGAAAACTCCGCCGATCAGGATCATGCCGAGCGTGGAAGGCTCAGGCACGATGCTGACTTCCGCGACGCCGTTATGGTTGAAGTCGCCGACGTAGAACGCCTCGCCAGGCGCGAGGATGTCGCCGGACGCTTTGATCATGGTGTACCAGTTGCCGTAGGAACCGGCTCCCAGGGCCAACACATCGTAGTTCGGCCCGTCGCCGGGCGTGCCGTTCCACTGGGCGACGAAGCTCTGGGCACTATTGGCGGTGAAGAGCACCCGACCGGCCGCATCGACTTCGGTGTCGGCTCCATATGTCGATGATGCCAAGTCGGCCAGCTTTGTCGCGTCGACAAGCCCCAGTTCCGAAGCTCCGACCGCTCCCATGACCGCGGCCGCATCCCAACGGTATAGCGCCGCGTCGGCCGAGGCGTAGAAGACGTTGCCCGAGGCGTCGACGCCCAACCCGGCGGAGTAACCTCCGACGGCGATGAGCTTATCGTGCTGGTCGGCGCCGGTCGTGTCGAGCAGCCAGATTGCATTGGGATCGCCGACTATCGAGCTGTTCGTGCCCGAGACGTAGGGCAGGTCGCCGGCGAACTCCAAATCGTAGTTGCCGGGCAAGGTCGCCACAAGGGTCCAGTCGCCGGTCGCTCGATCGACCTGGTAGATCCGGTCGTCTGTATTTCCCGAGACGGTGAACCCAACGTAGAACGACGCAGCGTCGGGCGAGAACGTGACGAAGCTGTTGAAGGCCGAGTAGCCGTTCGGCGCGCCCAGATCGGCCGTGGTTCCGTTGGTGCGGTCGACCGTGTGCAGCGTGCCCGAGGCCCAGTAGGCGGCCTCCGTCCCCTGGACGTCGAATCCGGAAAAGTACATGCTCGTCTCGCGGTCGACCGCCTGGAACGGGGCCAGGGGCGTGAGGATGGCCGACGCGGCCGACGCAACGCCGGGCAGGGCGAGAACGAAACCGAGCACAACAGAGGTTAAACGCAAATAGTACGACATGGCAGCAACTCCTTTGCCCTGTAACGCGCAGGGCGTTCCCCGAATCGATCGGATGAAAAGGCCGTAGTCCACGGAAGGTGAACCGCCGGGGCCGACTGCTTCGGGGGTGCGAGCAGACCGAGCCGGAAGTCCTCGTGGGCAAGGCCACGTTCGGGGCACACGGGCAGGTCTTCCGGCTTAGGACATCCGCCGAAGTCGCCTTCCCATCGGGCCGTGCAAGGCTCCGACAGTGGCACTGGACAACGGCGAGGTCGCCCTCCTGGCGACGTCCCTCACGGCGGCGCGACCGCGGTGGAATCCCCAACCCTCCAGCCGCTCGATGCGTCGAGGCAGCTTGCTAGTCGGGATCACCACGCTTCCCTTTTCACCCGGGCAGTCCGGTTGTTCTTCCCTCGAACCGGCCAGGGCACCTGTGAGTCCCTCGCTTGCGGCGCGTCGGTAGGTCTTCTGACTCCCGAACTGGGGCGTGCCCGGCCTTCTCATCGTGTCGTCCAAGACGTCAGCCACGACAATGGCCACTTGGACTGGGCCGCCCTCCTCGCGTTCGGTCACAGCGGCTCGCGCCGTCCCGGATTCGCACCGGGTTCCCTGTTTGCCGGTCCCTCGAGCCGAGGAGGCCGACCACCGATCGCACCGTCAACGGGCACCAAGATAGCAGATGGGTCGGGGCCTGTCAAAGCACTGGAGACAAGGAATGCAAGAGAAGTGGCAAATGCCGCAAGTCCGCATTGCAGCAACAGTTGCCGTGTGGTGGCACTGACGCAAGCGCCAGTGTGGGTGAAAGGGAAACTGGCGCTTGCGCCAGTGCCGCCTATGTAACAAAGCGTCAAATACTAATAGCCCTTCGGCGCTTGGGCGCTCTCCTCCGCGGCTTGGCCCACCAGATCGGCCAGCTTTGTCTCGTGGAGCATCTTCCGCTCCAGCGACCCGATCTCGCTCCACTTGCGCATGAGAACTCGGACCATGGGCGAGTCAGCCGAGGAGTTGGCCGTCTTCTGCCACTGATCCTCGCTGCTACCCTCGATAATGCTCATCACCTGTCCCAGTGACACGTCCTTGGGGTTCGCGACTAGCATGTACCCCCCGGCCGCTCCACGAATGCTGGAGACCAGGCCGGCTTCCTTCAACTGCAGAAGGATCTGCACGAGAAATCGCGACGGAACGCCGTGTTGCTCGGCGATGTGCCGGATCCGTACCGGTCGCTTCGAACCATAGGACGCAGCCAATTCCAGCATGGCTACACACGCGTACTCGACCTTGGCAGAGACTTTCATGTGAGGTCGACACTCCTTGGGGGATGTATTCGGTTGGCTGGCCACCTCCCGACCTGCACGACCATCGACAACGCGGGATACCCCAGGCGCCAACAAAAAGCCTCACACTCCCTGCCGAGCAACTGTGACAACAGTGGGATCTGGACCAACGACATTTCCGACAGTCATATATGGCAGACACCCTAAGGCATAACAAGCATGTTATATTCTCCACAATGATGGTTCGTGCGGTCAAGTATTCTATCCGCGGGTTTAAGGACACCTTCTGGAGGTAAGTGATTGTAGTACCTCCTGCCGATGTTTGGAGGAATGGCGTTGGGTACTTGACGATCAGGCCGGTGTAGAGCACTATTTTCCTCGGACGAACGAATCTTGCTTTACCAGTCTTGAGGCGGTGAGCGTTCAAGTCCTTCGGCCAAAACCGATTGCACCGCGCTAACTGCATAGGCCCCACTCCCCTCCTCGTACGAACGTGACTTTAGTACCAAAATGGCTGAACGAGCATATTTGGCTGTCGATATAGGTGCCTCTAGTGGGCGGCATGTTCTAGGCCGATTTGACGGAGAAAAGATTACCCTATCCGAAATCTATCGTTTCGAGAACGGGCCGGTTGACGCAGCCGGCAGCATTCACTGGGACCTGCTAGGGCAATGGACCCACATCTGCCGAGGGCTCGAAGCAGCCACCGACGCGTCGGTCCGCAGCGTGGGCGTCGATACCTGGGGCGTCGATTTTGGCCTGCTGGGCCGCAATGACGAGCTGTTGGGCAATCCCTATCACTATCGCGACGCCCGGACCAACGGTATTCTCGAAGAAGCATACTCCGTTGTGCCCCGCGAGGAGATCTTCCGCCAAACCGGACTGCAGTTCATGCAGTTCAACACGCTCTTTCAGCTCTGGGCCATGCGCCGGGCCGGCTCGTCCGCGCTCGACACGGCCGAAACGCTCCTGATGATGCCCGACCTGTTCCACTGGCTCTTGACCGGCGTGAAGTGCAACGAGTTCACCGAGGCCAGCACCACGCAGTTCCACAACCCGGTTGCCGGCGACTGGGCCTTCGATCTGCTCGAAGCGTTCGATTTGCCCACGCGGATCCTGGGCGCGGTCCAGCCGCCTGGCACGAACCTGGGCCTGATGCGTCCCGGGCTGCCGATCGCGGCCGACGTTGTGTTGCCCGGCTCGCACGACACGGCTAGCGCGGTCATGGCCGTGCCGGCCGCCAGCCGACCCGGTGAACGGCCCGACTGGTGCTACCTCAGCCTGGGCACCTGGGCCCTGATGGGCATCGAATCGCCTAAGCCTGTTGTGACCGATGAAGTCCTGCAACTGAGCTTCACCAACGAAGGGGGCGTCGGCGGGACCACTCGACTGCTGAAGAACATCTGTGGACTGTGGCTGGTGCAGGAGTGCCGCCGGGTCTGGAACCGGGCCGGACGGCAGTGGGGCTGGGAGGACCTGAACCAGTTGGCCGCCGCCGCCAAGCCGCTCGTCTCGTTCCTCGACCCCGACGCCCAGGATTTCCTCGCCCCCGACGACATGCCCGAGGCCATCCGCCAGTTCTGCTCGCGGACCGGCCAGCCCGTGCCCCAGGACGAAGGCGCCGTGTTGCGGTGTGCTTTGGAGAGCCTGGCCTTGAAGTTCCGCCACGTCCTGGGCTTATGCGAGCAACTGGCCGGCGGGCGGATCGAGACGATCCACATGGTCGGTGGCGGGATCCAGAACCGTCAACTCTGCCAGGCGACGGCCAACGCCTGTGGGCGGCGCGTCGTGGCCGGGCCGATCGAGGCCACCGCCACCGGCAACCTGATGATGCAGGCCGTCTCGGCCGGCGACGTCGGCTCGATTGCCCAGGCACGCGAGGTCGTCTGCCGCAGCTTCGAAGTTCAAGAATACCAACCCCAGGACACGGCCGCCTGGGACGAGGCATACGGCCGGTTTGTGGAAAAGGTCGTTCAAGCATAGGAGAGTGAGAAGAGATGATCAACGTCGGCATCACCGGCCTCGGTTTCATGGGCATGATCCACTACCTGGCCTACCAGCGGATCCGCGGGGCCAACGTCAAGGCGATCTGCGAGACCGATCCCGTCCGCCTGTCGGGCGATTGGCGAAGCATCAAGGGTAACTTCGGCCCCCAGGGCAAGAAGATGAACCTCCAGGGCATCGCCCGGCACGCCGATCTGGATGCTTTGCTGGCCGACCCGAGTATCGACCTGGTCGACATCTGCCTGCCGCCCTCGCAGCACGTCGGCGCGACGATCGCCGCGTTGAAAGCGGGCAAGCATGTCTTCTGCGAGAAGCCGATCGCCCTGAAACCGGCCGACGCCAAGCGAATGGTCCGCACGGCCAAGCAGGTAGGCAAGCTCCTGCTGATCGGCCACGTTCTGCCCTTTTTCCCCGAATATCGCTTCGCCTATCGCACGGTGACCAGCGGCAAATTCGGCAAGATGATCGGCGGCTACTTCCGGCGGATGATCTCCGACCCGACCTGGATGACCGACTTTTACAACCCGGACGTCTGCGGTGGACCGATGCTCGATCTGCACATCCACGACGCCCATTTCATCCGCCTCTTGTGCGGGATGCCCCAGAGCGTCCAGACGATCGGCCGGATGCGAGGTGAAGTACTCGAGCTGTTTAACACCCAGTACCTCTACGACAACGGTCCGATGGTGACCGCCTCGAGCGGCGTGCTCCAGCAGCCCGGCCGTCCGTTCACCCACGCCTACGAAATCTACCTCGAAAAAGCCTCGATCCTGTTCGACTTCACCACCGTCGGCCAGGACCCGTCGTTCGGCGTACCCGTCACGCTGATGACGAACTCCGGCCGCGTCACCCGCCCGAAACTCGGCTCGGGCGATCCGGTCGACAGCTTCGTCGCCGAGCTACAAGAAGTCATCCGCTCGGTCCGCACCGGCACGCCCTCCCTGTTGCTGGACGGCCAACTCGCCCATGACGCCCTCGTCCTGGCCCACCGCCAAACCCAATCCGCTCAGCGCGGCCGGCCGGTGAAGGTGTGAAATGCCCAAATGCTCTATCCGTCCTGAGTTGAGTGGCGTATGATGATTAAGTTCATATTATAACTTTGATGATCTGGGTGCGTTGTCTGCCGTCCCGCACATGGGGGGTGCAACATGTTGTGCGATGACGAATTACTGAGCTTGCTTGCGGATGGTGAGTCCGACCGTGTCGAGCGCAAGGAATCTCACAGTGATGCAGGGCGAATTCGACAGGCAATATGCGCATTCGCGAATGATCTCCCTGGGCACAACAAACCCGGGGTGGTGTTCATTGGCGTTTGAGATGATGGCTCTTGCGCGAATTTACCCATCACGGATCGGTTGCTGCAGACTCTTGCGGACATGCGATCTGACGGCAACATCTTGCCTTTTCCGACGATGTCCGTTCAGAAGAAAGTTCTCGCAGGGTGTGAGGTGGCTGTTATTGAAGTGCAACCCTCGATGAATCCACCCGTGCGTTACAATGGCCGGGTGTGGATTCGCGTAGGCCCACGGCGAGCCAGCGCCACGGCTGAAGAAGAGTGCCGTCTGACTGAGAAACGCCATGCCGCCAATCTCCCTTTCGATCAGCGACCGGTGGCCGGCTGTTCGCTGGGAGACTTGGATTTGGGCCTTTTTCAGCAGGTCTATCTTCCGGCCGCCGTGGCTATTGATGTTTTGGCAGCCAACAAACGAACGCTCGAACAGCAACTAGCCTCGCTCAGGTTTCTCTCTTCAGACGGCATTCCCAACGCGGCAGCTTTGTTGGCATTCGGCAAGGATCCTCGGAGTTGGTTACCGGGAGCCTACATTCAATTCGTCCGGTTTGACGGGCTGGAAATCACCGATCCTATCCGGCATCAAAAAGAGATCTCGGGTCCACTTCCACAACTCTTGCGGCAAATGGACGAGGTGCTCGACGCCAACATATCGGTAGCAAGCGACGTTCGTTCGTCCGCGACGGAAGTTCAGCATCCCGACTATCCACCAGTAGCCCTTCAGCAGCTTGTTCGCAATGCGATCATGCACCGGAGTTACGAGACCACCCATGCCCCGGCAAGGGTATACTGGTTTTCCGATCGCGTGGAGATACATAGCCCTGGTGGTCTTTATGGGCACGTTACTCCCGAGAACTTCGGCCAACCCGGGGTAACCGACTACCGCAATCCCGTTCTGGCCGAGGCGATTAAAGTGCTGGGATACGTTCAGCGATTCGGCATGGGCATTCCACTGGCCCGCAAGGCACTCGAGGCCAACGGGAATCCACCGCTCGAACTATCCCCGGAACCGAGCGCCGTGCTGGTCGCCATGCGGAGGCAAGCATGAAGACGATCGCATTCTTCAACAATAAAGGCGGCGTCGGCAAAACGTCGTTGGTCTATCATCTCTCTTGGATGTTCGCCGAAATGGGCGTCAATGTTGTAGCGGCCGATTTCGACCCTCAAGCAAACCTTAGCGCCATGTTCCTACCGGAAGATCGCTTGGAACAGTTGTGGCCCGACGGCGAGCATCCCGGAACGGTGCTGGGATGTGTTGCCCCAATTATTCGAGGCGTGGGTGACGTGAAGGAACCTCACGTTGAACCAATCACGGATCGACTTGGCTTGGTCGTTGGGGACCTCGGCCTTTCCTCGTTCGAGGACATGCTATCGGCCGCATGGCCGTATTGCATGGATAGAAAGGAGAATGCTTTCCGACATACGTCGGCGTTCTATCGGATCCTTCTTAACGCTTCGGCTCAAAATGACGCAGAGCTAGTACTCATTGACGTTGGACCTAATCTTGGGGCAATCAATCGCGCGGCCATTATTTCGGCCGACGCCGTCGTCGTGCCACTGGCGCCAGACCTGTTCTCGCTACAAGGCCTTAGAAACCTCGGCCCCAGTCTCCGCGATTGGCGAGGTCAATGAAAAGCCCGCCTTGAGCTACGCCCTGCCGATACGAGCCTGATGCTTCCCAACGGCCTCATGAATCCTGTTGGCTATGTTGTCCTTCAGCACGCGGTGCGTCTCGATCGTCCCGTGAAAGCCTACGGTCGATGGATGGACCGAATTCCAACGACTTACGATAGTGAAGTTCTCGATGGCCTCGGTAAGAATATTCCCCCGGTTGCCGACGATCCGAATTGTCTGGCATCGCTGAAGAACTACCGCAGCTTGATGCCGTTGGCACAGGATGCCTTGAAGCCGATGTTCTATCTTCGAGCCGCGGACGGCGCCTTGGGCGGCCATGCTTCCGCAGTGCAAGGTTGCCACGATGATTTCCGGAATCTCGCGTTGGCGATTGCCAACAAATGTAAGGTGGCCATTCCTTCGTAGTAGGAGATCGTCATGGGCGACTGGCCTTTCTTCTTCGGACTCGCATTGCTAATCGGCGGCGTGATCTCCGTCGGAGGCGCGGTGCTTAATCTGGACATCTTCATGGAGTCGCCCAAGGCCGAGCCATTCGTCGAACGATTTGGCCGAACGGGCGCTCGGGTGTTCTACATCATCCTCGGGATCTTCATTGCCATCGTCGGGGCGGCGATCGTAAGCCAGTAGGACAGCAGGAGCTGCAACCCAGCAGCGATCCGTACCCCCGGGCCAGAATCCCCTTTTATTTGGAAGGCGACATTGACGCCAAGCCCCCCCGCGGGGGAGTGGCGTCGATTCTAAAGAGCCCATTCGGGCGTGCTTCTCGGCTGAACCACCCTTGCCCAAAACCGTTCGGAATACTATCCTTGAGAGTTCCTGATCCCCGATAGCTCAGTTGGTAGAGCGAGCGGCTGTTAACCGCTAAGTCCAAGGTTCGAGTCCTTGTCGGGGAGCTTGATTGTTTGTAAAAAACCCGGTCGACCCACGGGTTAACGGTCAAACGCCGGGAGAATTCCTCCCGGCGTTTTTCGTATATCTGTAAGCCACAAAGGGTTTTACGCGGTGCGAGGCCTTGGCGGTCTCGTACCCGCGCGTATTGCGGAGAATGAGCGAGTGGGCGATCCGGAGATTCTGGGTAGCCTGAAAGCGCGGCAGGTGCCCCGAGACTCTCACACTCTCGGTCTGACAGAAGCCTTTGGGTTAACGGCCTCTTCCACTGCGGGGCCCGATCGCAACCCAGTTTCGGAATCGTTCAGGAACAAGACATGCCGCAACTCGACCGGATAACGTTCGATCCCAACGTCATGGGCGGCAAGCCGTGTATTCGCGGGACGCGTGTCACGGTAGGAACTATCGTGGGGCTGCTCGCCAGCGGTTCCACGACGGAAGAGATTCTGGCCGATTACCCTTACCTTGAAGCCGAGGATATTGAAGCGGCTACCGGCTTCGCCAACTCCCGCCCTCGCATTGCCGGCAGGTTGGACGATTTGATCCCCCAGGACCAAATTGCCGGCTTCGCTCGGCGCTGGAAAATAACCGAATTGGCATTATTTGGCTCCGTCCTCCGCGACGACTTCGATGCCGACAGTGACGTGGATGTGTTGGTTTCTTTCGAACCGCCGGCAACGTGGAGCTTGTGGGACCTCACCACGATGGAGGACGAATTGTCCGCCATCTTCGGCCGCAAGGTCGACTTGGTGGAAAGGGAAGGACTGCGGAATCCGTTTCGCCGGCAGTACATTGTCAACGGCAGAAAGATCATCTATGCCAGTTCCGAAGGATGACCGCGTTTACCTGTGGGATATATTGACCGCCGCGAGGGCGGTGGTCGAATTCACGCGCGGGCGGACCTTGGCCGAATACGAAACCGATCTTCTGTTGCGAAGCGCCGTTGAGCGGCAGATTGAGATCATCGGCGAAGCCGCCCGTCGAATCTCGAAGGAGTTTCAAGAGGCGCATCCCGAGATTCCCTGGCGTCCCGTCCAGGCCCAACGGCACGTACTCACGCACGACTACGGCGAAATCAAACACGACCGAATCTGGCGCGTCGCCGAGACACACGTGCCCGAGTTGATCGCGCTGTTGGAACCGTTGGTCCCCGCGCCGCCGGCGGAAGAAGAATGACCCTATCCTTCCGGTGACGACTGAGCCGTGGTGAGAACGCGGCAAGCCGGTATGTCAGGAAGCGTCTCACGACATTGCTGGTGCGGTATCTAGACGCGGCAGTCCCGAGCCGGAGGCTAATCGCCCGCCCCGTACAAAAAGGATGCGAACCGAAAAGAGCGGTGATTGAAGGATGAAACCGTTGTCGCGGAGAATCCGAAATGCCAAATCAAGCGACGCAAGTCGGGCGTTTTCGGTCGGAAGAGAAGGACGCGAACGGTCGAAAGCGACGTCGGCGCGCAGGTTCAGCGAGGCAACATGTGAACACAAGAGGACGCGTTCAAGCCGCGTCGCGGTAGTAGTGCTTCAGGATGCCGCCGAGGCGGTGCTCGCACTTGATCGTGGCGGGCTCAAACGGCAAGGCTTCGGCGTCTTCGTCGGGCTGGCCACGAGGCGAGGGCAAGAGCTTGTTGTCCAGGCCCTGATGAGGCCGGCAGTCGTGATAATAGGAGACATACTCGGAGACGATGTAGTCGAAGTGCGCTTTGCCGAAGCACATGAAATGGTCGAGGGCTTCTTGCTTCGATGTGTCATCTTGATACCCTTTCAAAATG
>JAFGFF010000385.1 GCA_016931075.1 Pirellulales bacterium | reverse complement strand
CGTGCCAGAGGCGTGAGGATCTGGCGCGACAGACCAGACCTCGTGGTGGCTTGTGCCGCACCGATTCAAGAACGAGCTCCCCGCGCGATCACAAAAGCGTCCCGTGCGATCGGATCGAGTCATCGACGCCGAGCGTCGATTCGCCCGGAGCTGGAAGCTCGCACACCCGGCTCGATCGAAATACCAAACCCGCAATCTCAGATCCCCGAGTCCCGAGCCCCGAGTCCCGAGCCCCGAGTCCCGAGCCCCGAACCCCCAGTCCCCCTCACCGCTTCAGCATAAACCCGGTGAGGAACCAGCCGTCGGGTTCGGTGCGGCCGAAGAGGCCGGCGGGGCCCAGGTAGCGGCGGACGACTTGGAAGTCGGGCAGCTTCTGGCCGCCGATCTTCTGCTCGCGGACCGCGCCGCGCTTCCGGGGCGTCAACAACGCGTTCAGCATCCGGCCGAACATGGTTTCGCTCTCGGGCATCTTGCCCTGGCGAATCAGTTCGTAGGTCGGCCGGTATTCCTCGTCGGTCCGCGAGAACGAACGGACGCACCCCTCGCCCGCCCCCAACTGCTGCATGGCCCCGGCCACCAGACGGTAGTCGACGCTCTTGGTGAGCGGGTCGGGCGTCTTGGACTGCTGGAGCACCTTGACCAGGAAATCGACGTGCGAGGCGACCAGCAAGTGGCCGTGGGCGACGGTGACCGACTGGTGCGGGAGGAGCTCCTTCTTCTTGCCGTGACGTTTGGGCAAGTGAGGTTTCTTGGGCCGGTCGGGGCTGAAGTCGGGCAGATCGTCGAGAATCGGGGGCTCGAGGTTCTTGTGCCGCGGATCCTCGATCGTCTCCCAGATGATATGACCCTCGAACTCGCTCTTCTTGATGAGCCGATCGTTCTTGTAGAACTTCTCGATGCCCTTGGCCACGGCCGCCTCGTCCTTTGCCTCGATGGCGAACAGAAGCCGCTCGCTCGAAGGCGTGATCTGCATGTCGGCGTTCAACTGGTAGTCGGTGAGGATCATCACCCGATTTCCCAGCGGAGCGACCAGTTCGCTGCGGATGTCCATGTCGACCCCGTTCGGAGGACTCGACCGGAGCGTCTCGAGCAGCTCGTCCCAGGACGTCGTGTTGATCAGATCGACGCTGAGTTTGTCCGACGTCTTCGTGACCATGAAGGCCGACTTGCCGCTGATGATTCGCCACTTGCCCGGCTCTTCGGGAAGGACATACGACTTCGGTTCCAGCGGGAATTCATTCTCGGCGAATTCCTTGCGAAGCACCTCGGGCAGGGTCTTCGCCTGCAGGGCGGCCTCGAATTCGGGTTTCAGCTTGAACAGGTGCCGGTCTCCGAACATCTCGTTGAACAGCGGCGCCACGTTGTCGAACGCCGCGAGCGTGTCCCAATAGAACGTCGTGCAGACGGCTACGTCGTTCGGAACCCAGTCGGGCGGGGTGAACTGGCGGCTGTTGGGGAACGTAAGCAGCCGCATCGTCACCTTGTCGACGTACGGGAGCGGCGCTTTTTGGAAGGGCGGCGGGGCGTAAATCGACGTCCGGTGCAAAACTTCATACGACCCGACGTGCAAATCGACGAAACCTCCGATCCCCTGCACGGCCGTGAACCCCTGCTCCCGCATAATATCCAGGATCGTGACGCGCTTGGGCAGCTTCTCCTTGGGCGTCATCGTGCGGATCGCTTCGACGTAGCCCAACGGCTCGAGGAACCAGCGAACCTGCGGGACCGCCTGGCCGGCGTCCTTCTGGCATCGGATCATGACTTGCTGGAAGACGGGCACGTCGGCCAGCGATTCGCCCGGCTGTCCCTGGCCGAGCTGCCGGCGCAGGATGCCCGCCAGAACCTCGACGTTGTCGGACGCCGCCAGGACCTCGTTGTTCAGAAAGTAGGCCGCCTTGCCCGCCGGATACTCGGCCGTCTTGGGTAGATCAAAAACCATGACGCGCGAACCGGCGATCTGTTCCTCGCTCGGCGGCGGGACGTTTTGTTTTTTCAGATTCTCGGTCACCTTGTTCAACAGGGCGGTTGCCTCGGCCGTGTGGCCGCGGACGTCGACGATCAACGCCAGGGCCGCTTGCTCCTTGCCCGGGCGGATCAGGCCGACGGCCAACTGGCCCGACGGAACGCCCTTGAGGTCCTTCACTTGCAGCCCCAGCCGTTCGTGCAGCCGCGAGAGCCGGTCCTCGAACTGGTGGCGCAGGTCTTTGGCAAAGGGTTCCATGACCGGATCGGCCATAAGCTGGCCAAGTTGGGTCGCCTCCCAGTGCTTGACCAGGTCCGGGGCATTGGTCACCAACAAGGCTCCCTTGGTTGTGTTGGGCAATAGCCGCTCGGCTGGCCCCATCCCCAGCACGCAGGCCGCCGACAGTCCCGTCGCCAGCAATATCGCGAAAATGAACCCTCGATGCACGTTACGCGCCACGGCAGGCCTCCTGACAAACGCAGTCCGGTCGAGCAAACCCCTCTCGGGAAAAAACAAGACTGTGCAGTTTAGCCGTCCGGACCAGGAAACGCTAGATCGGAAGAAAAAAGGTGACTGTCACCAAATACAGGTAGTCTGGGCAAATGAGCCGCCTGGCGCTTGTGCATTTTACCCAGATTTGGTGACAGTCACCTTTTTCTTTCTTTCTAGACGGTTCGCCCGGCGTGCGTCATAATCGGGCCTATGAAATGGTTTGAAAGCGAAGGCCTCGTCAACGATCCAATCCATGGCTACATCCCCTACACCTCGGTGGCGGGGGTGCCCCAGGGCGAGACGGCCGAACAGCAGATTATCGACCATCCGTGGGTACAGCGGTTACGCCAGATTCACCAGCTTCAGACGGCCTGGTGGGTCTTCCCCTCGGCCGAGCACACGCGGTTCCAGCACGTCGTCGGAGCGATGCACCTGGCCAGCATGGCGGTCGAGACGCTCCATGAAAGTCTTCGGTCGGTGTGCCCCGACGCGCCCAGTCGCGGATACGTTCAGACCCTGATGCGGATGGCCGCCCTGCTGCACGACGTGGGCCACGGGCCGTTCGGGCATTTCTTCGACGCCCATTTTCTGGCCGACTTCGGCCTGACCCACGAGACGCTCGGCGGCCACATCATCCGCCACGAGCTGGGCGAACTGCTTCGCGGCGTCCGGCGCAATCCGGCCAGCGAGCTGGACGCCTCCGAAACGCTCGATCCCGAGCAGATCATCTTCTTGATCACCCGTCCGCGAAACGAAGAACCGGACGACACGCCCCGATGGCTGCTCCTGCTGCGTTCGCTCTTCAGCGGGCTGTACACGGTCGACAACATGGACTTCGTCCTGCGCGACGCGTACATGGCCGGCTACAGTGCCCGGGCGTTCGACCTCCAGCGGCTGTTGCACTACAGCAAGTTCACCGAAAAGGGGCTGACGATCCACGACCGGGGGCTCTCGGCCCTGGTCCGGTTCATCGCCGTGCGGAGCGAGCTGTTCCAGGCGATCTATTTTCACCGCACCGTCCGGGCGATCGACCTGGCCTTGCAGGAAGTGTTCGCCGAGAGCAAGCCCTACCTCTTCCCCGGCAACCCGACCGAACATTTGGACGACTACCAGCGGCTGACCGAGTGGACCGTTTTGGTTCGGGTGGGCGATTGGCAGCGCAGCGACGACCCGGTGCTGGCCGAGTTGGGCCGGCGTTGGGGCCGCCTGTTGCGCCGCGAGGTCGAGTGGAAGATGGCCGCCCAGCGCGAGATCTTCTTCCGGCCCGGCGAGTCGGAGCGAAGCAGCGTGTTCAGCAGCGAACGGGCGTTCGAGGCGGCCATCCGCGACCACCTGCCCCCGGCGCTGGCCGACATCCCTTTGAAGGTCGACACGCCCCGCCACGTCCACCGCCCGGGCACCCACGCCGCCGCGTCCGGGCAGAACTTCCTCTACGACTCGGCCACCGACGAGGTCCGGCGTCTGGACGACCGCGCGTTGTTTCGCCAGATCCCCGTCAGTTCGCACATCTGCCGCGTCTACTCCCGCCACGGCCAACACGCCCACGAACTGGCCGCCGCCATGGACCGCCTCGTCCGCGCCGGCGGCGCCGACGACGTGACGAACATGTAATGAGGACAGCTACGGGCTCGACGAGTGTTCTGTCTCTCCGTGAGTTCAGGCAACGTCATTCGACGCGTTGTAACGGCAATTACCGGACCGTTGTCTAGGGCATTTTCCAAATCCTTGTATCGGATTTCCAGGGGTGGCACTGGCGTCTCGCCAGTGCCACCCTGCCGCGGCGGAAAAGGTGCCAGGCACCCTTTGTGCAATGCACCTGAAGGGCCGTTCCGGCAAAAGGTGCCTGGCACCCTTTCCGCAAGCCCTGAACGGTTACGATTTTCCCCCGTTTACGGCGGGCCGCCGGTCGAGTAGATTGGTAGGGCTGGGGAGTCACTCCCGACAGCACCCCCTGCGGCCGTCCCCCCACCCGTCCGCCGCCATCCGGCGGGTTTTGTTGGCAGCCCTGCCTCGCCCCAAAAGCAGCAAGGCCAGCCGATCAGGACGGCAAGTCGCAACGTCTTTCAGGAACACATTTTAGACGCTTTTTAATCTGAATTAGCGCGGCACGGAGCATAGACATAGCCTGTTTTCCCGAAAGGTAGAAAGGTAAAAGGGTCAACGGGCGGTGAAACACAAGATCCATCGAGATTCATCAAACGAGGCTGTAGCTCAGTTGGTAGAGCAACGGACTTTTAAGGCAAACTACACCCCTTCTCTCG
>JAFGFF010000384.1 GCA_016931075.1 Pirellulales bacterium | reverse complement strand
CTGGGATAAACTAAATACCCTCGTACGCGGCGCCAAATTCGCCGCGCAACTCAAAAATTGTGGGTAAAGACAAGGTCATGACCCGGCCTACGTCTCGCGATTTCCCCCAGCCCCGGATTTCACCTTTCCACTATGGCGACTTGATCCTCGTTTACCGCAACTCGATCGGCGGGAGCGTATTGTCGCCTTCGGTGATCGTGACTTCGATGTCGGACTTGGCGGGATTCGCATAGCGGCCTTTGAGGCGGTCGGGGACTGCTTGGTCGGGCCCGGTTGCTGGATCGGGCGCCTCGCACCACTGAATGGTCACTTTGTACCGACCGACTGGCGCGCCGTCGCCGTCTTGATAAGTCCCGACCGTATAGGTGCCGTCCTCACCGACGATGCCGCGGGGCAATTGATCTTTCGCCTTGGCTTCACCTTCGATGGGGTTAAGCGAAATAATCGCTCCTTGCATCGACTTGCCTTGAAATGTCGCTATGCCCTGGGTCGGATAGGTCTTCAATCGATCTTTTCCGTCGCCACAACCTCCGACGAGAAGGCAACTCAGAATAATGGTCGTAAAGCGCCAGATATGGCGATTCTTGGCGGTGCGGCGTGATGCAAACACGTCGATCTCCTTGGGGTGTTGGCCAGACGTGCGCGAGCGGTGAGCCGGACGCCTCATTACATTAATATTCTTCGGGGCTGACCGCTTCGCCATGGTAGGGCGTGAACAGGGAATAGAACGTGCGCGGGGTAACGTCTTCGTTCAGAAAATGCACCGAACCATCGGCAAATGGAAAATTGGCTCCGTCCGGGTGGAAGGAGAAGATGTCCCGGTAATTGTCGCAGTTGATAAAATGGTTGCCTACCGCGGGGCCTTGGATGTAGGTGGCTGAATAGGGATCGGCCCAGGCCGCTCCAGGAACGAAGGTCACGTCGTAGGGGGCTTTGATCCGTTCGTGATATTCCGTCCGGTCAGCGACCTCAACCACTCCCAGCAACGTCATCGAAAGACCGTCGGTCACGTCACTCGCACGGAGACCGGCATAGTCCCACAGGGTATCATTCTGCATGCCGCCCGTTCCTCGGAGGATTGACCCGCAGTCTGGCCAATAGGACGGCGCCATGCCAAGGCCCTCCAGAATCATCCAGAACGGTTGATTCAGCCAGATCGACTGACACGCCGCATAATCCGCCGTCCCATAGGTGCCCGCGGCGTCACCCTCGGTATAGGTTACCGTCGGAGGACCGATGGAACTTGGGCAGCGAAACGTCTTGACTTCTTGAGAGGCTGTCGCGCCGTTGGGGCTGTAGCCCGTAAGACCACCTTTCTTGAAGTAGTTCCTGAATACAAGGTCGGGCGTGGTGTAATTGCCCGTGTAGAACCAATCGACGTTCAAGTCGTAGGAAAGTTGTACTTGTTCCAGATAGGGGAGCAGGTAGGCCAGGAGGTTGTGACGCGGCATGAGCCTCGTCGTGTTCCGAACAGCATAGTTCGAGTCCATGTCGATGCTGCCTGGCGGGAACCGTTTGTAGACGTTCTCATATTGAATCGTCGCCAGGGCGATTTGACGCATGTTGTTGGCGCATTGCATTCGCCGAGCGGCCTCGCGCGCGGCCTGAACGGCCGGCAGCAATAGGGCGATAAGCACGCCGATGATCGCGATGACCACGAGCAATTCGACGAGTGTAAAACCACCGTTGGGTCGTCGAAAACTCATCTTCCAACCTCCTTACTTCACTTTTCAACAACGTGATCCCAGTATGGTTCTTCGAAAGAGCCCTACCGTATAGACCCCCTTGAAATCGATGAAAGAGATCGACTAAAGATCGGGAGTTGTTTCAGATAGCGCGGGATCAGGATGATGAAGATGATATCGCCTATTGATGACGCATGGGAGACGTGGTTCTCGCAGAAGGCTCCCTCGCCAATAAACCCATTGTACCATCGATTGCAGCCGGAAACACGCTCCTCCACAAACTTCCGTGTCCGCCTTTGAGTGAGTGCAAATCAGGAGGGACCTGAGATTAAGAAGGTGCGATTTACAGATAATGAAGGTGCGATTTGCGTCCCGAGGTCACAAGCTATTAAGTAAGTGCCAGGGGAGGGGCGTTTGAAGCAGTTGTCACGGAAACAACTGTAACGGGCGAATGGATATCGTTTGGAATACGCGCTGAACGACAAGGCCTTTTTCGAAGTCGGTACAACTGGTTGCCTGACAACGTGTGTAATCCGACCTTCGCCGTAACAAAAATGCGCGCAGATCAAGCCGAACATTTTCTAGTGAGTAAGCAATCAGCCCAAAACGTTTCGGCAAGACGCATTCTCGGCCAGGCTGACACGGATCGATTGACAAACCCGTAGGTCGGGCTGCACTTGACAGGCGTGGAGATGCGTTTTGCTGTCTGGCTCTTCTGGTCGAGGCCAGACGCCAGTTCGGGACACCTGGCGGAGGACAGCCTGGGGTATTTCATGGACTGTTGAAGATCAACCGTGCACAGTCGGAACGAGCCCTCCCATCCGAACAGCCGGCTAGCGATTTGAGCCGCCCCCCGCCATCGCTGGGGTTTTCCCACTAACGTCCACCCAGCTCGATGGCCGATGTTAAGGTGTGACGACAGCGTAGTGTAGGTGGATTGCGTAACCAGGTAAATCCAATGGGGTTACCCTGATTGCGACGTCCCCATAACATATTGCTCCCTCCCAGCAGCAAACCCTCCCCAGCAACCAGCCGCAGCGCCAGGGCGACGTCCAACGAGACACCCCCGGCGGACCGAGACCCCCGTGGTAAAAGCCCCCACCGAGCATCTGAAGATTTTTCCCGAGCGGGCGCCCGAGGTGGTCCGGCCCGAAGTCGAGGACGTCGAGAGCCTTGCGCAAGTGCTCCGCGATTTTCGCGAGTCGACCGGCTGGTCCCTACGCTACGACACTGGTCTGGAGCCGACTCCTTCGGAGAGCCTGACGTGGTCCACCCCGGTCAATCCGGGCGCGGGAGCTACTCCGGGACACCTCAGCCTCCACGAAGTCGAGTCGGGTCCGGGCCGTGTCGAGTCGATGCCGGTGGAATCAGCCAAGAAGCTGGCTGCCGGACTGGGCGACATGCTGGCCGAATTGTTGCATATCCAGCACCTGCTCTGGCAACGCGAGGCCGAGTTGGCCGCCGGCGTACCGTTGATCTGCACGAACGAGAACGAAGCCCATTTGGCAGCTCGGCTCGAAGCCGTCCTCAAGGGCGGGGCCGAAGCGGTTGGCGCCCATGCGGCCGCACTCTATTTGCTGGATGAAGCCACGAGCGAACTCAAAATGCGGTCGTGCTGGGGGCTGCCCCGCCGTCGTTTGGCCGAGCCGGCCCGCCCGCTGCAAGGGGCCCTGGCTGATCTTGAAGCCTTGCTGGGCCACGCCGTCGTGCTGGAAGATGTTCGTGTGATGCAGTACTGGAATGTTCCCGAGGACTTCGCTTCGGCCGTGTGCATTCCGGTCGCCTCGCCGACCATGATCCTGGGCACGCTATGGGTTTTTTGCAAGCGGAAGCGGGATTTCGACGACCGGCAAACGAACGTGCTCGAGATGGTCGCCGGGCGCCTGGCGGCCGATCTGGAACGTGAGATGCTTATCCGCGAAGGCGTCGATGGCGCGATCCTCAAGCGGCAGGTGGCCGCCGCCGAGCGGCTCCAACGCGGTGGACTGCCGTCCATTTCGCCCTTGCTGGCCGGATGGGACGTGGCTGGTTGGGCCGCTCAAGCGCACAACGTCGGCGGGAACTTTTTCGACTGGTTCTCCCTGCCCGACGGACTGCTGGCGGCCACGCTGGGCGACGCCATGGACAAGGGCATCGAAGCGGCCCTGTCGGCTGCCACGGCCAAGTCGTCGTTGCGGAGCCACGCCCAGTATCAGCGCGATCCGGCCCGGCTGCTCCAGCAAGTCAACTTGACTCTCTGGACTGGGTCGGCTGGCGACCAGTCGGCCAACCTGTTTTGTGGGCTGATCGAAACGGCCAACGGCCAGGCGCATTTCGCCTCGGCCGGACAGCTTGGCGTGATCCTGATCCGCCCGGACGGCTGGGAATCGCTCAGCCAGCCCTCCCAGGCCGCCGGCCAAGGGCCTCAGGTGGCCTACGAGCCGCAACACTACGAGCTCCAGCCGGGCGAGGCCCTGGTTGTCTTCAGTGACGGCGTCCGCGACGCATTGGACCACAAAGACGAGCCCCTGGGCGAGGCCGGCCTGGGTGGACCACTAGCCGAGAAGGCCCACCTCCCGGCCGACGAGCTGCTTGCCCTGGCCCGCGACCGCCTGGAAGCCCATGCGGTTTCCCCCCAGTCGTCGGACCGTTCGATCCTGGTCGTCAAACGGGCCGCCCCTTGACCCGGGTGCCCGATCGAATAGACTGGATCTCTTGCCCCCCTGCCGGGCATTCGCGGGAATGGCGGAATTGGCAGACGCGCTAGGTTGAGGGCCTAGTGAGGGTTTCCTCATG
>JAFGFF010000383.1 GCA_016931075.1 Pirellulales bacterium | reverse complement strand
CTGGGATAAACTAAATACCCTCGTACGCGGCGCCAAATTCGCCGCGCAACTCAAAAATTGTGGGTAAAGACAAGGTCGTGACCCGGCAGGAACAGAATTGCCGGGTCACGACCCGGCCTACGATAACTTCTCACAGAACTCAGACTTCCATGAGCTTTCTTCATCCCTGGGCAATTTGGATCGGGGCGTTGGCGGTCGCGGCGCCGGTGGTCATTCACTTCTTGACACGCCCTCGGCCGGTCCGCGTGCCGCTCTCGACGTTGCGGTTCGTGCGCGAGGCCGTTCGGCAGCAACGGGCACGCCACCGGTTGCGTAATCTGTTGATCCTGTCGCTGCGGACCCTGGCCATCGCCATGCTGGCCCTGGCCGTGGCCCAGCCGCGATGGGGCGACTCGGCCGCCGTGTCCGAACATCAGTCAGGCGACGCTCTGCGGGTGGTGATCCTCGACGTGAGTCAGAGCATGGGAGCGACCGATCGGGGAATCGCCGCCATCGAACGAGCGCGCACCACTGCGTCGCGGTTCCTCCGCTACCGGCCCGGCTTGCAGGCCAACCTGATCCTGGCCGGGGCCACGCCGAAGACGGTCTTCGAGGGGCCGTCGACCAACTTCGACGCCCTGCGCGACGAACTTGACACCTGCCGGGCGTTGCCCGAACGGCTCGACGTCAATCGGGCGCTCGACGCCGCCGGCAAGATGCTGGCCGCCGCCGGACCGAACGACACGCGCCGGCGCGAGCTGGTCGTGGTGAGCGATTTTCAACGGGCCAACTGGGCCATGGCCGATTTCGCCCGGCTGCCAGAGGACACCCAGATCCAACTCGAATCGGTCGCCCCGGTCGAGACGCCGCCCAACGTGGCCATCCTCCGCGCGGGCGTGCGGGGGCGCAATTCGCTGGGGACGGCCGCCCAGTTGGAGGTCGAGGTCGGCAACTTCACCAACACGACACGCAAGGTGACGGTCGAGGTCACCGTCGGCGGATCGGCCTACCGGCTCAACACGACCTGCCCCCCGCAACGAAAAACCGTGCTCAGCGAACCGATCACGCTGCGCCACCTCGGTTGGCAGCCGGGCGAGGCGAAGCTGACCGCGATCGACGACGCCATGGCGGCCGACGACACGCGATGCTTTGTTGTCCAGATCCGCCCTCGGCCCGTCTACGCCCTGATTACACGCGAACCGGACGGACGTCGAACTTCGTCGAGCTTTTACCTTCAACGGGCCTTGGCTCCAGACGGCCGAAGCGAGGAGAGCGCTTCAGCCCAGGTCGTGCGGCTCGATCCGGCCAACTTGGATCAGGCACGACTGGCCCCGGTCGACTTGATCTTGCTAGACCATCCGGGCAAGTTGTCCGATGAGTCGATCCGGCTACTAGCTGCCCTGTTGCGGCGAGGGCGTCCGATCATCTACGTGACGGGCGAGTCGATCGACGCGACCAATTTGAAGCTCTTGGCCGACGCGGCGGGCAGCGGCCTGCAGATGCCGGTCGAGTTCGTTCCGCCCGACCGGGGCCGCGACCGGCGAAACCTGTTCATCCAAACTGTCTCCCACACCCGGCCGCCGTTCAATGCGTTCGGCGACAAGCTCGACTCGCTTACGTCGACGTTGCGGTTCAACGGCGGGCTCGACTCGCGCAAACGCGACGGGGGCGTGGCCGACGACGTCCTGGCCACCTACAGCGACGACTCGGCCTGTCTCGTGCTGACCAGCTCGGACGCCGGTGTGTTGGCCACGCTCAACGCCGATCTTGCCGCCTCCCGTGGGCTGATCAACGGGCCAATCGTGCCGCTGTTGGACGAGTTGATCCAGCAGATGTTCGCCTTCAACCGGAGCGACCGGACGACCGAGTGCGGCGAGCCGCTGCTGGCCTATCTGCCCAACGAGGCCGGTGCGGCGGCCGGGCTGCGGATCGTCCCGCCCAAGTCGTCCGAGGCAGCGTCTGTTGAAACGGTGCCCACTGGCCGGCTGGCCGACGAAGGCGTCGGCGTGGCCTGGCATTGGACCAAACCCCAGCCGCCGGGCGTGTACCGCGTGTTGCGTGAAAAAGAGCCCGTCTTCGCCCTGGCCCTGAACGCGCCGGCCGAAGAGAGCCAACTGGACGTGCTCGAGCCCGACGTGCTCAAGGGCCGCCTGGCCGCGGGCCGCAACGTCGCCTACCACGGCGCGGCGCTGGACACTCAACGCCGCCACGACTCCTGGGCCTGGTTCGCCGTCGCCTGCGTCGTGTGCGTGCTGGTCGAATTGTCGTCCTTGTTGATACTCCGAACGTAGGAATATGCATCATGCCTGTAGGAGGCGATTCCTATCGCCGAATGAACCCTCGACAACTGGCAACCCAATCGGCGACAGGAGTCGCCTCCTACAACAAGATCGTTGACGCGAGAGAAACGGCCCGATGAAACACCTGACGCTTGATCCTCAAGTCCCGTTGGCCCTGTGGGTGCCGTTGGCGCTGGCTGCCGCCGGGTTGCTGGCCTGGTACGCGACGTCCAGCCGGGGACGTCTGCCGGGTTGGCGGCGGCCCGTGGTCCTCGGGCTCATGGCGCTGGCCGTGGCCATTCCGCTGGTGATTCTCCTGAATCCAACGTGGCTCGAACGGCTGCCGCCTCCGCCCGGTCAGCCCAAGCTGGCCGTCCTGGTCGACCGGTCCGACAGCATGGCCACGCGGGATATGGACAGTGGCAAGAGTCGCTACGAGGTCGCCCTGGCGCTGGCCGAGCGGATGCAGGAGGAATTGAAAAACCGCTACGAGGTCGACGTCCGCTATTTCGCCGCCGACAGTACGCCGTTGGCGGCCGCGCCGGCGGACAAATCGGCGCCCGACTCGTCGCGAACCGACCTGGCCACCGCGATCGACGACATTCTGGCGGCCGACCGGCCCCAGGGCCAGGCGGTGGTGTTGCTGAGCGACGGCGTGAACAACTCGTCGGCCGGCGTCGATCGGCTGCGGCAGAGCGTCGCCCGGGCCAAGTCCATGGCCGCGCCCGTCTATGCCCGGACCGTGGGCGGCCAGACGACCGTCAAGGACCTGGCCGTACGGCTGAACATGCCCCAGGAGTTGGCCTTCGTCTCGCAGAAGGTGCCGGTTGCCGTCACCCTTCGACAACGCGGCGCGGCCGTGGGCAAGACGACCGTCTCGCTGACGTGCGACGGCAAACAACTCGACCAACGCGAGGTGGACCTCTCGGGCGACAGCGACGCCGAGGCCCTATTCGAAGTAGCTCAATCCAAACCGGGTCTCTATCGCTACGAAATCCGTGCCGGCAAGCTGCCCGGCGAGATCACCGACGCGAACAATCGGGCGACCTTGCTACTGCGGGTGGTCGATCAGCCGGTCCGCGTCCTGTTGCTGGAAGGCAAGCCCTACTGGGACACGAAATTCCTCGTCCGCACGTTGGCCCTGGACGCCTCGGTCGAACTGGTCAGTGTCGTGCAGCTTCGCGAAGGGCGTTTTTTGAAGCGAACGATCGCCCGATCGGGCTCCGACGCCAAGGGCGACCAACCCAAGTTCGTCCAGAGCAACGACTGGACGATCGACGACAAGGCCGCGCGCATTCTGGCCGATAGCAAGGCGCTCGAAAAGTACCAGGTCGTCGTTCTGGGCCGCAACGCCGACGTCTTTCTTGATGAGACCGCGCTGACGAACTTGAAAAAATGGCTGGCCGAGGACAGCGGCTCGCTGGTCTGCTTCCGTGGTCCGCCCGCCGCGCAGATTTCACAACGACTGGGCAACCTGATGCCCGTGAGCTGGGCGCCGCAGGGTGAGTCGCGGTTCCGGGTTCATTTCACCGAGGCGGGCCGGTCGCTGCGGTGGTTGGCCTCGTCGGAAGGGGACGAGTTGGGCAACCTGCCGTCGCTGGCCACGGCCGCCCGGGTCGACAAACCCAAGCCGCTGGCCGTCATCCTGGCCGAGGCCGGCTCGTCGCGCGGCGACCAGGTCCAGCCGGCCGTCATTTACCAGCCGGTCGGAAGCGGCCGGGTGGTCGTCGTCGAAGGGGCCGGCATGTGGCGCTGGGCCTTCCTTCCGCCCGAGCACCAGCAACACGACGACGTCTACGCCACGCTCTGGCGGAACCTGATCCGCTGGCTCGTGGCCAACGTCGGCCTGATGCCATCACAGCAGTACGCCCTCCAGGTCGACAAGGTCACCTTCAGCACGTCCGAGACGCCGACCGCCTCGCTGCTGGTGGCCAAGGACCGCGTGGGCAGCCCTCCGCCGGTGGTTGAATTGCGGGGCGACGGGTTGAAGGAGCCGCAACGAATCGTGCCGTTGCCCTCGGGCGCCGACCCGGGCCAGTTCCGCGTCGTGCTCGACCGCCCGTTGCCGGCCGGGGCGTACGAGCTGCGCGTCGCGGGGGCCGATCCGAAAGAAACGACCACGGCCGTGTTCGACGTGTGCGGCGACCTGTCCGAACAGCTTGAAGTCCGCGCCCGACCCGACGTCATGCGGATGATCGCCCGGCGAAGCGGCGGAGCCGTGTTGGATCAGGTCGAGCCGGAGGCCGTGGCCGAACAGTTCGAGACACACCTGACACGAAGTCGCCCGGAGCGGACCATCCAGGCCCTGGCCTGGGACCGCTGGTGGGTACTGACCGCGGCTCTGGCCCTCTGGGCGACCGCCTGGGGACTCCGCCGCCGCTCGGGATTGATTTGATGTAGGGTGGGGCACACCTGCCCCATCAGGATCGATGCAAATTCGACAACCGATGGTGGGGCAGGTGTGCCCCACCCTACAGCAT
>JAFGFF010000382.1 GCA_016931075.1 Pirellulales bacterium | reverse complement strand
GAGCATCCGGCTCAACGCGGTCTGTTTGAGGATGAGTTGGCGTTCCATCCGCTGGGCCATCTCGTGGTCGACGCCTCGCAGCGCGACCAGGTTGCCCAGGTCGCCGCCCCATGTTTTCAACGTGTCTTGCAGCCACAGGAAGTTGGCGTAACTGCTGAACCGGACGTAAAGGCATTCGACCGGAACCCGCATGGCGATCGGTTCGATTTGCAGGTCCTTGGCCGGCTCGGGCAGGACCAACGGCGGGAACTCGGTCGGGACAGGCAAGGGCACGTCGGCCGGCTCATTGAGCGGCAAGCGCCCCAGCATCCGGTCCCGCGCGATGTCCACCCGAACTTCTTCCGTGCCCAGGAACACGCCGATCTGTTGACGCAGCTTGGCCTCCCACGACGTGTCCGCCTTTCCCGGCGCCTGGGGCAACATCAGGCCCAAGCGGCGCGAGAGCATCGCGCGGAGCGTGTCGTTGACCACGGGCGGGTAGTCGGGCTTGGCGCTGAATAGACCGCCCGGCTTGGCCGCGTACTGCTTCCACCAGGCCGACAAGTGCCGCTGATGTGCATGGGGATCGACACGGGGAACGACGGTCTGAGCATACGTCTGTCTTGCAATGATCGAGAGCTGCAGCGGCTGGTCGCCCTCGAAGAGGAAGTAGATCGTCGTCGGGCCCGGCTGGTCCAGCAGACCGCGAATCAGCCCTCCCACTTCGCGCCGCACGGGCCCAGCCCGCATGATTCGGGAGTTCGACAGGATGTTTTTCACCAGCGTCGTGTCGGCCGGCAGCGTGATCGTCGGATAGAGGACACGCGCGTTGGTCTCGGAAAGGAGGATGCCCTCGACGCCCAACGGCTCGGGCAGGGCCTCCGGGGGCAGCGAGAGCGTGATCTTGCCCACGCCAAACGGTCGGCCCGAGACGGCCTCGACCGTCAGACGCCCCTGCGCGGCCGCTTCCGTGCCCCAACACGTCAATACCAGCACGGTCCAACCGACCAAGTTCCACGAAGACCTTTTTTCGTTGCCCATTTTTCGTCCTCCACGACAAACCCAAGCGGCTGTCCTTCTCTCGAAGCTATCGGTCGCCGAAGGGGGCGTCAATAGCAGGGTAGGGTGGGTGAGCGGTTTGCCGCGTTGACTTCTTTGCCCCGTTTCCGCAGAATGGGACGCAAGTTGCCCAACACCTCAGATCCATAGGACATGTAAAAAGAACAACTCACCGAATTGAGGTCAACGTCTCCACTGTAGGGAACGCCCTCCGTGGCGTTCCGTGAACCGCGAGTTTGGCCCATTTTCCGGGACCCGCGGAACGCCACGGAGGGCGTTCCCTACAGAATATATTCGGTATCATGTTCCTTGGTAGCGTCTTAATGAAAGCCGTCCCTTGAATCCCGAACGTCGCCGCCGTTTTGACCGGGTGTTCGAGCAGGTGCTCGAGGAACTACCACCTTCGATCCATGAACTGATCGAGCGTGTCCCGCTGCACGTCGAAGACTATCCGTCAGCCCGGGTGATGCGAGAGACGGGCGTGCGCCACCGCGAGCAACTCTGCGGCCTCTACACGGGCGTGCCTCTCTCAGAACGGCATGTAGAACAGACCCGGCTGCCCGACGTAGTGACCATCTATCGCGAAGGCGTTCTGGCCGCCGCGTCGGACGCCTTCGGTCGTGTCAGAACCGATCGGCTCCGTCGAGAAATTCGTATCACGATCCTTCACGAATTGGCCCATCATCACGGGCTCGACGAAGATGAACTTCGTGAGTTGGGCTATGGATAAGAACGTGTCAAGGGGGTCCAGCCCACGACTGCCACGCCAGAGGGTTTCAACGGGGCCACCCCCCTCTTCCGCAAGCATCATTTTATGACATCCCCAAGTTCTTTGAGTTACAATGACTTGCTCCGATCAGACGGCCATTTCTGTCAGTCCGAGAGATAGGGAGAATACCCTAGCTCGATCGGGCTGGGCGTAAGGCGTTTAGGCGATTCTTTCGCACTCCACGGCCCCCTATGATTGAGACCCTTTCGTTATACCCCTATAATACCGCTCTTCTTCTTTCCGTGAGCGGTGGTTGAAAGCGGGCAGCTTAGGAGGATCGCTGCACAACCGAACATTCGACACAAGGCTCAATATCCATGGTCCAAATGGGCAAAGGGGGTAAAAATGGCATGGCTGCGAGGATCGACGGTTCTTTTCTTCTTGATGGTTGCACAAGGCTCGGTGGGCAGCGTGTTGGGTGATTACCGCGCGGCTGTTATTGCGCTGAATCCAACACACTACTACGCCCTGGATGAAACGGAACAACCACCTAGTTGGGCTGCCGACTCGATCGAGACGGGGAGCATCGACGGCTATTACCTCGGCAATTTCTCCGTTGCCCAAACAGGGGTGTCAGGCGTCGACTGGGCTGGATTTCCCGATGACAATCGGGCCTTCCACCCTAACGCCGAAGCGGTTGTCGATTTGGGCGCCCAGGCAGCCTTCGTGTCCGACGTGGTGAGCCTTTCACTCTGGGTGAAGATTCCCTCTACCGCCATATTGGAAGATGATAGGCTTTTTTCCAACAACGCCTCGACCGACTGCTTTCAAGTGGCAATGACGAATGTGAGCAACAACCAGGGAATCAAGATTGCCGTGGGCGCCTACAATCCTGCCAATCCATCTCTGACACAGTTTCTATCGGGAAGCCAGTTCGACTTCGATGACGAGCAATGGCATTTCCTCACCGTGGTTCGCAATGGTGACAACCCGGATAATCTGGCTTTATTCGTTGATGGAACGGATTATTCGGAACAACTTATCGATGCTACTGTGGGTTTGGGCAATAAATCGAATGGACACGCCTGGATTGCCGGGCGTGCCAGCGACAGCGGGTGTTTCGGTGGTCTAATAGACGAGGTCGGTTTCTGGCCCGGCGTTGCCCTGACGCTGGAGAACCACCAGACGCTCTACGCCGCGTCCCAACAATCCGCTACGCTTCCGCCCGGCGACGCCGATGGCGATGGATTCGTCAACCATGTCGACGCCGGCATCCTGGCGAGTCACTGGCTTCAGGCCGTGTCGGACAAAGCCAAGGACGGCGACTTCAACGGTGACGGTTGGGTCGACGATCTGGATGCCTCTATTATGGCCGCCAATTGGACGGGCTCTTCCGAAAACCACGCCGTGCCCGAGCCGTCCACGATCGTCCTTCTCCTGGCGGCCTTGCTGGGGTTACCGACGATGGTTTGTCGCCGCAGTTCCCGTTATTGACCCTCGCCTTGGAGGGCCACGCTCCGTCGTGGCCGGGGATACATTCCGCACTTTGCTATCGTGCTTGCTTGGCATTGCGCCTTTCTTCGCGCCAAACAACGCCCCAAAGGGGCAGCCGTTCTCCCAGCCCAGGGCATTCGCCCTGGGGAAAGGGACCGGGAAGATGTTTTTGGATTCGGCCCAACGGGCCAACGGTTCCGCCGGGAGAACGGTTGGCCCGTTGGGCCGAACATGCCCAGGTCTTGCCCGTTGAGTTCCCAGGGCGGATGCCCTGGGCTGGGAGAACCGCAGGGCCTTCGGCCCAATCCATTTTCTTGGGCCAACCGGCCGCCGGGGGCGTCTATACTGGTGGAAGCTCTCACCGAGACGTCCCGAATGAGCCCACGCGGTCTGGAACCCGAACGCCTTGAATCGCTGCTGGCCCGGCACGCCGGCCCGCTGATGCTCTACGCCCGCGGTTGGTCCGAGACCCCCGAGGACGTCGTCCAGGAAGCCCTGGTGCAACTGCTGCGACAACCTCGGACCCCGGAGAACGTCGTGGGGTGGCTCTATCGGACGGTCCGCAATCGGGCGATCAGCCACGCCCGGAGCCGCGGCCGGCGGCGGCGTCACGAAACGGCCGCGTCGAGCCTGGGCGAACCGTGGTTTGTCCCGACCAACGGCCAGCGGCTCGACGCCCAGGCGGCCACCGAGGCGCTGGGGCAGCTTCCGGAGGAAGAACGCGAGGTGGTTGTCGCGCGGCTCTGGGGCGGACTGTCGTTCGCCGAGATCGCCCGACTGACCGAGACGTCCTCGAGCACTGCGTGGCGGCGTTACGAATCGGGCCTCGTGGCCCTACGAGAAAGACTAGGTGTATCATGTCCGGAAAAGAAGAACTCTCGAACGAACTGAAGGCCTTTGAGGCGGAGTTGGCTACCTTGACGCCACGTCCCGGCGGCCTTGACGTCAGGCGGCTGATGTACTTGGCCGGTCAAACGTCGGCCCGACGCTCGGCCCGGGCCTGGTCGGCCGCGTTCGCCGCGATGACAGCCGTGGCGGCCACGTTGGCCGTTGCGTTGCTGCTCCAGCCGGGCCCGAAGACGATCGAGAAGATCGTTCGCATCCCGATCGAACCGGACGTTCGCACTGCATCAGCCGAGGCAGATACCCCGCCGGCCGTTCGGCACGCCTCGATCTATCGCGTGCGACGAACCGAAACGACCTGGCTCGCCTCGTTGGCGCCTTGGTTCGGGATGACGCCGAATTACGAACGCCCCGCGGAGCCGACCTATCCGGAGTTGCGGGACCGGGTGCTGGCATTCGGGGCTTCGACGCTGTGTCCAACTGGCCAGAGCGTCGAGGAGCCTTCAAAAAAACGACCGGCCACATACGGTGACTGGATGCGGATTCTTGGCGAGGAACGATCGTAACGGTCGTTTGAATGCTTGTAGGGTGGGGCACACTTGCCCCACCTTGCGAATGAAGTTTGTAGGGTGGGGCATACTTGCCCCACCTTGCGAAGAAAATGGTGAAAAAGAATCCCAGGTGGGGCAGGTGTGCCCCACCCTACGAGAAGAACGGGAGTCGATCATGAGATACATGAGATACTCGTTGCCTTTCGTTCTGTTGGCGGCGTGCGTCGTGCCCGGCTGGGCCAACGAGGACAAGATCACCGTCGTCAAGATGACGGTCAGCCCGGCCGACGAGCCCCGCGAGCCGCTTGCCCGCCCGTTTCTGCCGGGCTACCTCGACCGCAAGCCAGGCAACGCGGCCTTGTTCTACTACCGGTTGGGAATGCAACGGTCCTGGCGGGAGCGAGATCCCCTTAATCAAATCGACTGGTCTGAAATGCCTTTGGAGGAATATCGCAAGACGGGCCCGCCGCCCGTGGACAAGACGCTCTTGGAAGGCCTGGCGCTGGCCGTGCGCCGGACGCACTGCGACTGGCAGTTGCCTTTCGACGAGACGGACCCCATTTCGCTCATTCTGCCAGAGCTGGGGGCCCTTCGGCAAGTGGCTCGCCACGTCGCCGCGCAGGCCCGATGGCACGTGGCCCAGGGCGAGTTCGACGAGGCGATCAAGATGCTCCGGATGGGCTTCGCCTTGGGGCAAGACGTGGGCAAGGCGCCGACGTTGGTGCATGGTCTGGTGGGCATCGCGTGCGGCGTGATCATGAACGAGCGGGTCGAAGAGATGATTCAGCAGCCCGGCTGCCCGAACCTCTACTGGTCGCTGACCGGCTTGCCCAGCCCCTTGGTCGATCTGCGTCCCGCGGTCATGGATACGGAGGCGAATCTGCTGGTCCTGATGTTTCCGTTTCTCCGCGACGTCGACGCGAAGCCCCGAAGCGTCGAGTTCTGGCGAGAGGTCTTGTCGCACAAGGAACTTCGTAAGTTCTACCTCGTGGCCGAGGCCGGCGATTTGAAAGACGAAGCCGCCACGCAATTGGCCGTCACGGGCATCCTTATCGCCGCCTATCCGCGGGCGCGAAACGACCTCATCCGCCAGGGCTTTTCGCGCGAGAAGATCGACGCGATGCCCACGGCCCAAGTCGTCGTGCTTCACGCGATGCGGACGTATCGGGAGTTGCGCGACCAGACGCTGAAGTGGTATCTCCTGCCCTATTGGCAAGCGGCGCCAAACATGCGCAGGGCCGACGAGTATCTCAACACCGAAGGCCGGCGCCGCGAGGTGTTGCCCTTGGCCAGCCTGCTTCTTCCGGCCGTTTCGGCTGCCCGGCGGGGTGAAGTGCGAATAGACCGCGACATCGCCATGCTTCGGTGCGTCGAGGCGTTGCGGATGCACGCGGCCCGGCACGGCGGGCGGTTGCCCGAACGACTCGACCAGGTCACGGCGGTGCCCGTGCCGCTGGATCCGGTCTGGAACAAGCCGTTTTCGTATCGCCTGGAGGGGAAGACTGGCATTCTCGAGTCGTTAATGCCAGACGATTGGCCCCGCCAGCATGATCGACGGTATGAGATCACGATTCGCGAGTGACGAAGTGATTCAAGTGTAACGAACCTGGTTTTGGAGGGACGCGCTCCGTCGCGTCCGCGCAGTACGGTTTGCACTCGGCCACGCTCCGAGCGTGGCCCTCCAAATCTGAACCCCCCCGATCCAATGAAACCGACCTCCAATTCAGGAGAACGATCATGAAAACGAACTGGCCTTTTCTTTTTCTCGCGGCCCTGATTTTTTCTGCCGATCCTGGCCTGGCCGAGACGTCGTTTGATCCGGCGGCCCGGGCCAAGGCGATTGCGCCGTTCGTGGACGAACAGACGATCGCCGTCGCGCATGTCGACCTGCGTCGTGTGAACCTCGGGACCGTGTTCGGCGAGTTGGGGCAGATCAGTTCGACCGTCTCGCCCGACTTGGCGGCCGAGTTCTATCGCCAGGGCGGACAAGGCCTGGCGATGGCAACCGGCACGATGGCCAGCATCATGGCCGTCGGCGGCGGCGAATTCTACGCCGTCGTGAGCACGGCCGACCAACCGGCCGACAACGGCAAGGGGCTCGCATTCGTCTGCATCCCGGTCACGAAGACCACCAACGACGAAGCCCTATTCCAAATGTACAAGAGCGCGAACAAGCACGCGTTCGAGGCGCATCGGCGGATCGGCGATATGCTCGTGATCGGGAGCGAGAAAACGCTGACCCGGCTTGCGTCGCAAAAGCCCTACCCACGGCCGGAACTCGAAAAGGCCTTCGCCGAAGTGGGCGACACGACGGCCCAGTACGTGCTGCTGCCGCCGGAGTACGCCCGGCGCGTGATCCGCGAGATGATGCCGACCCTGCCGAAGAAGCTGGGCGGCGGGCCGAGCAGCGTGCTGACCGACGGGCTACGCTGGGCGGCCGTCAGCGTCGATCTGCAATCCGCGATCACCGTCCGCGCGGTGGTTCAGTCGACCGACGCCCGGGCGGCCGGCGCTCTCTTGCGCCAGTTGAAGACCTTGACCGGCGACTTGGCCCAGAACAAAGAACTCCGTCGCGCGGTTCCCAACATCGACAAGGTTCTTGTCATCTTGATTCCGAAGCAAGTGGACGACCGGCTCGAGCTGGTGCTTGATCCGGAGAACCAGGGCGTCGCCAAGGTCGTGACGCTGCTGCTGCCCCCGGTGAGCGCGGCCCGGACCGCGGCACGGCGGATGCAGTCGATGAATCTCCTCAAACAGCACGCGATCGCGATGCATAACTACATTGACGCCAAGAAGACGTTCCCCGCCGCGGCCAGCCGCGATGCCCAAGGCAAGCCGCTTCTGAGCTGGCGGGTGCATGTTCTGCCCTACCTGGAACAGCAGGCGCTCTACGAGAAGTTCCATCTGGACGAGCCTTGGGACAGCCCGCACAATAAGAAGCTGATCGCCCAGATGCCGCAGACCTTCCGCTCGCCGATGTCCAAGTTCGGCCCGGAACAGGGGCGGGCGAACTACGTCGTGCCAGTCGGCCCGGGCACGGTCTTCGAGGGACTCAAAGCCTGGGGCTTTCGTGACATCCGCGACGGAACCTCCAATACGATTCTGCTCCTGGAAGTGGACGACCAACACGCCGTGGTTTGGACCAAACCGGACGACTGGTCGTTCGATCCAAAAGATCCCAAGAAGGGTCTCGGCGGCTTCTACGAGGAGGGTTTCCTCGCTTCATTATGCGACGGCTCGGTTCGCACTTTCTCCCTGAAGCTTGACGCCGAGACACTCCGCCGGCTCTTCCATCGTGACGACCGCAAGGAAATCGATTGGGACAAGATTAAATAACCGATAGGCTGGCGATCAACCCGGTCTTAACGAAGGACGTGTTTTGAATTCCTTCCAAAACATTGTCTCCCTGGAGGGCCACGCTCCGTCGTGGCCGTGAACCACCGGAGAAGCGGACACGACGGAGCGCGTCCCTCCAGAATTGCCCTCCGGAATTACAGAGACTTCGAGTCGTCGGACCGCTGGCCGAGCTGGAAGGATTCTGTGTTGCGGACCTCGGTCCCGTCGGGCCAGGTGACGTGGGCTTCGATCGTGTGACGGCCCGGGGACAACTTCGTCGTGTCGACCGTCCATTTCCAGTGGTGCGGCTTGGGCATCCGGCTGTCGGGCAGAATGACCGGGGAAAGATCGGCCCAGGGACCGTCGTCCAGTCGGGCACGCGCGGTCGAGCCGTTCGGGGCATCGTAGCAGTTGAAAACGAACGAGGTCTTCTGCTTCGGGGTCATCGTCTTGGGCAGGCCCATGAACTCGCCCTGGCGGTCCACGCGGGACTCGCAACTCGATTGATAGCGGTGCCGGATGGCGGCGCCGTCGACCGACACGATGCGATAGCCTCGCGGCGAGCCGTCGGTGGCCCGTTCAAAGCCGGATCCGCTCTTCCACCAACGCCCGCAGAGCGACACCGACTCGACGTACTCGACGCCGTCTCGGACGATCCGCTCGTTCTCGTGGATGTGCCCTTGCAGCACAAGCCGGACGCGATGGCGAGCGAAGAGCGCGGTCAGCTTTTCAGTATTGGCCGATTGCCAGAAAGGGCCCTCGGCTTCTTTCAGATCGGTACGCCGAGCTGGATAGGTCGAGACGATCGGGATGTGGACACCGACGATGAGCGGCTTGTCGGGCGGTTGGGCGGCCAGGTCGGCTTCGAGCCAGGCCATCTCGCGAGGCTCGACTGTGCCCACCGACTTGCCCGGAATGGCCGCCGGCTTGTTCCCGTCGAGCACGACGAAATGAACCGGTCCCCAGTCGAACGAATAGTAGGTCGGGCCTAAGATCCGCTCGTAAAGGTCCTTGGGGTTGTCCCGCTCCGGGCGGATCTCGTGGTTGCCGATGCCCGTGCGAACCGGGACGGTGGAGGTTTTCAGCAAGTCAAGAAAACGTGTTCCGCCGTCACCCATGATGCCCAGGTCGCCTTGGATCAAGAGGAAGGCCGGCTTGGGCGAAAGCGCGCAGATTTCGACGATGCTGGCCTTGGTCTTGGCGCGACCGGCTGCCTGGATGTCATGTCCCAGGTTGGACAGGTCGGCGGCGAAGACGAAATCGAACCGGTCCGTTTGAGGAACTGGCCGCAGCGTGAAGTCGGCCGTGCCGGTTCGCAAGGCCTCGTTCACCGGTCGATAGAACCGGTCGGTCCAATGACCCCGAGGGCAAGAGACGAACACGAAAGGTCCAACGTCCGGCCCGCTGGGCAGTTCATATCGGCCGTCCGCGTCGGTTTGGGTCACCTCCCGCCCGTTCGAGACGATCACCTTGGCCAATGGCTTGCCGGCCGAGACCACTCGCCCTCGAAGAACCGCGCGATGCGCCCGATCCTCGATCGAGCATCCGGCCGAGGCGGCGCCAGCCACCGCACCGGCGGCAATAAGACGGAGGAACTGGCGGCGTTTCACGGTGGGCTCTTTGATGGATCATAAATGTAGGTTGAACGGCCCTACATTATATGCTTCCGTGCCGTGCTGTGGAACCGTTTTCGTGACCAAGATCGACAGATAGCCAGGGTTGCCAAGCCCACCCCCAGCAGGATGAGGGAAGAGGGCTCAGGCACGGAGGTAATAGTGAAACCATCCATCAGGGACGCGCCCTCGCCGCCTGCCGAATTGTCGGCCAGGACATGTAAGACCACGTCGTGGAGTCCGTCACTGGTGAACGTGAAGTTTCCCATCCCAATTGAGGCCGGCGATGTGCCTGACGAGTAGGTGGCGGTGGCGCCCTCGTCGAAGTTCAGTCCACCGTCCACGCTAATTTCCACATGAGCGACGCCCTGGAAGGCGTCGCTGTCGTGGAAGTAACCGGTGAAGACATACTGGCCGGCTTCCAAACCCGAGATGCCGACCTCCAGAGGTCCCGTCCCGCTGCTGGCGAGAATGAAATCTCGCAACAAGTCACTGATCTCTGTTCCGGCCCCGCCGACCGCGCCTCGATCTCGCCAGGCATAAATGGGCGTGTTGGCAAGTGTTACCTCCACGTAATTGTTCTTGCCCAGATCCGTGGCCACGAGGCGAGTGTTGGAGGTGTACTTCAAGTCGTAGTAGTTTTCCTGGCAGATGTCACCGCCACCGGTTGGCGTACCTAGATCGACCCGCAAGCCAGGCAGAAGGCCAAGCTGGTCGTAGACGTTCTCGATCACTGGCGGAACCAGTTGCCGGTAGCCGGCTTCGGTGTAGTGGACGTTGTTGGCGGCCGTTCGCGGCGCCGACTCGGAGAGGGTGGCCACGGCATCGACCACGCTGATGCCCTTGGCCGCGACAACCGGGGCGGCGGCGGCATTGTAATACTGATGAACATTGTCCATTGGGGTAGTGCCGTCGACGGCCTTGTGCCGATTGTTTCCCTCCGGGTTGGGCACGAACGTCGTTTCTCGCCAGATGAGCGACGCCGAGCCGGAATGGGCCTGGAGTTCGTCAATGACCAGACCCAGCTTCGCGGCATACGTGGCCGGGACGTCGTGCTGCGGTTGGCCCACCTTCATGTCGTGCAGGCCCGTGTTGAAGTCGATGACGTCCCACGTCTCACTGTTAATCCACGACTCGATGTGGGACATGCCGGGCGAGACGTCGCTCAGTGCGTAGTCCGTGTCCTGGAAGTTCTCCGGGATGACGTGAATGTTGGCCAGACCGGCGAACGCCTGTTGGACCAACTGGCCGATCGCGCCAGGCTGGGTCGTAATCGAATCGCCCAGCATCAGGATGCGTTTCCGGCCGGGATATTCGTCGTCGTAGCCCCAAGCCTGTGCCGGATTTGTCACGAGCAGAATCATCGTAATCCAGAAAAGCTGTCGCCTGCAAGCGGAATGAAGAATCTTGGTCATGTTGCTCACTCCTGGAATATCTTTTTGTCCAGCAAGAGTCTTGTTTCTGGACAGACGAGAGGGCTCACTGTTCTACTGCCATGCATGGAGTTTCTGCCTGTCCTTGGCGATTTGACCAACCAGGCCAGAATATTCCATGGCCAATGGATGTCGACAGAGTTATAGCGCCAATGAGGGCCGCCGAGTCAACGGCGGCCCCCAAGGCCCCCCTTCGTCGTATTCGTCGTCTCGGTCAGCTTATCCGGCGGCGACGAATTGCCGCCAGGCACAGGGCGACGCCAGACAGGATCAACGCGACGGTCGACGGCTCGGGCACGGCCGTGACGGTCGTGTTGTCCCAGTTGGCTCCTTCACCGTTGGCGAACGAGAAATAGACGAAGCCGGTGTTCTCGCTGTTGTTTCGAGCAGTGCTCACTAGCGTGTCAAAGAGATCACCGACGTGGACGATGAGGGTCCCGTCGCCTGGATCCTTGGACGTGGCTTCACCCAGGGCAGCGTCGCGAATCGCGGCAAACGACTGCTCCACGATCCATGTATTGGTGTACTCGCCAACCACCCGCGTCCACGTGTACTGGAACGTGCTGGTGGCGTTATCTCCCGTGTCATTAATTTCCATGGTGATGGTGTGAGGATCCGCCGGAAGCAGGTCGGTCACGCTATCACCGGAAGCCTGATCAGACGCCTTAAAGAAAGGCACCTGGGCGAGGCTGCCGGACGTCCAGTCCTCAACGTGTTCGGGATTCGCGTTGTTCAGCGGATTCGTCTCGTCGAAAAGTGAGGCGTAATAGTACGGAACCATGCTGGAACTCTTGTAAGGATAGATGCCGATGGATCCCAGACCGGGGATGGCATAGCCCAACAAGGAGAAGCGAGACCGGCTGTTTGCATCCCACTCGCAGTCAGCGGAAACAGTGTAACTGCTTAACGTAGTGGTGAAGCCCGTGTCATGCACCAGGCCGGACCCGTTAACCGTGGGATCGACGCGGAGTGTTTTTTCACCTGGGTCCCCGGGAAACGAAAGGGTGACGTCGCCGCTGTCCGGGCCGTACTTGTAATAGGGGCCTCCCTGGTCGCCCTCCTCGAACGTGACGGGTCCGTAGATGATAATCTCGCCGAATGCCGGTCCCGTCACCAGGCCCAGCAACACGGCAACTGCAATCGCTGCATGTCTCATCGAAGCAGTCCTCCTGTAAGAATCGCAATTTCCGAAACAAGAACCAATCGCTCGACCGAGTCTGGTGTTTGTCTCGGCCAGCGGACACCGCCTCTTTCTTCTCCTGGGTTGCCATTGCCTCGGTATCTCGCTCCGCGTGCGGACAATTATTTCGATAGCTGACACTTCGAACGCACTGCACGAAAAGCGGCCAGCGTGAAGACCAACGACGCAAGGAGCGTACCCGTCCAGGGCTCGGGCACGGCGCTCCCCTCGAGAGCATCCCCGGTCCAGTTTGCCGCCAGGATCGAGGCGTCCAGGTCGTCAATCCATCCGTCCCCGTTGAAATCGCCTACCGTGGCACCACCGCCAGGGATCTGTTTTAACCAGTTTTGGGCCAGTTTCCGGGCGTCCTGGCTGTTGACATTCCCGTCGCCATTGGTATCGCCGGGCACTGAGGGAACACCGTCGGTCACCGTCGTGTTGTCCCAAGAACACGTGTTTCCGGACGAGAAGACGTAGTAGGCAAAGCCCGTGTCGCCGACACTGCTTCGAGCGGCCGTCACCATGCTGTCGAAGAGATCCTCGACATGAGCGACGATATAGAAGTACTGATAGGGATCGCTGTCATACCAATCCTGAGCCTCCCCAACGGCATAGGAACGAATGTTCTCGAACGTCTCCTCGGCAATCCACGTGTTGACAACACTTTCGACCTCTTGAGTCCACGTATAGGTGAACGTGCTCGTAGCGTTGTTGCCGGTGTCGGTGATCTTCAAGGTAAGGTTGTGGGGCGAGGAGAAGTCGATCGCCGAGACGCCGTCTCCGGACGTTTGGTCGCCGGCTTGGAAGAAGAGTTGATTTTTCCCGTCTCCGGACGTCCATTCCTCGATGCGTCCCCCGCCTTGAACGTCGGGATCGGTTTCATCGAACAGAGCCCACGTGTACTTGGTGCCAGGACTTGTGTTGAGTCCGATAGCGCCGGAGCCGGGGATGGCGTAGCCGCAAAGTGAATAGCGCCCGTTGGTCATTGCATTCCACTGTCCGGTAGACGTGATGGTGTACGTGCTCCGCGTGGTAGTGAAGCCTGTATCATGCACCATACCATGTCCCGGCTGGGTCGGACTCAGCGTGAGAGTGTCGGTATCAAATGAGATGTCCGTGGTGCCGAATTGCGGGCCGGCCGTGACGTATGGACCGCCTTGGGTGGCCGGGATGCCATTGTCATACATCAGCGGCCCGTAGAGGACCGCGCCATTCGCCGGGCCGGATGCCATGCCAAGCACGACGGCTGCCGCAAGAAGAGTCTGTTTCATCGTAGCATTCCTTCCATATGTCACGACATGGGAACTAGGGGCCATACAGTCGACTGAACCCGCCTGTCCCCGGTCGGGTTCAACGGTCTTCTTTCTCCTCTTGTCTGTTCCATTGGTGCTCCATAGACTCCAATCAGCTCGTCATGACAACTCAAGCAACCGGACTAGGCTCTCTTAAGGACCTTGCCCACGGAAGACTCACAACGAGCATCAAACAAAGCAGCAATATCGCCGGCGTCGGCTCCGGCACGGCGTTTTCGTGGGCGCCGGCGTTCCAGTTCGCCGCCAGGATCGAGGCGTCCAGATCGTCGACCCAGCCGTCGTGATTGAAATCGCCCGCGGAATGGCCACCCGTGACCGACTGGAGCCAATTTCGAGCCAGGGTCTGGGCGTCCTGGTTGTTCACGACGCCGTCCCAGTTCGTATCGCCCGGCAACGGATCGGGCATCGCGTAGTCGAGTGTGAACTCATGCAGTTCGGTGGTGCGCCATGTATCCAGATAGGGCGAATAGGATTTGTAGTAGATCTTGTCCTCGGCCGGCACGAACTCCATCGTGTTGAGCCACCCGTCGCCTCCGAGCGGCGGGTGGGTCAGCCCATCGGGCTCCCACTGATAGTCAGACAGGATCTCGATAACTTCGTGGCCCGCGTCGTTCGTGCTCGTTTGATGGGCCCAACCGGAAATGTGTCCCGAGACGACCATGAAGATGTTGTCATGGTTGCGAACAAGGTTGTTCCAGATCCGTTCACCGATTTCGCGGCGACCCCCACCCAAATTGAGATACTCGTGGCTGGCGACGATCACCCGGTGGCTGGGATGGTTTTCGACGACCTGCGAGGCCCACTGGAGCGTGCTCAGCGACGGATCATACTCGAGGCTCAGGACCAGGAAGTTCATTCCGGCGGCGGAAAAGTAGCAGAAGTTATTGTTATTGGTCGTCCCCTCGTGACCGCCGTAATACGCTTGGCCGTCAAAACGACTTGGCCCAAAGTATTCGTTGTAGTAGTCTTCTTCGCTAAGGTCGTGATTGCCCGGCAAGACGCTGTACGGAACGTCCCATTCCAGTATGTTTTGTGCAATGTTGGCGATCTGCCACTCGCTTGGGAGATAAGGGGTCTGTACGATGTCGCCGAGGTGGATGGCAAACCGGATATTGTCCTCCTCGGCCCGATCGGCCAACCAGCCGGTCAGTTCGTAATACATTTGAGGCGTGCCGCCGGTGGTTAGGTCACAGTAGTACTGGGTGTCGGGGATCAACGCGACGGTGAAGCTGTCCGGATGTTGGGCCGACGAGGCGCGAGTCGTCAGCCCTCCGCACACGATGCCCAGCAGTCCGAGGACCACAATGATTCGTGTCACGTGAACGGCTTGAAAGGAACGAGTTACGGGCGTCATGCTGTTACTGCTGAAGATCAAAAGGTTCAATCGTGTTTTTGCCCGCGGTTACGGTGGCTGTCAGTGGCGACTTCTGGGGGCTGGCATAGCGTCCACCGAACCGGTCGGGCCCCGGTTTTCCCTCGACGGCCGCACTGGCCCAGACGATCGTGACCCGATACTCTCCCTCGGGCGCGCCGTCTTTCGGCCCGTAGGTCGACAGGACAAACCGTCCCTCGGCATCGACCTTGCCCGCGGGCCGCAGCTTTTGGAGTTTTTCTGATGGATCCAGCGGATGGAATACAACAAGAGCTCCGGTCACCGGTTTGCTTTGGCAAAAAGCGCTTCCTTCGACGAGATGGACGGTCACGCGATCCGAATGCCCGCACGAGCCGGCCACGACGATCAGCGGCACGACCAGCACGAGGAGTCCTCGCGCGGGGCGTTGCCGGTATGAGTGCTGGAGTGCGAATCGTTTGCTCATCGTCTTCCTTCGAAGGCTTCTCCGCCGGCTTTGGTGTATTGGGCACAGAAGACGGCGATATCCGTCTCATCCGTCTCGAAGTGGACCGACCCGTCGGCCATCAAACAGGTGTGTCCGCCAGGGTGAAAGCTGTAGATTTCATTCTCGTTATTACAGTTCCACAGCCGCCCACAGTAATCGTTGATCCCGATGGCCAGCGCCCAGTCGGCCCACATCGCTCCGGTGACGTCTGTCTTGCCCGTGGGGTGCCCGTTAACGTACTCATCTGGTCGACCGGCGTCCTCGAAGAGCAGATAGGTGTTGGACGTTCCATCCGTGATGTCGCGAATGCTCGGGATCACTTCGTTGTTGAACACGCCGGACCAGTCGCTGCTGGGGTAGACCATGTTTCCCGGGATGAGAATCGTGTCGACGAGTCCGTCCACCCACAAGTCGCTGCATGGAGCATAATCAGAGATACCTGTTCGCCCCCCAGGAGCCGACGGGCAGATCAGCGTGGAGATGTTCGTCTCGACTACCTCCTTGTTGATGTTGTGGTCCCACGACCGTCGGAAGTCGTAATGATCGTAAAGCTGCGTCTGCTCCATGTGCGGCAGTAGGAGAACCATCTGGCTGAATCGCATGTTTGGATTCTCATGCGACCGGCTCACGGCGGCGGGAAACGTCTTGTGGACGTCGGCGAAAAGATGGAAGGCCACGCCGATTTGCTTCATGTTGTTGGCGCATTGCATGCGCCGGGCGGCTTCCCGGGCGGCCTGAACAGCCGGGAGAAGTAGGGCAATCAGGATCCCGATAATCGCAATCACTACCAAGAGTTCGACAAGCGTGAAACCCTTGACGACTAAGCGGTTTCCGGTGCGCTCCGTCTGTATCCTTCCTTTTATCATCATCACTCGCTCTCAGAGGATGGTGTGGCGCCGCTTGTTTGGTTCTCGTTATGTCAGCGCACACCTTCTACGCAAACCCAACGAAACGGAAGATTCGCGGGCACGATTGGGGACTAGGGAGCCTTCTGGATGACGGGCTCCCGTTCGGACGGATTGCTTGTCTGCCCCGCGGCTTCGTTTGTGTCAAAAGCGAAGCCATACTTGCGGACAAGATACGTTTCGACCTTGCCGCGCTGCCGGGGACTCAAGACGCGATCGTAGATGAGGATCTCGCCCAAGTCGCCCTGGAGATAGTTTTGCGGAGATTTCGGATACTTATGAATCGCCTCGAGGTTCGCCCCGATGGTCAACGGAAACGCGTTGGAGATGTCGGAATCGTCGACCTTGACCACCGGGCCAAGCTGCCCGCCGTTGCGATAGAGCGTCACCGTGTTGGCGCCTGGAGTGCGCCGGTCGTGGATCACACTGAAGACGGCGTGTTTGCGCGTGTCGCACGGACGGCTTACGGTGACTCCGGCCGCCTGGTAGCGGAGCCCGCCGTCGCGCGACGAAGTGAAACGAAAGCCTCTCGGATCGTGGTTCGTGCCGTCGGCACGACTCGACAAGAAGTATTGGGTCCCCCCGGACGTGTTGCCGACCACGAAGATCGAAAGGCTCTCGTCCTGGAAATTCAAGTCCGATTGGTTGGGCAATTGGATGTACTGCTTTCCTTCGAACACCAACGTCGGCCGATTGTTGATCGTGCCCGATAGCCATCGAGGGCGACGCTCGGCTTCCGGTTGCCGGGCGTTTTCTGCATTGTTGTTTGAGTCGCCGATCAGGTCGATCATTTCGGTCACACGGTCGTCCGGGCCGCGGAGCACGCCGGCGTCCGCGTTGAGCCAGAGGCGAAGGCCCGGAATCGTGCGAGGATCGAACGCGTCGCCCGATTCCGGACGGCCGGAGCCGTTGTTCAGCGAACTGATCCGCACCGCTTCGCCTTTCTTGAACCGTTTTCGTCCGGCTCCTTTTCCCGAGGATGAGTTAACGTTAACGTCGACCGCTCCGTCGATCACGCGCATGTCGGCCGTGACCACGCCCGTCTGCTTGTCTCGCCCGACCGTCACGCCGAACTCCGTCCCACAGTCGATGATCTTCCCGGCCGGCGTGTTGATCGTGAAACCGATCGCTCGCTCCGGCACTCGGGCCAGGGCGAAGCCATCCTGAAGATAGCCGAATTTCTCGTCAATCACGCGATAGGTGGCCGGCCCGGTCAGGGTGACCACGACGCCGTTCTCGTAGGTGATCTGAATCGAACCGCTTTGGATCTGAATGCACTCCCCGGCCGCCAGCGGCAGGCCCGGCGCGCACCGGTCCTTTTCGTGGGGATCGACCCAAGTGCAGTCGGCCATCGACGTCACCCGGGCGATCGGCGCGGCCCGGGTCCCGGCGCCCCGGTCGTTCGACGAGCCGAGTCCGCCGACCAGGGCCACCACGCCGCCCAGACATAGCACGGCGCCGAGCACGATTCCCAACATGCCCAACGAGCCCGGCATCCCGCCTCCGGTCGCGGGAGGAGGCGGCAGATCGGAAAGGTCGGCCAACGGTACATCTGGCGCGGACAGATCCACAATCGGAGCCCCAATCGTCTTCTCCGGCGTCCAGGTCGACGTGCCGCGATGAACGCGGCGCAGTTCGGCGTGCAATTCGACGAAATCCCAATAGAGTTCGGCCGCCTCGGGATCGTCGGTCACGGTCCGGGCGACGCGCTTGGTCTCCTCGGCGCTCAGGTTCCCCTCGAACAGAGCGTCGATCAACGAAGCGAGCTCGCTGCGGTAGGGGTCGGTTTCGCTCACCGGTGTTCTCCTTGCGGAAGCGTTCGACGCACGCATTCCAACAGGCTGGCCCGAATACGACGGAGCGCCTTGTAGACCGTGTTGGCCGGTCGCCCAAGCTTCTGGGCCACATCCTTGATCGTCAGGCTGTCGTTGTCGTAGCGGCAGGCAAGCAACTCGCGATCCCGCTGCCCCAGCTTGCCCAGGCAATGCTGCAAGGCCTCGCTCCGATGGTCCCGCATGGCCGCGCGCTTGGATCGGACAGCCGAAATCGTCTCCACGAACGCGTCACCCAAGAGCACATGACGGCGCCCCGTCTGCTTGTGATAACGCATCACCATGTGATACGCGATCTTCCGGGCCCACGCGGCGAAGTTGGTGCCGATTTGGAACTCGGAGAACTTCTGCCACATCACCACGCAGGTCTCTTGAAAAACGTCCTCGGCGGCCGCGGTGCTCCCCGTCAGTGCGAGAATGTAAGAGAACAACTGCAATTCGTGGGCGGCATACAGACTGGCAAATTCCTCGCGACATCCCTCTTGACGCATCTTGGCACGCATCTGACTGTCTGAACGCACGTCCACCATGGCTACGACTTTCAGCGTTGCTTCTCGCAAAGCGACGGTTGCCTACTCCGCGCAATTCATAATCACAAAGAGAGCGTCAAATTGGTATCGAAAAAGGCCAAACAAACCAAAATGGCCTTTCGGTCCACCTAGAATTGCCGGGCTCGACCATGGGATCCTCTAACACGGATTATTCCTATCCCACAAAGATGGGTGGCCCCATAAAGATGGGTGGCTGGGGCATTTGAGGGTGCCACTACTGGCTTGTCCAGCAGTGCTGAGGTGTCGGTGCGGCCAGCACTGCTGGACAAGCCAGCAGTGGCACCCAGCCTCGCTATTTTCCGCAGAATACGACACCTGATTTGCGAGACACTGCACTACTCCTGCGAAGCTCAGTAAAGCGGTGCGCTAATTACGCACCGGTGTCGTGGCGGTGGTCAGATGGGGTCGCGGGGCAGTGCCAAGGCCGGCGGCCAATTGGCGGCGGTACTCGGCAAGACGACGGCGGCCAGACGCCCGGGCGCCAATTTGACATAGTCCGAGGAGACGTCCGGCCAACCCAGCCGGCAGTCTCAGACTGGGCAGGTTCCGCCAAGTTTCAATCAGCACGCGACCAACGTGGGCGGCCATGCAACTGGGCCAGCCTCCTCGAGGCGCCCAACGCCAGAAGAGCCGTTCTGCCCAAAATGCCTGGCGGAACGGTCCACCTACTTTCTGGGGAAGATTTCCGGCGATGACGTGCGACCGAGTTTCCAGGACACAGCGTTGGTCGACCGCTTCGAGCGTCAACGCCAGGTCGATGGCGGCCAATTCCGGTCCAAGATCGATTGGAAGCCGGCCCACTCGATTCAGGATTGACTTACGATAGAAGGCGGCTCGGAGGTCGGGGCCCAGCACGTCAGGTTCACCAGGCAAGGCTGGGTTGTCGATCGTTTCCCCTTCGTTTATTGGCCAGACCGCACCGCCCGAGGTGTAGGCGATTCCGTCGGCCACGATTCGCCGCATGTCGGTCGGGTCGAGGATCCTCGGCGCGACCGCGGCGACCTCCGGATCGGCGAAACGGGCCAGTGCCGCGTCAGCCCAACCGGCCGTTACCTGGCTGCCCGGAGCGAGCACGTGGACTATCGGTGAGCTGCTGGCGTCGATCCCCAGGTTGACGCATCGAATCGCGTCGGTTCCGATTGGTGCGTAGACGAAGGAGACTTCGTCCTTCAGGTCGTAGGGGTCGTCGTAGATGTCGCTAAGCACGACAAGAACTTGTGTGTCGGCCGGTCGGTTTTCAAGGACCGAAACGAGGGTGCTTTCAAGCTGTTCGATCGTTCCCCAATGGGGAATGACAATGGAAAGTCGTGCCACTGGACCGTTTCCCACCGAGATGTCTAGATCGATTGCAGCCCAGGGATTCCCCCTATTGAGGGATCCTCGTCCCGATTCCCACGATCGAAGACGTGGGGCCGCGATGCAGATAGGCCTTAGGAGAACCCAGGTCGGCAGGGCCTCCGCGCCGTCGGTCTACTTCGGCTCGGAGCGAAAGCGGAGTTTACGGCATTTCTTCTGGATATACCGGCTACAATTACCGCAAACTCCATCCAATGCGGGGCCGAATGCAGCAAGCGTGTACTATCACACGTCTTCTCGTACTTGCGGCAACTGACGGAGATGCCCCCCGATCAAGCGTCTGTAATTAACCGGCGTTGGTCTTCTCGACCAATTTAGCCAGAAGGTCGGCTGCCGCGCCGCTCTGGATGGCCTCGGAGGCCAGCACGGCACACTGGCCCACTGAGTTGTTCAAGCCGGCTGTCCAAATCGCAGCGGCCGCGTTGGCCACGACGATGTCTGTCGCCGGGCCCGGTCGACCCTGGAGCACAGTTCGAATCCGCTGTGCGCTCTGCTCGGGGCCGTCAACTCTCAGTCCATCTAGATCCACCTTCTGCAACCCAAAATCCTCCGGATTCCAGTCGAATTGCCGCTGGTTTGCCTCGACCACCTCAATAACGTGGGTAACGCCCGTCAGGGTCACTTCATCCAAGCCATCGTCTCCATGGACCACGAGTGCCCTTTCCGTTCCCAAGAGGGCCAAGGCCTTGGCCATGAGGGGTTGCAGCTCGGGTCGGGCGACGCCGAGCAACTGGCGTGTGGCGCCTGCCGGGTTGGCCAGCGGGCCTAATATATTAAAGATTGTCGGCGTGCCGAGCTTCTGCCGGATCGGAGCGACGTGCTTCATGGCCTGATGCAACAGGGGGGCGAAGCAAAAGCAAATCCCTAACTCTTCGAGGCAAGCTTCGACTACAGGGACCTTGGCCTCAATGTTGACCCCTAGTTCGGCAAGGACGTCGGCCGAACCGCTGCGGCTGGTCATTGCCCGATTGCCGTGCTTGGCCACGGGCACCCCGGCCGCGGCAGTTACCAAGGCGGCGGCCGTGCTGATATTGAACGTCCCCGAGGCGTCGGACCCGGTACCTACGACATCGATCACACCCGTTCGGGTGGTGTGAATTGGCGTCATTTTCTGGCGCAAAGCCAGAGCAGCCCCGGCCACCTCCTCGACCGACTCGCCCTTGCTGTGCAGACTAACCAGCAACCGCGCGACTTGGTCCTCGGTCGATTGGCCGTCCATGATGATCCCGATCGTCTCGGACATCTGCTCCACCGACAAGTCCTGTCCGGCTTCAACGAGTTCCAGCATGGGTTCGATCATATTGACCGCTGCCTCATGGGTTTGACGGGATTGTCCACAGCCACAAGGCCAAGCCTCGCGGGTATGATCTGCTACTCCGTAAGACTGCCACCATGGCAGCATTGGGCGTAGCGCGGCTGTTCATTGTACCAGGGCGACCGGGCATCCGATAGCGTCTGGCTGGCAGCCCCAATCTTGTGAGGGGGATTTGCCTCTCTTTCCGCTGATCTATCGATTTTTCTCATGGCCGCTAGATCTGGGGGATCTTGATAATATCAGGGCATCGGCCTTGCCGTGCCCGGATGGGGGTTCTACAATCTCGCCAGGTTGGAACCCATTTGCCCACACTAAGTTGCAAGGCGGCCGCATGCCCAAGAAAGTGATCCTCGACGTCGATCCGGGCATCGACGACGCGATGGCGCTTTGCCTGGCGCTGTTCAATCCGGAACTCGATGTTGTTGCCGTGACCGCTGTCGGGGGGAACTGCCCGCCCGATCAGGCCACTCGCAACGTCCAGGCGATCATCGAACAGCTCGACCCGCCCCGGTGGCCTCGGATCGGGGCCGCCTCGCCGCCCGACCACGCGCTGCCGGTCGACGGCCGCTATCTGCACGGGAGCGACGGGCTGGGCGGGGCCAACCTGCAGGTCGCCGAGCTCCGGTCCCGGCATCCGTCCGAAAAAGTCATTTCCGACGCCATCCGCGCCACCCCCAATGCGGTGACGATCATCGCCCTGGGGCCCCTGACCAACCTCGCCCGGGTATTCCTGCGCGACCCCGAGCTTACCTCGATGGTCGGTGAAGTCATCATGGTCGGAGGAACGGTCAGCGGGCCGGGCAACATTACACCGGCGGCCGAGTTCAATATGTACTGCGATCCCGAGTCGGCTCGGACCGTTTTCCGCTCTCCCTTGACCAAAACCCTGGTCCCGCTCGATCTGACCAACCAGATCGTCCTGAGCTACGACCTGTTCAACAAACTGCCCGACGAGTCGACCCGCGTGGGCAAGCTCCTGCACACGATCCTCCCGCCGGCGTTTCGGGCGTACCGGCAGCGTTTCGGTCAGGAGGGCATCCACGTCCACGACTCGGTCGCTCTGATGGCGGCCATCCACCCGACGCTCTTCACCATCGAAGGCATGGCGGCCGACGTCGAAACGGCGGGCGAGCTTACCTCCGGGGCAACCGTCTTCGATCGCCGACGCGTACCGGCCTGGCGTCACAACCTGGGCGTGGCTATCGCCATGGACCGCGAAAAAGTCGTCGACGCCATCATCCAAGGACTGCACCAGGCGGCCAAGCGATAGCACGCTGTGATTGAGTGCATTGGGTGCCACTGCTGGCTTGTCCAGCAGTGCCGGTCAAGCCGTGTCCTCTCCGCACTGCTGGACAAGCCAGCAGTGGCACCATAGTGACAACGACTGGCACTACTCACCCCGGACGAGCGTCACCAGTTCACCCAAGATCATGCACGTGGCGCCCCAGATCTGATACGATTGCCACTGGAAGTGCGGGACAACGTAGGTGTGTCCTTCGCGCTGCCGCTGGTGCGATCCGAACGATGCCGGGTTGAGCAAGTGGTCCAGTGGCACTTCAAGCAGCGCGTCGACCTCGTTGGGATTTGGCGTCATCCGGTCGCGTCGATCGGCCACACCGAGCCACGGGTGAACCAGGAAGTTACTCACGCGAACAAATAGAGGCGTCAACTGGCCGAGCAGTTCAATGGACATGTCTTGGCCGTCGAGTTCTTCGTGAAACTCGCGCAGGGCCGCCTCGCCGCTCGATTCGCCCGGCTCGATCGCCCCGCCTGGAAGACTCACCTGGCCGGCATGGTCGGGCAGATGGTCGGGACGCAGGGTCAGCGGGACGTGCCACCGGTCCTCGTGCGGATAGAGTAACACGAGCACGGCCGCCTGCCGCGCGTCCTCGGGCACGGTGTCGTAGTGGCTGCCTGGACGAAAGTCCGGCTCATAGCGTGATGCCACCCGCGGACCAGGCAACGGCCCCTTCAACGACAAGCGAAGCCGCTCGGGAAGCTGCGCATCCATCAACGTCCATCCACCAAGGGTCCGGAAGAGTTGTCCAATTCCGAAAAACCTTAGCGTAGCACGTCTTCAAGCAGGACGCCAGTCAACGACCCGTCTACCGCCGGACCGGGGCGCCCGGGTCGAGCGACTGGTCGAGCCGGTCCATGGTTCGGACCACGGCGCCGGTGCCGAACCCGTCGCCCGGCGCGGCGTCGGACGTCGCGCGAGGACGCAGGAAGTCGTGAAGTTCCAGCATGGCCGGGGCCGTCAGCAGAATCAACGCGGCCGGCGCGAAACAGAAGAGGATCGGGAAGACCAGCTTCACCGGCAGCTTGTTCGCCCGGGCGGTCGCCGTTTGACGCCGCGACATGCGTAGATGGTCGGCCTGATCGTTGAGCGAGCCGGCCAACTGGGTGCCCAGGTGAGCGCCCCGCGTGAGCAGTCCAGCGAGTTGGCGTGCCTCAGACAGATCAACCCGTCGGGCGAAATCGGCCAGCGCGCTTCGCAGACTGCCCATCTCGGCCTGGCGGCGGAGGATCTCCAGTTCCTGGGTCATTTCGGGACAGCCGACAAGTTGGCTCGACACATGTTCGAGACTTTCACCCAACCCCAGCCCGCCGCCGCTACACATGCTGAGCATGTCGAGCACGTCGGGCATGGCGCTTCGGATCCTCTGGAGTCGGGCACGCCGGCGGAAGAAGACATACAAACGCGGAACGATCGACAGCCCGGCCGCCGTCAGACCTCCGATCACAAGGATCGGCACCGTCCGTTCCGTCTCGGCCAGCACCGCGAACACGCCGGTCGCGACCAGCGGCACGAACAAGAGCACGAAACGCAGTGCGTAGATTGTCGTCCGTGCCCGAGGGTGGTAGATACCCGCCTGGCGCAACAAGAGTTGGAAGTCGTGTCGCTCCTTCTTCGATTCGGGAATCTGCGCGGCCAGGGCGTCCAGCAGCCGGTCGTTGTCCGAGTCGTCGAACGGGTTGGCCGGCGACGCGTCACGCGACCTGCCCGGCCGGCTGAGCAACAACTTCCCGAGCAGAAAGAAACTGACGCTGCCCGCGGCGAAGATCAGAACCGACGTTCCCACGTCAGCCCAGTCGACCGAAGCCAGGTTGTTCATCGAGAGGAGCAATGTGTTCATGGCGAAATCTTATGTGTGTCTTGATATACCGTTTGTCTTCAAAGCTTCCCTCTCCCTTTGGGAGAGGGTGGCGGCGCAGCCGCCGGGTGAGGGCGGGTGGCAGCGATGTTGGGGTATCTATCTTGTTCTTATTCCGTCGTGGAGTGATTTGTTTTCTGTGAATGGATTGCGGTATCGTTTTCCAACCGCCCTCACCCCCGGCCCCTCTCCCAAAGGGAGAGGGGAGGTGTTAGTACGAAATCTTCAACGTCCGCCAGACCCAGAGGATGCCGGTGAGTTGGAGGATGCCGGCCAGGACCAGAAGCGGCGGGCCGAAGGGATGGCGAACGAAGGCGGCCAGGTAGTCCGAGCGGATGCTGGCCAGAACACTGACTGCCACGAGGCTGCCGACCGTGATCCCGATGACCGAGAGCCGACTGGCGGCCGTCACGGCTCGGGCGTGCCCATGGAACTCGCTCCGGTCGCGGGCCGAGGCGGCCAACCGCTGGGCCAACAGGGCCAGGTTGCCACCCGTGCGACGGTGGACCAACGCGGCCGTGGCGAACGTGCGGAACTCGGGCAGCGGGATACGCCGGGCCATCCGCTCCAAAACGGCCGTCGGGCTGTGGCCCAAGGCCAACTGCGACGCACAGTGGCCGAACTCTTCGGCCAGCGGCTCGGGCGCGTCCTCGGCCAGCATGGCGGCCGCCTGTTCGAGCGTCTGCCCGGCTCGAAGGCCGTCGGCCAGCAATTCGAGCGTCTCGGGCAAGTGTTTTTGAAGCTTATGCATCCGCCACTCACGGCGCACCGACCACCAGGCGATCGGCAGCATGGCGTCGATGACCAGCCCCGCGGCGGCGGCCAGGAAGTTTTCCAACAACAACAGCGGCGCGGCGCACCCGAGCACGGCGGCTCCGGCGACGATCGACAAGGCGGTCGGCACGTCGAACGGGCTGCCCGACTCTTCGACCAGCCGGACGAACGCCCGATCGATCCGGCCTGACGGACGCCCGCCCAACAACGGGCTGTTCCGCTCGATCCAAATCGGTTGGCCGTCCTGCCCAAGCATCGGCTCGGCCGGCTTGGCACGTCGCCAATCGCGCAGTAGTGACGCCAGGGCCGTCACCAGCCCCGCGGCAGCCAGAAAGATCGCCATGGCGGCGAAAGTGGTGTTCACGTGATGGTCTCCTTGATGGAGGTCCGCTCAGTTTGTGTCTTGATGCTGGGTGGCACTGGCGTCTCGCCAGTGTTGCCCGGAGACAGCACTGGCGAGACGCCAGTGCCACCCGGAATTCTACAGTTCTCGTTTCTCGAACAGGCCCTCGGGAAACACGATGCCTTTCTCTTCGAGGCGGTCGGCGAAGCGGGGACGGTTGCCGACGACGTAGAAGTGGCCGGTGGCCACGCCCGAGGCATCGACGCCCGACTGCCGGTAGCCGAACAGCTCCCGCATCCGGTAGTCGTCCTCCTTCAGGCCGGCGATTTCCGAGATTCGCATGATTCGGCGGACGCCGCCTTGGAGTCGGGCGAGGTGGACGACCAGCGTGATGGCCGATCCGATGTAGCTGCGGATGACGCCGACCGGCAGTTCGAATCCGGCCATGCTCACCATGACTTCCAACCGCGACAGGGCGTCGCGGGTGTCGTTGGCGTGGATCGTCGTGAGCGACCCTTCGTGGCCCGTGTTCATCGCTTGAAGCATGTCAAGCGCTTCGCCGCCGCGGACCTCGCCCAGCAGGATCCGGTCGGGCCGCATGCGCAGGGCGTTGCGGACCAGGCAGCGGGGCGTGACCTCGCCGTGACCCTCGGTGTTGGAAGTTCGCGTTTCGAGGCTCACGACGTGCCGGCGTTGGAGGTTCAATTCGGCCGAGTCTTCGATTGTCACGAGCCGCTGGCCGTCGGGGATGAATCCGGAAAGGCAGTTCAGCAAGGTCGTCTTGCCCGAGCCGGTGCCGCCGCTGATCATGATGTTGATCCGCCCGACGATCGCCGCGCGAAGCAGGGCGACCATCTCGGGACAAAGCGAGCCGAAGCCCAACAGATCGTCCAGCCGCAAGGGCTCGTGGCCGAAACGACGAATCGACAGCACCGGTCCGTTGAGGGCCAAGGGCGGGATGATCGCGTTGACACGCGAACCGTCGGGCAACCGGGCGTCGACCATGGGCGACTGCTCGTCGATCCGGCGACCCACCCGGGCGACCACCCGGTGGATCGTCTGCATCAGGTGCTCTTCGTCGGCGAAGACCGTGTCGGTCTCTTCCAGCCGCCCGTGACGCTCGACGAACACCTCGTCCGGCCCGTTGACCAGGATGTCGGAGACAGTCGAATCTTGCATGTACGGTTCCAGCGGGCCGAGGCCGAACGATTCGGCCATCAGCTCCTCGACGAGCCGGTGGCGATCGACGTGGGCCGCCATCTCGGGCCGCAGCCGCAACAGGCCCTCGGCCAGGTCGCGGAGATGGGCCCGAAGTTGCGACTCGTCCAGCCCGCCGAGTTTCGACAGGTCCAACGCGTCGATCAACTCGCGGTGGATCCGCGTCTTGACCCGCTGGAACTGGGCCTCGGTGGCGTCAGGAGTTTCCTTGGGGACCGCGTTGCCTTCGGTCGGTGTCAGATGGATGGGACACTCGGCCGCCAGATCGGCATCGGACGTGGGTCGGAACGGATTGAGTTTCATGCTGTCGCCTCGTGGACTATCGAGTCAATCGCAGTTTGTGCAAGTAGGGATTTCGTTCGACCGCGTGGCCGTCGGTCGTCACCGGGGCGTCGGTCCAAAGGGTCGTGTGAATCAGGAAACAGGGCTCGACGCGAACGACCAGCCGGTCGTCGACTACGTCGGCGCCGAGCACGCGGCAGGCCACGAGCCGTTTCAGGTTGGCTTGGCCCGAGCCGCCGGCGCCAGCGAAGGTTGTGTACAGTGGAAACGCCCGGCGGAACTCCTTGCCGGCCGCCTGGGCCGCATCGACTTCGTCGTTGATCCATTTGGCCAGGTCGAGGGTCAGCGTCGAATGAATCGACGCGTCGACCTGCCGGAGGGCCGCTCGCCAGGTGTCGAGCCAGGGCACGACTTCCAGCCGACCGCCGAGCATCCGGTCGGGGAAAACGCCCCGGACGATCACTTCGGCCAGGGCCAGCGTGTCGAAACCCACCGGGTCGGTCTGGTTGTAATCGATCAAGACGGTGTTGGGCGGCGCGGCCTGATCATCGGGCGATTTCAGCCGCAGGAGCATCTCGCCGATCCCGTTGCCATTCGTGTCGCCGGCCGTGCCTTGCTCGTTTTCCCACGCGTCGTGGCTGACGGCCAGCGGCGCGAGCGGGGCCGGGATGCTCGGCGTGGGTCGGCATCCGACGACCAGGTTGTCCAGCGTGGCCATCGACGCGCGGCGGATCGTGGCGTTCGAGTTCACGCCACCGCCCGGCACGTTGACCAACGGCCGGACCGGGTGGTCGCCGTCGCGGTCCCGCTCGCACCAGACCAGAAGCGTATTGTGCGGCTGGTCCTGACTGGTAAGACTTGCGTCGGGATCGAAATGGACGTCCTCGGTTGTGCCAGTTGGATCGGCCACGTAGCCGGAAGCGACGCGCAGGTCGTCTTCATGAACCACGAGTGGTCGCGGCCCGGCGGCGTTGTTCTGCCGGCGATAGCGGTCGGCCTCGGCCCGAGCGTCGGCCAGATCGTCGTTCTGATCGCGCGACAGCCCCCGGAGGAAATCCTCGTCCAACAGGGCCGGCGCGGCGGCCAGGGCAATGGCGTCGCACTTTCGGGTCATGTCGCGATTGACCAGCACCAGGTAGTTCCAGTTCCACACCCAGGCGGCCAGCAACAGACAAACCACCAACGCTCCCACCACTGCCAGCGACAACGCGCCGCGGCGTGGGGAACGAGTTCGGAGATGGTTTGGTCGGTTGGCCATGGGATACGAAGGTCTAGTTGGTCATTGGATGTGGAGGTTTATAGGTTCGTTTATTTCAACGGGTGCCACTGCTGGCTTGTCCAGCAGTGTGGGTCCCGGGTTTCTCTTCCAACCGAGCACTGCTGGACAAGCCAGCAGTGGCACCCGGCACCTGGTGGATGGAATTCTGTTAGTGCATCTCGTTCGTGCCCGTCTGGTGGGCTTCGATGTCGACACTGATCACGTTGCCTTGTGGGCGGAGACGGACGGCGGTCGGGAAGGCGGGCGTCGGTTGCGGGCTGGTCGCGTCGACGGCCGTCTTCGACTTGTTCTTCTTGTCGCAGTCCTTGCATTCCGGCTCCTCGGGGGCGCCGGGCGAGCTGTAGTTGGTCGGGGCGGGGATCGGGCGTCCTTCGGCCGCCGCCGTGGTGTTGATCGCTTCGTTGACCAGCGGCTCGCGGAATGTCAGCTCCTCGACCTTGCCGCCGCGCCAGATCTGGGCCCGTTTTTCGACCTTGATCGGGATCGGGTCGATCGTCGGCGCGAGGCCCAACAGGTCGTTCGGATTGACCAGGTCGCGGTCGTCCGACATCGAAACCAATTTGCCGGTCCCTTCGTCAATCGAGCTTCGCAACGTCACGCTGAGCGTGCCGTAGCGCTGGGCCAAGATGATCTTGTTCGCGTCCTGCGGCGTGACGGCCACGGTGATGTTGCGCAGCTTGCTCGCGTGCTCCTGGCTCCGCGGGTAGCGGGCTTCGCTCGTGGCCAGGACCTTGATGTGTCGCAAAATCGTCAGCGTGGCCAGACCCGAGACATCGGGGTGGTCGCCTTTGACGGTCAGAGCAATATCAACAAGCGACTCGGGTTGGATCATGCCGTTCAGGGCGCTGTCGGCGTCGACTTGCACGGTGACGGCCCGATAGCCGGATGGAAGCTGATCGGCCAGCTTGGGCACCTCGCCCACTGGGAAGAGATCGGCCTCCATGATCGGCTCGCCGGCCAGCATTGTCGACCGGACTACCCGGAACAACGCCCGGGACTTCAGACGCACCGCGCCCACGGGCACCTGGTCGGGCGGGACCTGGCGAACTTCGATGTCCTGGTCGCGCAGCCGGCTGTACTTCGGCAGGTTGACCCTCGGCACGAGGACCGAGGCGAGGCGAGGTTTCTCGGGCGGGATAACCTGGGCCGGGCCCTCGGCTGTCAAGTGTCGCGCCGCATAAGCGGCCACCAGGCCGAAAAGGACGGCCAACACGCCGACCGTAACCGTACCGGGACTGATTCGTTTCATCGCTGTCGACTCCTGGGGTGCAGGTTCTTTGACTGGGAGATTTCTCTATGTAGGAAACGCGTTTGGAGGTTTACTCTTTTCGCATGACGTATTGACCGGTGATGTCCTTGCCTTCGAGGCTCAAGCCCGGCAGGATGGCCAGGCTGTTGATGGCCGCTTTGTCGGCGTCGACGCGAACCGTGACGCTGACGCCTTCGCCGCTGGGCAGCGAAGCCCAGTCGTCGGGCCGGATGGTGACGTCGACGTCGTCGCGGAACCGCCAGCCGCCCAACGCCCGATGGACCGAGTGCTCGATCCCTTCGGCCGACGCCCCGGGCAGCGTCGCCTCGCGCGCTCCGGCCAGGGCCGCCGCCTGGATCGCCTGAGTCGCCAGCAGGTAGGTGCTCATCTGGAAGATGGCCAGCAGCACCAACAGCAGCACGGGCAACACCAGAACCAGTTCCAACGAAAGAACGGCCCGGCGTCGGCGGTTTCGGAATGTTTGACGAAAGGTGGTTTGCATCGGTATGTGTTTCAGGTGTGGTTGGTGGTTAGTGGCTGGTGGTCAGTGGTTAGTGTAAGGTCTCGTAATTGGTGGTATTTGTCATGGACAATGTTGGTACTCTGTAGGGAACGGCCTCTGTGCCGTTCCCCGGTCGACCGAGCCGTCGGAACGCTACGGAGGGCGTTCCCTACAGGTACGTGTCATAGTAATAAATCACAATCTGTTTGAGACACTTCACTAGCCACTAGCCACAAACCACTAGCCACTAATCTAATCACCAACCTCCGTTCGCAACGAACCAGGCCAGGACAGTCCAGGTTCCCAGCGCCATGGGCACGGCGAAAGGAAGGGTCCGCCGGGGACGTCGAGTGGATCGGTTGGTGTTCTTGTGGTCGGTCTTCATCGTGTTGCGGTGTTTACGGAGGAAGCTGCCGTTGGCAATGCCTCGGAAGCTCAGTCCGATCAGGATCACGGTTCCCATGACGACACTCAGGCAAAAGGCGGCCAGCAGGGGCCGGGGTCCGAGCCAGGCTCCCAGGGCGGCCAGCAGTTTCACGTCACCCATGCCCCCGCCGCCGGCCAGCCAGGGGATCAGCAAAAGTGCAAAGCCAATGCCAAACCCGGCCAGCGAGAGGCCGATCCCCATGCCCGAGGGGCACGTCGCGTGGTAAGCCAGCCCGGCCAACGCGGCCGGCACGGTCAGGTAGTTCGGAATGCGCCGGCTCTGCAAGTCGGTCACCGCCGCCAGCACCGTGGTCAGACCCACGGCCACCACGAATAGAACTGTCCAAACCATGTGGATACTCTCCGAGTCCTCGACGGACCGTAACTCGTTGACTGTCCACCGCTGCCAGCCTCTCGCACGAGGAGCCGGACCGCGCCGGAATCGTGATTGTTCAACTGCTTGGGGAACAAGCCTTGCCGGAATTCGTCCGGACAAACGGCACAACCCGACTTCGCTACACGCCCTTAGGCGAAGGGAACACGAATCCTTGCTCGATCGCGGGGCGTTCTTCCCTCGGCCGGACTGCGTGTTGCGAAAAACCGACCACGCAAGGCCGGCGTGATGACGCCGGTCAACGCGGGACCCGGGCGAACGCCGGGGTAGCGGGGCGGCTAAGTCGGTTGCGCACCATGTCTTGTTCCCATCACGCGGTGGATTTCACCACGCTATGGAATGAAAGAAGTGCATGTCCCATGCCGCATGGAGAGAAGGTGAAAGGCAGGTCAGGGTGGCTCTAGTGGTCTGTTTTATTAATCAATGTCAGGTGAACCCGTAGGCCGGGTCACGACCTTGTCTTTACCCACAATTTTTGAGTTGCGCGGCGAATTTGGCGCCGCGTACGAGGGTATTTAGTTTATCCCAG
>JAFGFF010000381.1 GCA_016931075.1 Pirellulales bacterium | reverse complement strand
TGTGGCTGACGGCCAGGGCCGTGCGGTACATGATCTGGAGGTTGCTTCTCGCCCGGGCCAACCACGGATCACGGGACGTCTCGGCCTCGAGATCGAACACCCGGCTGCCGTCCTCTTGCGAGATCGAATGGAGGATCCGCGACGGCTCCGCGCCGAGCTCCGGCATCCCGATGTCGACCGACCCGGACAGATCCGCCTCTGAATCGCCCATCGGGCCCGTGTAGAGCAAGAGCGTGCCGCCGAGCTGGATCTGATCGCCGCTGGAGAGCCGATGTTGCGTGACGCGCTGCCCGTTGGCGTAGGTGCCGTTGGAACTCTCCAGGTCGATTAGGAAGTAGTCGCCATCGACGCGTTGGATTTCGGCGTGTTGGCGTGAGACCTCGGTGTCGTGGATCTGGATCGGGTTGGACACATCCCGCCCGAGCCGGACGGTCGACTCGGTGAACTCGAACCGCGAGCCCTGATCGTTTCCCCGAATCACAAAAAGCGACGGCACCGCGAATACTCCCTTCCCTGGAGCAAACGTCGCCGGGCGTCCCGAGGCCCTGCGAGTTAGATAAGTTCTCTTTGAGTGTTTGAACGGCTTGGGCCTGCCGACGCGAAGAACCAGCAAGCCCTCTGTTCAATTTTAGAGATTGCCCCACCATCGGCATAGGGCTTGGCGATATACACGACAGGTCTAATGGCGTTCCCTGATTGATCGCGCTTGCCGGCGGGATCGTCCCGATTGGGCTGATGTGCGAAACGGGAGAATAATTGTGGGCCATGAGGAGTCCTGCCAAGCAAGGGGTGCCACTGCTGGCTTGTCCAGCAGTGCCTGGAAATGGGCGTTCCCGAAATACACTGCTGGACAAGCCAGCAGTGGCACCCTGAAGCGGTTTTGCAGGAAAACGCGAGTCCACCTACTCAGGGGGCATTGGCTTTTTCACAACCGGCGATCCAGGCTTGAGCCCCCGGGGAAAAATGCCAATTGCCTTGACGCAATTCACCATTGACGCTGGCTGGGGGGTGGATCATCCTAAGAGAATAGGATAGCCAGGTTGCTTGATGGGCCGCCGTGTGTGGGCGGTGGTTGGGTGCCTGGGCCCATTTGGAGCAGCTTTGCCAAGAGCGGGACGAAAGCCTTCCTCTCTTGGCAGGGCAAACCCGCCTGAAAAATCTTGCCAATCCGGGCGCCGACCGCGCAAATCCCACCTGGATCCGGCGCTCCCGCCTGATTGGTTTCGGACTGGAGGAAGACGCAATGCAAGGCGAACGCCCCGAGGCCACCCCGCGATCAGACCGGCGGACTTTTCTTAAGGCGACCGGCGTCGCGGCGGCCGGGATGACCTTGACGGGCATGTCGGCCAGGGCGGGATCCGCAACGTCGGGCAAAGTCGAGGCCTTGGCGTTGGACGGCGGTCCCCGGGCGATCAAGATCCGCAGCAGCGAGGCCTGGAAGTGGCCCCTCTACGGCCAGGCCGAAGAAGACGCCATGAAAGGCGTGCTGCAATCGCCAGACTACACGCCGTTGGACAAGCTCGAAGACGACTGGCGGAAACATTTCGGGATCAAGCATTGTCGGGCGCATTGCAACGGGACGTCTGCCCTGACGTCGGGCTACTTCGCATTAGACTTGCCGCCGGGCAGCGAGGTGCTCGTGCCGAGCTATACGTTCTTCGCCACGATCGCCCCGATGCGGCTGTTCGGGCTGGTGCCCGTGTTCGTCGACATCAACCCCCAGACCCTCAACCTGGACCTGGAAGACGCTAAGCGCCGGCTGACGAAGAACACCAAGGCCATCGTGCCCGTCCACTGGATCGGCCTGCCCTGCGACATGGACGACATCTGCGACTGGGCCGATGAAAAGGGCCTGATCGTGCTCGAAGACGCCTGCCACGCCCACGGGGTGAAGCTCAAGGATCGGTACATGGGCTCGTGGGGTCGGATCGGCGTGTTCAGCTTCCAGGCGACCAAGCCCCTGCCGGCCATTGAAGGGGGCATGGGCGTCTACCGGAACAAGGACGACCACGACCTGGCGACCGCATTTGGGCACTACCTGAAGTGCTACGGCGACTACGAGAAGTACAAGGGCTCGGGCCTGGCCGTGAAAATGCGGATGCATCCGATGGCGGCCGAGCTGGCCCGTTGCCAACTCCGGGGCCTGGAACCGCGCAACGCGGCCATCGTCAAACAGACCCAGTCGCTGAACGACCGGCTGCTCGAACTGCCCGGCCTATTGAAACAGACCAACGGCCGCAAGGACATGCAACGTCTTCACTACGCCTGGAACATGCTCTTTATCGACGAGAAGAAGGCCGGCATGTCCCGCGACGTAGCCGTCAAGGCCCTTCAGGCCGAAGGAGTCAACACGAGCACGCTGGCCTATCCGTTGCAGCACGAAATGCCCTTGTATCACGAGGCCAAGTGGTGGCACCACAAGCCGGTGATCCCGGACCTGCCCAACTCGACCAAGGCCAACCAATGGGCCCTGCCGTTGCCGTGCTTCACCTCGGACCAGCCGGAGTTGTGCGACCAGTATGTCAAGGCCTTCGAGAAGGTCTGGGCACATCGGGACAAGCTTGGAAAAGGATAGAAACAAATGAGTAAGGGCCGGCGACGCGAGGGGCGGGGCCGGCATGGAGCGACTTTCTCGGGCGGGTGTTGCTCGTCCTGCGACAACCTCGAAGCGAAGGAGTACGTTAACGTGTCCACCAGTACACGAAAGCCGTCGGATTCTAGACGCGATTTTTTGAAGAAGGGCGGCGCCGTGGCGGCCGGTCTCTATGTGGCCGGTGCGATGGGCTTGCCCGCCTCCGCGGCCAAGCTCGAACCGCTGGCCATCAACGGCGGGAAGAAGACCGTCACGATCAAGCCCGACACGCGTTGGCCCCGATTCACGGAGGAGGACGCCGCGGAAGTCGGACGTCTGATTCTCAAACCCAACTACGCGCCGATCGACAAGCTGGAGGCTGCCTGGAAGAAGCATTTCGGCTGCCCCTACGCCAAGGCCCATTTCAACGGCACCAGCTCGCTCGGGGCGTCGCTCTTCGCGTTGGATCTTCCGCCGGGCAGCGAGATCCTAGTGGCCAGCTACAGCACCTGGTTCCCCCTGTCGCCGGCCCGGCTTCTGGGGCTGGTCCCCCGATTCGTCGACATCGACCCGAAGACGTTCAACATCAGCGTTGAGGACTGCAAACGTCGGCTGACGAGCAAGACACGGGCCATCATGCCGGTGCACATGTGGGGGCTACCGTGCGAGATGGACCACGTCAACACCTTCGCCAAGGAACACGGCCTCGCGGTCATCGAAGACGCCAGCCATGTGCATGGGGCCAAGATCCAGGGCATTCCGACGGGCAACTGGGGCCGCGTGGCCGGGTTCAGCTTCCAGGCGACCAAGCCCCTGCCGGCCATCGAGGGCGGAATCGCCGTCTTCAAGAACCGGCTCGACTACGAACGGGCGACCACGTTCGGCCACTACAAGCTGCCCGGCACATTCCCCAAGGACAGCCCCTATCGCAAGTATGATAAGACGGCCTTCGGCTGGAAGTTGCGGATGCACCCGGCCTCGGCGATTCTGGCCATGAGCCAATTGAAACAGTTGGACGAAAACAACCGGATCATCAACGGGCAGGTCCGCAAGGTAAACGACCGGATCACCCAACTGCCCGGGCTGAGCGAACCCGTCTGCCGACCGGACATGGACCGCGTCTACTACTGGGGCAATCCACTGTTCCTGGACGAGAAGAAGGCCGGCATGACCCGGGCCCAGGTGGTTCGGGCGTTGAAGGCTGAAGGCGTCGACGCGTCGGTCTTCGAATGGACCCTGGTGCACACCTTCCCCTTCTTCCGGGAAGCCAAGTGGTGGAACCACGCGCCGGCCGATCCGGGCGAGTTGCCGGGTTCGAAACGGGCCAACGCGACGGCCATCCTCCTCCCGAAATGGAACGCCGAACAGCCCGAGTTGTGCGAACAGTACGCCCAGGCCTTTGAAAAGGTCTGGGCCCACCGCGACAAGCTGGGAAAGGCGTAGGAACCTGTTGGAAAGAGGGGACAGGGTGCCATGCTCCACGCTTGCGTGGGCATGTGGAGATCACGAGAACCCGCGAAAACATGCCCACGCAAGCGTGGAGCATGGCACCCACTCCTTGACTGTTTATTGGCCAGCAACACGAAACTTCAGGAGCATCCCCATCATGCGACTCTCAGCCCGCATTGCCCGATTCGCTTTCTTCGCCGCGATCCTACCCACCCTAATCCTGAGCGCCTCGGCTGCCCGGGCGTGCGGCAAAGAGGATGCGAAGGCCCCGCCGAAGAATATGCTGGCTATTCGGATCGCCAGCTACTACGAGGCCCAGGACGAGGCGTTGCCTCATGCGGCGTCGTGCGGTTTCAAGTACGTCTTCATGAACATCATCAAGCCGGAAGAAGTTAATGCCACGAAGGCCCGGCTGGCTAAATATGGCTTGAAAGTGGCCGTTTTCCGCGGCGACACCGATCTGGGCCGCGAGACGTGCGTCGAGGAGTTGGCCGAGCAGTTGGCCACGTGCGAGAAGATGGGCGTCCGCTACATGTTCATCACGCCGAAGCACACAGGCGTGTCGAAGGAGGTAGCCATCGAGCGGCTGAAGAAGATCGGCCCGATTGCCCAGCGCTACGGCGTGACGATCGGTCTGGAGACCCACCCCGACCTGGGCACCAACGGCGACGTCCACGTTGCGACGATGAAGGCGATCAACCATCCGAACATCCGGGTAAATTTCGACTCAGCCAACATCACCTACTACAACAAGAACACCGACGCAGTGACCGAGTTGAAGAAGTGCATCGCCTACGTCGGCACCGTCGAGATCAAGGACCACAACGGTCATTTCGAGACGTGGAACTTCCCACCCCTGGGCAAGGGCAAAGTCGACATCCCAGGCGTGCTTGCCGTGTTGCGCCAGCACGGCTACACTGGGCCCATCACCATCGAAGTCGAAGGCATCCAGGGTGTCCCGCGGAGCAAGGAACAGATCAAGAGCGAAATCGCCGAATCGGCCAAGTATCTTCGCTCAGTCGGTGATTTCGACTGAGCGGGGGGCTTCTCGTCCAGGAAGGAGACGCGACGAATGACGCTCTTGGCGACCGCCCAATTGGCCGGGCCCGATTATTTCGTCCTGGTCGGCTACTTCGTGCTCATGTTGGGCATCGGGGTCTACTTCTACCGCTTCATGCGCGGGATGAAGGACTACTTCAGCGGCGGGAACAACATCCCCTGGTGGCTCAGCGGCGTCTCGTTCTACATGAGCAGCTTCAGCGCCACGGCGTTCGTGTTCTATCCGGCTCTTTGCTACAAATACGGCTGGGTCGGGGTGACGGCCCTTTGGGTGGCCGTGCCGGCGACCCTGTTCAGCGTGCTCTTCTTCGCTAAAAAATGGCGGCGTGCCCGGATCGACAGCCCGGTCGAGTATACGGAAACTCGCTACGGTCCGGCCCTTCGTCAGTTGTTCGCCTGGCAGGGCGTGCCAGTCAAGATCGTCGACGACGGCATGAAGCTGGTGGCCATCGCGACGTTCATCTCCGTGGTCTTGGAGGTGCAGCTTGAAAGAAGCATGGTGGCTTCCGGGCTGATCATCCTGGCGTACACGTTCATGGGCGGGCTCTGGGCCGTCGCGGTGACCGACTTCGTCCAGTTTGTCGTTCTCTCGGTTGCTGTGGTGATCGTATTGCCGTTGTCGATCCTTCGGGCCATGGAGGCCGCTGGAGCGACAACCCTCAGCCAGTTGGCCGAGGCGATGCCCGACGGGTTCTTCAACCTCACTTCGCCCGAGTACGACTGGATCTATATCAGTCTGTTGATCCTGCTCTATTGCCTGGCATGGAGCAGCATCAACTGGCCGTTGATCCAGCGGTACTACTGTGTGCCGCGCGAGAAAGACGCCTTGAAAGTCGGTTGGCTGGTCGTGGCCCTGTACATCGTCGGGCCTCCGCTGATGTTCCTGCCCGCCATGGCGGCCACGCAGTTCCTGCCCGGGTTGGCGGAAGCGAAGAACGTCTATCCGGCCCTTTGCGCGGTGCTTCTGCCGGCGGGCGTGCTCGGGCTGGTCGTTGCGGCCATGTTCTCGGCCACGATGTCGATGCTCAGCAGCGACTACAACGTCTGCGCCGGCGTGCTGACCAACGACGTCTATCGCCGGCTCATTCGAAAGAACGCCTCACAGCGAGAGTTGGTTGCCGTCGGCCGGACGATGACGGTTGTGATAGGGCTGATTGCCTTGGGCGTGGGCTGGCTCATGGTGGACATGGGAGGCGAAGATCTTTTCCGCACCATGGTCACCCTGTTCGGCATCGCCACGGCCCCGGTCGCCGTGCCCATGCTCCTGGGCCTGATTTCCAAACGAATGACCAACCTGAGCGCCCTGTTGGGCTTCGCCTTTGGGCTGTCCGTCGGCGTGGGGTTGTATGCCTATTTCTATCACTGGTTGCCCGAGGAGGAGGTTTCGTTGATTGCAGGCATGGTCTGGCATCCGAAGGCAGAGGAATTGGTTATTGGCGCGTTGCGGCTGAAGATGGAACTGGTTCTCTTCGCGTGCAACGCGCTGGTCACGCTGGTCGTGATGGTTCTGGTCCGCGCGCTGGTTCCGGCGTCGTGGGAAGAACACCAGCGGGTGGCTGAGTTCCATAAGCGTCTGGAAACGCCCATCGGGCAGCTCGATGAGGACCGTCAGGCCCAGGTGGCGGGCTTTTCTCCATTCCCGGTCGTGGGCATTTCGATCGCGGCGATCGGATTGATGCTTCTTGCGATCGTATTTTGGGTCGAGGGCGCCTTGGCCCAATGGCTGACAGCCGGTTTCGGCGGTGTTCTGTTGGTGTTGGGGTCAGCAATGGCCCGATGGAGCCAACGCCAGCAGGCCGCCGAGCCGGCTCAGCCAGCCTGACTGGGGGGATTCAGCGGAAACGTCTGCCGGGTGGTAAGCGGGTCGGAAAGTGTTTGGTAGGTTCGCAAAATGCTCCTTCCTTCTTTCTTCAAGAATCTCTCCCCCCACAATAGTGATTCAGCGGATCTATTCATGGCGTTATAAGGTTATGCTCGGCAGCGTGGGATGTGGTGCTGTTATAAATGGAAGACATCAAGGGAGTTATGTTTTCACCATCAGTCTGTTGGCAGGCGCCGATGAGTCATTGTGCCGTGACCAAAAAGAGCTGATTTCGGTCGGATTGCCTGGAGCGAAGACAATCCCGTTTCGTCCCTGAGGAGGGGAACCACACCTCATGCCTGTTCGCATAGCGGCTGGCTCCTCGTTCGGCGGGGAAGGATAACTTCTGGTGGCTAGGATACTCCCACCCTGCGTGACCATGAACTTTCCTGGGTTAAATCTTCGTCACAAGTCACACAAAGCTTGACTTTGCCGGCAGTTCGGATAGGATCAGGGTGTTATTACGGAGGTTGCGCAGGATATGCGCGTGCTCTTGGTTTCGGCTTTGATCAAGTCAGATAGGGGCCAGGCGGCAGACTTCTGTTGAGTTGTGCATGTGGGTGTTTACAAGACTTGTATCTGGGGGACGCACCTTTCATACCTTCGCAAGAGGTTCCGAGGACGGGTAGTCCACGTGGGGTGTGGAAGGCTAGGAGACCAACTGGAGGAGTGCCATGAGAAACAGCATCGTCGTTTGTGTCAGCGTTCTTTTCCTTTCCATGGGGCTTGTGAGTGTTTCTCATGGAGAACTTGCGACAGACCTGCTTTACAAGGACGGCGTGACGATTACGCACCTGGAGGATGATGACTGGGAATCGTTCAAGGAAGTTGGAACTCCTAATGGGGTCGTCGAGGTCGGTGAGTACTTTTACGGTATGTTCCAGATCGTCGACGTCCGCGACGCGTGGCCCGGAACGCAGGGTGAGCGACCCCGCCAGTCGGAAATGTTCACGGGTGTTTTCGTGGCGGAGGTAGCGGATATCAACAACTCTCCGATCTTCATCGGCGGCTCGAGAGTCTACTTCCAGCCGGCGCCCGCTTCGGTCTGGCAGGAACTTGGTCTAGATGCGCCTGCGGACGCAGGCACGATGGCCGTGGTCTATTCCGACCCGGACGGCCCGCAGGGCATGGTTGACCCCAACGCTGGCGCTGGCGTGAATGACGCGCTGGCCACGGCGACCAATGGGACGATGCTCTGGGAAGTTGGTTATACCAACAACCAGAACGAATTTTGGTACGGCGACGTCAATTCGCTCAGCGTGACCAACCTCATGTATCTGTTTTATCAATCGGCCGTGAACGTCACGGCAACAGGAGCCGGGACTCCATTGCTGCCGCACGGTTTCCTATATCCAACCAAACCGACGCAAGTCCAATTTGACGGCAAGCTCGAGTCGTTCTCGGCGGGTCATTTCATGATCCGGACCGATTCCGACTTCTACGTGCGGGCCGTGCCCGAGCCGAGTACACTGGCTCTGGCGGTCTTCGGAGCGCTCGCATTGGCTGTCGGCTATTGGCGTCGAACACGATAGGTTGGCTCGCGGAATTGCTCCCCCCAATCCGTGAACACCCAATAGCGGCCACCTGTTCCTGGAGGAACAGGTGGCCGTGTTGTTTCTTGACCTCGTCCGCTGGTGCATGCTAACTGAGTGTGTTCGGCGGTGGTTCCGATTCGCCGTAGGGTTCGACATGTACGAGGACATCGACCACCTCGGGCACGTCGCGGAGAAGTCGCCGTTTCACTGCCCCGGCGATGTTGTGGCCTTGATGTACGGTCAAGTCAGGATCGACCAGGACGTGCAGATCGATTTGCAGTCCGGGTCCAATGTGCCGTGTGCGCAGCGCGTGAACGGAACGAACTCCCTCGGTCTCTCGAACCACCGCCAGAATGGCCTCCTGTTGTTCCCGGGCCGCACCGGCGTCGCTGAGCTGTCTCAGGGCGGGCCAAACGACCTGCCAAGCGACGTAGAGGATCAATGCCGAGACAATCACCGCGGCGACGCGATCCAAAAAGCTCCACGCCGGCCAGATGCAGCTAACCAGCACGGCCACAGCCACCGGTATCGAACTGAGCGCGTCGGATCGGTGGTGCCAGGCGTTGGCCATCAGGGCCGACGATTTCAGGCGACGTCCCACTTGGATGTTCCAGCGATACAGCCATTCCTTGACCACAATCGACACGCAGGCGGCGGCAAAGGCCACCCACCCGGGAGTTTCGACGTGTCCCTTCTCGATACTGGCCAACGCATGGTAAGCCAGACCGGCGCCCACCGCGGCCAGAACGATGCCGATGGCCAGGGTGATGATCGTCTCGATGCGTCCATGACCGTGGGGATGCTGTTCATCGGCTGGCGCCGACCAGTAGGGCGCTCCCAACAGGACGGCCATGTCGGTTGACGAGTCGCTCAGGCTGTGTACCGCGTCGGCCACAAGACCCTGGCTGGCGCTGAGCAGCCCAGTCACCAGCTTGAGGGCCGCGAGCCCCAAATTGGCCAGAAGGCCCCAGGCGGTCACTCGGCGGATTTCTCGGACGAGCGTCTTGTGTTCATGATCGACGGACATGGCGGGAATCCGGCCGGAATGTAGAAAGCGTCACTCTCGGACTTCTCAAGGGTAGCCCTTCGACTCCATAAACCGGAGGTCTGCTACATGCCCCACCGCAAGGGGGGCATTAGACTACCCGGTGGGCTTTGTGGCCGGGCTGACTCCCTGACTTGTCTGACACGTGCCGTATCCAATTTTGCAGATAGCCCCTGAGCCTACCGCTCGAAGCGTCACTTGTCGAGACAGCCTGCTGGATCACGAGGGTTGCTCTGGAACGGCCTTTCGAGGAAAACAAACAGTGGCAGCGGGTGTAGCATCACATACCCGGGTGCGATATATTCATTTTTTGGTGTGAGATCGACCTGAAGGACGGGGCGTGGGCGATGCACGACGGTGAGGCAACGCAGGAGCATTTGGCAGCTCGGATGGAAGAGCTCGAGAGGCGACTTGCCCAGGCTGCGCGAGACGAGACAGCGTTGCGTCGCGAGTTGCAGGAGTTGGCCGTGGCCAGACTGCAACTCCTCTCGGTGTTCGATAGCGTTGACGCGCCCATTTACGTGGCCGATCCAACGACCTACGAGATCCTCTACGCTAATGAGGCCGTGAAGGCCTGTTGGGGAGATGGCATTGGGCGGCCCTGTTACCAGTTTTTCCAAGGGCAAGACACCCCGTGTAGCTTTTGCACGAACAAGGAGATTTTTGGCGAGAAGACCGGGCAGGTCCATGTCTGGGAGGTCCAGAACCGGCGAACAGGGCGGTGGTTGCGATGCGTGGCTCGGGCGATCCGCTGGCCCGACGGACGAATGGTCCGGTGCGAGATGGGTATCGACATCACCCAGCGCAAGGAGGCCGAGGAGCTGCTTCGCCAGGCCCACGAGCAGTTGGAAAGCCGGGTCGACCAACGGACGGCCGAATTAGCCGCGGCCAACGCCGCGCTGAGCCGCGAGATGACTGAGCGGGAGGAAGTCCACAAGGCGCTTCGCAACAGCGAAGCGTCGGCCCGGGCGTTGGTCGACGCGGTGACCGAAGCGGCCCTGTTGATCGAGACGACCGGAGTCCTGTCGACACTCAATGAAACGGCCGCGAAGCGGCTCGGCGGCACGGTCGAGAGTCTGACGGGGCACTTCGTCCTCGAATTGATGCCCGAAAAAATCAGTAAGCGCCGACGAGAGAAGGGCGAAGGCGTGATTGCATCGGGCAAGCCGGTCCATTTCGAGGAAGAGCGCGACGGTCGCTACTATCACACCCACATCCACCCCGTGTTCGACGCCGACAATCACGTTGCCCGGTTGGCCGTCTTCAGCCAGGACATGACCGAGACGCGTCAGGCGGCCGACGAGCTGCGCCGCCGACAGGCCTTCCTGCAACAGTTGCTCAACATGCAGGAGCGGGAACGCCAGTTGACGGCCTACGAGATCCATGACGGGCTGGCCCAAGAACTCACCGGCGCGCTGTTGCGATTTCAGGCCTTCCGCGAGATGCTCTCCCAGAATCCTGATGAAGCTTGGCCTGTTTTCGACGTCGGTCTGAATCTGCTCGAACAGGCGGTCGGGGAGGCCCGGGCACTGATCACTGGCTTGCGGCCGCCGATCTTGGACGAAGCCGGCATTGTGGCGGCCGTGGATTATCTCGTTTGCGAAAGCCGAGAGGAGGGGGCCGACGATGACCCCGAAAGCGGCCGTGTCGAAATCGAATTCGATCACTCTCCAGTCGTCGATCGGCTTGACCCGTCGCTTGAAACGGCTGTATTCCGGATTGTCCAGGAGGCGTTGGCTAACGCCAGACGGCACAGCCAGAGCGACCGGATTCGCGTCGAGTTAACCCAGCAGGATGATCGGCTCTGTGTTCAAGTCCGCGATTGGGGAGTTGGCTTCCACGCGTCGACGGTTGTCGAAAACCGCTTCGGACTCCGCGGAATTCGCGAGCGAGCACGTCTCTTGAACGGCCAAGCGACAATCGAAAGCAGCCCCGGGCAAGGGACTTCCGTCCGCGTCGAATTACCCCTGTCAAATCCCCTGACAGATCCGACCTATCCGGTCGACTGAACTCTCACGGTGAAGCCACGAACGCCCTTGCCTTGCCAAAATAGCCCACACCCTGTAGGGAACGCCCTCCGTGGCGTTCCTGTGTCTTCTGCAGGATTATTGCCTTCAAAACCGGAACGCCACGGAGGGCGTTCCCTACAGGATGGCGATTGGCGATTCGTGTCAGGCACAGCCTGACCTACTTGCCATGCAGGCATTCCGCGGCAAGAATGGGGGGTGTTCCCAAGTGTTCTTCTTGTGGCCATAGCCTGGGAGACTGCCAAGGATGCTCAAGCCAGGAAGCTGCCTCCGAAAGGGCCTGCTTGCGATCTTCATGGTGAGCTTCGTCCTGGGGGCAACTGCCCGAGGGAATCACCCGGGATTGGTGCTGCGGGGCCAGGAAGGACCGGGGCGAGGAAAACGGTTGGTGTTCGTCACTGGTGACGAAGAGTACCGTTCCGAGCAGTCCATGCCCGCGTTGGCCAAGATCGCGGCCGCCCGACACGGTTTCGACTGCACTGTTTTGTTCGCCGTCAACAAGCAAAACGGGACGATCGACCCGATCACCTACGACAACATCCCTGGCCTGAAGTCGCTCGATGAGGCCGACTTGATGGTCATGTTCCTCCGGTTTCGCCGGTTGCCTGAAGAACAGATGAAGCACATCCTGCGCTACGTCGACTCGGGCAAACCGATGATCGCAGTGCGGACGTCGACCCATCCGTTCAGCTACGACAAGGACAGCCCACTGGTCGAGTGGAGCTTCCGCGCGCCTAAGGGCGGGTTCGGCGGTCGGGTGTTTGGCCAGACGTGGATCAAACACCATGGCAGCCACTTGGGTACGAGCACCCGGGCGTACGTGGTGCCCCGGCAGGTCGACCATCCCGTGTTGCGTGGCGTAGCCGAGACGTTCTGGTGCCCGTCAGACGTTTATGAGGTCCTGCCCCTTCGCGGCGAGTGTGTCCCGCTGGTCCTGGGCGAGGTGACGGACGGCAAGAGCCCCAAGGGCCGGCCCCGCAAGAACAAGGTCCCTCAGCCGATCGTCTGGACGAAGATTTATCGTGGTCCCGGCGGCAAGTCGGCCCGGGTGCTCACGACCACCCTGGGCCACCCCCAAGACTTCCAGAGCGAAGACGTCCGCAGGTTGCTGATTAACGCAATTTACTGGTGTCTGGGCATGGAAGAGATGATGCCTGAACGCACAGAGGTCGATTTTATCGGCCCCTACGCTCCGGATCAAATCGGCCTGGGCAACCATCGCAAAGGCATCCGCCCAGCCGATCTGCTGCGGTGACAGGTAATGGTTCACTGTCCGGTGAAAAGGTACCAGACACTTTTTGTCGGAAGGGCCCTACGGACCGATGCGGAAATCATTGCATCGTCTTCTTGACCGGCTGGCCTGGCGTAACGGGTTCACCACTGATGGACTTCAGGGAGCCCTTGGCGGGAGGCGGCTCGGGATTCTTAGGGATCTGAACACTGTTGTCCGAGCCGCAACCGGTGATCGCCATCAGAAACATCCCGGCTAAGAGGATGTGGAGAAGTCGACGCATTGCATTCCTCCCGAATGTGGCATAAGTTCAGAATCTCACGCCGGGCCAAACGGTACGATGGTACTCCCTGGATCGGAAATTCGCGCTGGTTACTCCGATTCCACGACGTTCAGGCTGTCGTGCTTCCCGGACAACGCGAAATAGATTTCGTCGTCCGTATCCTTGTTGAGAGACTGAACGGAGCCGTCGGCGTAGCAGAACTGGACGATGTCCGGATGTTCGCTGTCGAAACGAACGGGAGTCTCGTTATTGAGACCGCGGGCGGTCCAGATGACGCCACAGCCGCTCCACGTCCAGGCGCGATCATAGTAGTTGTCCTGAATCACTCCGGGGCCCAGACTCTCGCCGAATAGAATCGTCGAACTGGTGCCGTCGCGGATGTCACGGATGGCCGTCTTGGATCGATTGAAGAAGATACCTTCCCCGTTATAGTCGATGACGTTGGGCGGCTTTTGGCCCAGGGTGCCGGCACAGCCCTGGTATTGGGTGGTGCCGTATGCGTGACTGTCGTAGATCATGTATCCGTGCGACACTCCGACCGTGCTGCCCGACAGCTTCCAGACAATCCCAGTCCCCAACCAGATGCCATCCGGGCGTTCTTGAGCGGAAGGGCACATGAAGGCCGGAATCTTTGTTTGTGCCAGTTCCATCGCCGGATTGGCGTCCGAGATGGTTCGGTCCCAGAATGCGATCACCGGCGTGCCTACCGGCTGGCCAATGAGTTTGACGTCGAACAGCTTATAGGCGAAGTGGTCGTCGAACCCGGCCATGGGATCGTGAACCATGTCGAGTTCCATGTACGGCAGTAGGATCGCAAAGACGCTGATGTATTGGCCGTCCCAAGACATTCCGGTTAGTGGATGAGGCTTAGGACCAAGGTAACCCGCTGGAAAATGACGTTCGGCCGTCACGAACGTCGCGGCAGCCACTCCCAGTTGTTTGAGATTGTTCGAGCACCGCATCCGCCGGGCTGCTTCGCGGGCGCGTTGGACGGCGGGAAGGAGAAGGGCGATCAGGATTCCGATGATGGCAATAACGACGAGCAGCTCTACCAACGTGAACGCGGCTCTTCGCGGACGCATTATTCCATCCTCCAATCAGGTCTCTTGTGGAGCAAATCCTCCCTATAACTAAATTGGCCGCGGGGGAGAGACCCGCGGCCAATTCGGTTGCTGACTTTCTCTCTTTTATGGAATCGATTAGAAATCGAGCTCCGGCGATTCCTGAGCCCGCCGTGTCCCGATTGACCGGTAGACAAACGGGTCGATGTCGTTGTGCACTTGATGCACCGAGCCATCGGCGAAGCTGCACTGGAAGATTCCGGGGTGTTCGCTCGCGAAGCGCCAGAACACCTCCCCCTCCACGTCTCGAGCGGAGTCGTAGGCGGGAGCCGGCACCGTGACGTCCACCGCGCCGTCCGGTGTTTGACACACACGCGTGAAGCCGCATCCCATCCAGCTAAAGACCGCTCGAACCTCACCCGTGCCGTTCACCCCCGTTCCGTTCCCGGTCACCTCGCCAAAGAGTATCGTCTGACTCGTGCCGTCCCGGATATCGCGGATTCGTGTTTTGGTCCGGTTGCCGAAGATGCCTTCGTATCCCTTCGTCTCCGTGGTAGCGGTGCTGTCTTCGGGAAACCATCCCGCATTGCCAAGGTAGTCCGTACGACCTGTCCCTTTATAAAAGTCGGTGGAACCAGAACCCGTCAAGTCGGCCCCAAAAGTTGTCTTTGTCCCGACGTGGTACATGTGCATGACGCCAATATAGTAAACCTTCTTCGTGATGACGGTCGAGGGGCATTGGAGGATCTCGATCTCGGTTTGTGCCGTGACCCATGGACGACCACCCCGACCGCCGGTGGAAGTCGACTGGTTATGCCACGCGACGTCCTGATGATCGATATCTGTCAGCGAGTACGTTGCCTTACTTGTGGTGTCAAGGTCATCGTAAGCCGGCTTCAGTTCCATATAAGGCATCAAGAAGACGAAGCAACTCGCGGCCTGGACGGGAGCTGTGCTCGCGCTCTGGCTAGTGGACGTCGGCAGGTAACCCAGGTACCCGGGCGGGAATTTCTTCTGAGCCGACTCGAAATCGTGGGCAGCCTTGGCTTGGTTACTCTGTTTGTTGGCGCAGGTGATGCGCCGGGCCGCCTCGCGGGCACGCTGGACGGCGGGCAATAATAAGGCGATAAGGATCCCAATGATCGCAATGACAACAAGCAGCTCGACGAGCGTGAACGCAACTCTGCGTGTGCGCATCACCATGTCCCCCTGTAAGGTAAGAGGAATCTAATTATTAGTCCAAATCACGAAGGGGACCGTCGCCGATTGAGCTGCCGACTTCGCTGTCCGCTTGCGCCGAAAGGAAACGCGGCTGGCCCTGCCGAGGACCGTTTCCATCCGTTGCCAGACGACACCCGGGGGTAAACGGCAAGCAACCCCGCCGGTTGGGTGAAACCCTTGCGCCGTCCTGATGCGAATTCCGCGCGAACGCCTCCGATCCCTTGGCCCCGTGCCCTTGCCGCATGTACTTTCGCCGCATTGTGCGGCGCCTCCAGGCTTTATTGTGCGGCAAACGGGGGCCACATGTCAAGCGAATCGTCGCTATAACGCCCCCGTTTGGATCCTGATTGCCTGGTCCCGTCGAGCTGTCTCCAAGTGCCACCATCGGGCCAGAAGGTCCGTAAGTCGTTTTCCTTCAGTTACTTCGGGTCAGCCGATTTTATCTTGCCCCGGCGATAGGTTTCCAGGGCGTCAGGGAACGGGCCCAGTGCACGGTCGAAGATACCCAAGGTGTAGGCGATCGTCATGCCGTAGTTGGCCACGAACACACCTGCCCGGCGGCACTGGGTCAACCGGCTGAGCATCTCGCGGCGGTTCCACATGCAGGCCCCACAGTGGACGACCAGTTGGAACTGTTCAAGGTCGTTGGGAAAATCGTGCCCTTGGGTCGTGGTGAACTTCAGTTCTCCACCGACATATTGCCGGAGCCAGCGAGGGATCTTGACGCGGCCGATGTCGTCGGTGATCGGATGATGGGTGCACGCCTCGGCCAACAGGACTCGATCACCCGGTCGCAATCGCTCGATGGCCATGGCCCCTTCGACGAACTGGCTCAGATCGCCCTTCTGCCGGGCGAACAGAATCGAGAACGACGTCATCGGCACGTCGAGCGGTGTGTCGCTGGCCACCTTCAAGAACGCCTGCGAGTCGGTCACGACCAGGGCCGGCGGCCGATCGAATCGTCCCAGCGCGTCGCGCAGCTCGCGCTCCTTGACCACCAAGGCATAGGCGTCGCCGTCCAGCAGATCGCGAATCGTTTGGACCTGCGGCAGGATGAGTCGGCCCTTGGGCGCTTCGAGGTCGATAGGCACCACCAGTACGGCCAGCTCGCCCGGCCCGACCAGGTCGGCCACGATCGGCGGCGTCCTCAGGAACTCCTCGGGCACGGCCCGAATCAGGGCCTCGCGCAGCGCGTCCACGCCCTGGCCGTCGGGCGCGACGGTTCGCACCCAAGCGATCTTGGCCCGATCGAGCCCGGCGGTGACCTCCTCGCCCGGCGGGCCCAGATCGTCCTTGTTGAAAACGACCACGACCGGCACGTCCCGCTCGGCCAATTCTTCGACCATGCCCGACTCGAACGGCCCCCACTGGCCCGCGTCGACCACCAGCAACGCCAAATCGGTCCGGTCGAGCACCTGCCGCGTCCGCTCGACGCGCTGCTGGCCCAGGGCCCCGCAGTCGTCGATGCCGGCCGTGTCGATGAACAGGACCGGGCCCAAGGGCAACAGTTCCATGGGCTTCTCGACCGGGTCGGTCGTCGTGCCCGCCACGTCGGAAACGATCGATACCTGTTGCCGTGTCAGCGCGTTGAGGATCGACGACTTCCCGGCGTTCCGCCGCCCGAAAAGCCCGATGTGCAGTCGAAATCCCTTGGGCGTGTTTCGCATAAGAAAACCTATTATATGTGGAGGGAGTCCAACCTTCTTCCATTGTATCGGACGAGTTGTCAGAGGACATGGCACCCATCAACCTCTGTAGGGAACGCCCTCCGTGGCGTTCCGCCCATGAGAGGCGACAACCCCGGAGGAATGCCCCAAAGGAACGCCACGGAGGGCGTTCCCTACAGACCGTGGGTTGCCGAACAAAGCAGGCCGAGTGCGATCCTTACAGTGCGAAGGGCCAAATCTGGGGGATCAGGATGAGGGCTAGGGTGGTGACAATTAGCAGCAGGGGCCAGCCGACGCGGAAATAGTCGCGAGGGTGGTAGCCGCCGGGCCCCAGGACCATCAGGTTGGTCTGATAGCCGACCGGCGTGAGGAAGCTCATCGAGGCGGCCAGGGCGATGGCCATGATGAACGGCCGAGGGCTCAGTCCGCTCGCTGCGGCCGTGGCCACCGCCAGAGGGAAGAGCATGGCCGCCACGGCCACGTTGGTGATCAATTCGGTGAAAACGACCGCCAGGAGATAGAGCGAGGCCAGCAGCACGTAGGGATGGCTGCTCCCGACGGCGTGGACCAGGCCCGTGGCGATGGCCTGGGCGGCCCCGCTCTCAGTCAATGCCCGGCCCAGCCCCAATGCGGCGGCGATGGTGACGAGCACTTGCAAGTCGACGGCCGATCGGGCGTCGGCATGGGAAAGGCACCGGCCGAGAATCATCAGCCCGGCCACCGCCAGCGACGCGACGGCCAGCCCGGCCATGGAACCGCTGCCCAGCGACGTCCAGACGCTCAGCCAGATGACCAGTCCCAGTACGAGAATCGTGGCCAGCCAGGCCCGTTCGTGACGCCGCGGCTCGGAACCGGCCACGCCGGCCACCAGATAAAAATCGGGGTTGTGGCGAAATCGTGCGTCGAACTCGTGCCGGGTTTGCAGCAGGAGCGTGTCGCCCGGCTCGAGCACGATGTCGCCCACTTTGTTGGGCAATCGGGCCCCGTTGCGGTGAACGGCCACGACGGCCGCGTTGTAGAGCTGCCGGAAACCGGCCTCGCGAACCGTGCTGCCGATCAGGGGCGACGATTTTGAAATGACCGCCTCGGTGAGCCGCCGGGCCTGACGGTGGCTGGGGTGAAGCTCATAGGCCAGATCGGTCGCCGGGACCAGGCCCGGGATCTTGACCAGGTCGACGATCGTCGTCACTACGCCCGTGAAAACGAGCCGGTCGCCCGCCCGGATCACGTCGCTGGGCGTGACCGGCGTAATGAGTTCGTCGGCCCGGTCGATTTCGATCAGGAAGAGGCCCCGCAATCGACGCAGCCCGGCCGCTTGGACGGTTTGCCCGATCAGCGGGCAGTCGGGCTGGACGAGCAGTTCGACCAGGTACTCGCGGCGTTGCTCTTCGAGCCGCTCGATCAGTTCGGTTCGGTTGGGCAACCGCCGCCGACCGACCAGGATCAGATACAGGGCCCCCGCCAACGTGCAAGGAATGCCGACCTGACCGATCTCGAACAGGGTCATGCCCCGGAGCTGCTGGTGGAAGGCGTCGCGCTGGTCCGGCTCGACGTGGTAGAGGTTCGCGGTCGTCTGGTTGTCTTGAGTTGCCTGGTAAGTCTCCTGGAGCAGCCCGTTGACCACCAGATTCGTGCTCGTCCCGATCAGCGTGCACGTCCCGCCCATGATGGCCAGGTAGCTCAACGGGATCAACAACCGGGACGGCGAGACGCCCCGTCGCCGGCACCAGTCGATCACCACGGGCACCAGCATGGCCACGACGGGCGTGTTGTTGACGAAGGCGGAGATGCCCCCCACAGCAAGGGAAAGCCGCGTCAGAGCGGCGGCCGCGTTGGTCGCCGTGCCCAACAGCCGCTGGCCCACCCGGTCCAAGACGCCGGTGGACCGCAGCCCGGCTGTCACGATAAACAGGGCCCCGATCATGGGGACGGCCGGATTGGCGAATCCAGCCAACGCGTCGGCTGGAGAGATGACCCCCAGCACGACAACCGCCACCAGCCCCCCGAGAAAGAGTAAATCGGTGCTCGTCCCCCTGCGGAGTTGCAGGGCAATGAACACTCCCAGCACCACCAACAAGCTCAGCCAACCTTGGGTCGACATTCCCAGCGAGAGAAGGAGGGGCATTGGGCGGCTCGGCTCGGACGGACTTGGCGGACCGGAGTTCTTCCAGTCTGTTGAATCGGGATTCTGGGTGCCACTGCTGGCTTGCCCAGCAGTGCTTTCCGGGGGTTTCTACCTTGCACTGCTGGGCAAGCCAGCAGTGGCACCCCCTTCGCCTTTCTCGGACCGGAGTTTTGGGCTAAATGAGGGCGTCGAGGAAGAGATGACCCTGTTGCACGAATGGCCCAAGTATAACGCATCCCGAAAAAAAAACGGCCCCAGTTCCGTCTGTAACGAGGGGGGCACTGCGACCGTCAGGGTTTCGCAGGATTTCCCATTTTCCGGTTCCGGCAAAGCAGAATCGTTTCAGTTGGCACGCGCGGAATGGCAAATTGCGGCCCAATTCCCGCAATACTGCTCAGACCATTTCAGCCCCGTCATCTGGACAAAACAGCAAAGCTCGCCATTTGTCCGAAATTGCCTCTCCGACCTAATGGGTCGATCTTGCTCCCTCCGATATCCTTTCCGACCACAGCAGTCGGGCAGTCTCTGAAACGGTCCGGCTACAGTGGTCCGCAACCAAGTACCAACGCAGATCCCAGGGGACACCTGCACATCCGGCGACTCGAAGGGCAAACACCCCAGCGGCCGATCCACGAGAGCTTGTCTCTCGGGATGTCTTGCGCCGCTCAGCCCGGTCGTCTGGCAATAGGGCCGACAACCACCGTCGGCGAGGAGGAAACGTAGACATGAAACGTGCTCGTATCGCGTCATGCGTGATCCTGCTGGGCGTCGTGGCGGTCGCGGGAGCTAGTCTGGGCGAGGCGGTCCAGGCGGCTGACCTTGGCCCTAGCCCCGCCTGCTACACGCTGCCGATTCGCTCGGGCGGCGACGCTTTCGCTTCCGATGTTATCGCCGGGGTGCGGTCACCGGACGCCTACTCGGGCCTCTACTACCAGAAATACGGCTACGCCTACGCCTATCCGCGGGATGCCTACGGCTCGGACGCGACCTCGGACGCCACGGATTCAACGTCCGACGAGTCGTCCTCCGGCGAAACGTCGCCCGCCCAGTGGGAACCGATCGACGGAACGATCCCCATCAGTGAAGAAGAAACCCAAGAGGCCGAGGCCCAGCAGAACAACGACGCCCCGGCCGAAACGTCCAAGGACACGCCCGACGCCGACGACGTCCCGGACGACGGCGGCTACGACCACGAGTACAACGAAGACGCCCAGGGCGACTACGACGAATACGATTACGGGCAGTACGACTACGATGAAGAGAAATACGACGACGTAGACCACAACACCGACGACGTGGACCCGGACACAGACGACAACGCCCACGACTTGGACGAGAACGCCGCCGACGTCGAGAACGACATGGACGACAACGCCCATGACATCGACAACAGCACCGAGGACGTCAAGGAGGGCGCCAACGACGTCGACAACAACGCCCATGACGTCGAGGACGACGGCATGAACGCCGGCAACACGGACGACGCGGCCATGGCCAACGGTCAGGACGACCCGTGGAAGCTTGGCTATGGCTACGGCTATGACGAAGAGGAGTACGAGTACAAGACCAACTCGGCCCGCGAGGGGGAAATCGCCGGCGAGACAGATGGCTTGGGCTCCTCCGATGACGGCTCCGAACTCCCCTCATGGCATCCGGCCCGCTACGATGCCATGTATGGCGACGCCTACGGGCTGGACGACCCGAAGGATGCCAACGGGGAGTCGTATAACGGAGTCGAAACACCTGAAAGCACGGATGCCCAAGACACCGACGAGAAGGTGGCAGACGGCTCGCGACGGATGCTCAGCGAGTCGGATCACGCGTACCTGGCTCTGACGCTCAGATTGCCCTACGGCCTGTCCCCCTTCGCCGTGAGGCAGTATCTGGCGTTCTCCGCTCCCGCGAGCCAGGCGGCCGAAGCGTCGGCGGCCGAACCGTCCACCAGCTCCGCTCCCGTTTGCCCAAGGAGCGAAGCGACGGAGGACAACCGCGGGGGCGACCATGACGGGTGGGTGGTCTGGCAAACGGCATTGAAGTTGTCGGGCGTCGATTCGCAACCCGACATGGACGCCGCGTTCTCAAGCGACAACTGGTCGTGCGAGTACGCGTATACCTATCCGGACGAGGAGACCGGAAGGAAGCTCAGGGAGGACAAGCTCAGGGAGGAGTGCAAGGAGGCCATCCGTCAAGGGCTCGGGCTGGAAACCTATTGCCAGTCCGATCCGGAAACGGAGCGTGCACGTCCCGAGAAGGAGGCGGACGGCCTGGCTCTGAGGACAGACGGAAACAAGAACGATCCAAGTGGCTACCAATCGGTTCCAGCATTCGCTCACTTCGGCGGCCAGCTCGAGAGCGGCGTCAAGTCGAATGCCAACCCGACCAACTCAGGCCACGAGGAATACTTCTTCCAACCGACTGCCGACGACGCCAGCCACGGCGACGCAACCGAGGAGGATGTCCTGTCGACTGGGTCTGGACAAATCATGACGGGTCGACACATCTTCAAGGCGGCGATAGGCGTGGCTGCCCGATCGTTGGACCGAATGGGCCAAGCCCTCTGTGGACTCTCGCATCGACTTCAGGCGATGCCCTAGTCCGTCCGGTCTTCCGTGAGTGCGGCGAGGTATCGTGGGGAGGCTTGCACGCGTCCCTGGTGGGGTGCCGGGAGCGATTGAGCCTGGAATTGGACCGAACTTAGTCCCTAGACTTTGCTTTTCGAGAAGGATGTCACGGCTCGACCGTTCCCCGGGGCGGTCGAGCCTTTTTTCTTGGGGCTCGGGGCTTGGGGCTGGGGGCTCGGGACTGGGGATTTGGAATTTGAGATTTCAGATTGAAATCGAGACCGAGCGGGGGACGTAAGTCCCCTGTTTTGGCAGTCTCTTGTGCGGCCATGGAGGCAATGGATTGGAGGCTGGGAGCGGTCGGGACGTGTTGCGAGCGAAGGGTCGTGCAACCAGGTGGTACAGCGAAGAGAGCGAAACATCTCCCCGCAAGCTGGGGGTGCGTTCGCCCGAAATCCGAGTTTTTCCTTGGCGAAAGGCCGATGGACCGGATAGAATGGGTGCGTCCGGCCGAGGTAGGCACCCCGCTTATGTCGCCTCGCCGCCGAACCTCTTGCGCATTGCCCGCACTTTCGTGCCGGGCGGGGCGGAGAGTGACTAGCATGACCATATCGAGGGCGTTTCTGAGCGACCGCTTCGGAACACGGTTGGCTCTACGCTCGGTTCTCACGTGGCGGAGATCCCAGACATGTCGAATCACGTTTCCATTCATAGGGGCCCCTGGCCGGTGGCCATGGTGCTGGTGTTGCTTGTTGCGGCCAGCGCGATCGGGGCCGAGACGACGCCCGAGGCAGCGCGTCTCGATCGATACACTGCTGGCGACGGAACCAGCTACTTTGCTTTGAGCCTGAAGCCCACGAGCGAAGTGGCGCAGCCCGCCGCGTGTGACGTGGTGATTCTGGTCGACACGTCCACAAGTCAGACCGGAGAGTTTCGTGACAAGGAGTTCGAGGCACTCAAGGGGGTGTTGGCCAATCTCCGTCCGGAAGACCGCGTCAAGCTGGTCGCCATGGACCTGAAGGCCATTCCGCTGCAGAAGAACTTTGCCGCTCCGGGCAGCGACGAAGTGAAGGAAGCCCTGGCCAAACTCGATGCCCGCGCCCCGGCCGGCGCCACCGACCTGGAGAACGGCCTTCGCCACGCCGCCGCCAGCTTCGAGGGCAAGGGTCGCGCTCGCGCGGTGGTCTACTTGGGCGACGGCATGAGCCCCGCCAAGCTGATCACGCCGAAGGAATTCGTTGCCCTGGGCGACAAGCTGGCCCAAGCGAGGATCGCCGTGAGCAGCTTCGTCCTCGGCCCACGGGTTGATCTCGCCCTGCCCGGCGGATTGGCTGGACGGACGGGCGGCGTGATGATCCTTCCCGACGACAAATCCAGTGCGACCCAACTGGGTGGCAAGCTGGGCGTCGCTGCCCATGGAACCGTCTATTGGCCCACGCGCAGCGCGCTGCCGGCCGACCGACTTTCGGAAGTTTATCCGAAGGAAGTCCCGCCCTTGCGGACCGACCGCGATTCGGTCCTGATTGGCACGATGAAGGGGGACGGGCCGGTGCAGGTCAGCGTGACCGCCGAGACGGCGGCCGGGCCGAAGGAATTGAACTGGTCCGTGCAGCCGAGCCCGGCGAAAACCAAGGAATATCTCGTCAAGCTGGTCGACTTGGCGCGGCGTGACGGGGCCGCCACCCTAGGGCTGGTCGATTCGTCGAGCCTGCGGATGGCCCAAAATCTCAACGCGATCGGGGCAGCCAACTTCCGCGATCTGGCGGCCGAGGCCCTGGCGATGGGCAACACGGCCCGAGCCAAACAACTGGCCGAGGAAGTCATCCGCCGGAAGGCGGGCGACCCCCAGACGCTGGCCATCTTGCGCGAGGTGGAACGTCGCGAGAAGGGCGGCCCAGTCGCGGCTCCCGGCGACTTGAATCTCGTTGGCAAGGCGCCCGCCGAAAACGGCGAGGCCGTCGAAGGCGCGTTCGCCCAGGCCGTTTCCGACCAGCGCAAGGTGCTGGCCGAGATGGTCAGCAAGGACGTTGAAGTCGCACTCAAGGAAGAGCAAAAGCGAATGGCGATCCAGCCGGGTGTGGCCATCCAAAATCTGAAGGTGCAGTTGGAAAACGTCCGCCGCGTCCCGGATCTCAATCCGGACGTGCGCGACCAGTTGATCGACCAGATCCAATCGGCCCTGCAGTTGGCCAGCCGGCGTCAGGAGACCGACGAACAACGCCGCCAGGCGGAGGCCGAACGCCAATCGGCCTTGGATGAGAAACGGGCGATCGCCCAGGGGCTAGCCCGCGAGCACGAAAAGCTCGACCAACTGATGAAGCGGATGCACTCGCTGATGCAGGAGGGCCGTTATCGGCGATCGAACTACCTGCTGGCCGAAGAGGAAGTAATCGTCGAGGCCCAGGATATCGCCGGCCAGGACAACATCAAGGCGGCCGAACCATCGATCGCGGCGGCCGCTCGTTTTGTCCGTTATGCTCGCGAGTTCAACGAGAACCAGCAGCTTCGGGTGCTCCGTCAGCGGATGATGGTCGCCTGCCTGGGATCGGTCGAACAGTCGCACGTTCCCTTCAACGACAACGTTCCGATTGTCTATCCCGACCCGGAAGTCTGGAGCCGCATGTCGAAGATCCGCAAGGATCGCTACAGCAACTACGACCTGGCGATTCGCGACGAGGCGGAAAGCAAGATTATCAAGGAGTTGAACAAACCGACGCAGATCGAGTACCTCGAGACGCCGCTCGAAGAAGTTCTCCGCTACATCGGAAAGTTCCATAACGACATCATCATCCTGCTGGATAAAAAGACCATGGAGGACCTAGGCATTGCCCCAGACCATCTCATCACGGTCGATCTGAAGGGGATCCAGCTCAGGGCCGCCTTGAAGCTGATGCTCAAGGACCTCGGTCTGACCTATGTCATTCACAACCAGGTATTGCTGATCACGTCCGTCGACGCGGCAAACAAGCCCCCGTATCTCGACCACCGTGTCTACCCGGTTGCCGACCTTATCGTCCCGATCAACAGCTTCCCCGGCGGTGGCATGGGAATGATGGGCGGCATGGGCGGCATGGGCGGAATGATGGG
>JAFGFF010000380.1 GCA_016931075.1 Pirellulales bacterium | reverse complement strand
CGCCTTTCGCTCCGCGAAAGTTGCGGTCAATCCACGCTACTTTCGCGGAGCGAAAGGCGACAGAACGTCTTCCGCAACAGAGACTAAGTAGCCTCACCAGTTGCTAATCGCGGTCTGATTCTGAATCATCCTCATCCTCATCCTCGTCCCAGTCTTCATCTTCTTCATCTTCATCGTCCCATTCATCTTCGTCGTCGAAATCCTCATCTTCCTCTTCGTCATACTCCTCCTCTTCGTCGTCTACCTCTTCCCATTCATCTTCATCTTCATCTTCATCGTCTTCATCTTCGTCGTCTACTTCTTCCCATTCGTCATCGTCGTCTTCATATTCTTCTTCTTCTTCTTCTTCCTCCTCGCCATCGAAGTCTTCATCTTCATCTTCATCTTCGTCCTCGTAGTCGTCCTCTTCATCACCGGTGCTCGCGAGAACGTTGTCGTTAATCAGAGCACACGAGATTGTCTCGCCTGATGACGGATTCCCCGTGGCGAAAGTCGGTATCTCGGATGTCGCGTGAAATTGGGCTATTCGCTTCACTTCTTTCTCCTCTTTTTTGCTTTGGACTAATCAAGCGTGGAGAACCAACGTCGCTCCACGCTATCCAATCGTGTGAAAACTACTCTTGCTGCAACTATCCAAAAAACCACAAGGGCGGTTTGCCTCGCCGGATCAGACCAACGCCAACCCAATGGGTTTCTTATCTTGTGTATCTCGGATTTACATCTCCCTGTCGTCCGGCGGCAAGGCAAGCCCTGGTCTGCCGAGGTTTGTATTACCAGTGATCGGCAAATCGTCGCAAGATGCCTTCAGAAAACTGCCTTTCCCGCTGGTTGCTCTCCAGTCATCCGCCATGTATCTGTCATCAAAGACTTGTCATTCCAACATCCCCAGGCGCCATGGGTATCCTATCCGCGCCCTTGCGGAAGCCCAGGCGAGACATCCGTGGTACCCACCTGAAACGACTCCTATATTGCCAATCTGAAAGACTGTCAGCGCTTTGACCAAGCCCAGCGATCAACGGGAGAGGGTTTTGCCGTGATGTGGAAACACTCATTGGCCGGCGGCCCTGCCGCCCTGTGATCGAGTACTAGTTGTTTTCGGCTTCTGGGCAGGGCGAATCGGTGGGCGAATCTCCCTGCGGTGTCTGCATCTCCTCCGTCGGTTTTGACAGCGTTTCGTCGCGATCGAGCCAGACTCGACGGGGCAATTCTTCCAGGCTCCGAAGGCCAAATATCTGCAGAAAACGCTTCGTGGTGCCGTATAAAAAGGGTCTTCCCAACTCCTCCGATCGGCCAACCATCTTGACGAGGTCGCGCTCCATCAATTGCCGGAGAATTTCGCCGCATTGGACGCCACGCACTGCCTCAATAGCCACGCGCAGCACCGGTTGCCGATAAGCTACCACCGCCAACGTCTCCAGGGCCGGTCCAGACAATCTTACCTCGACCGGCGTCGAACACAAGCGTCTCAGCCACGGGGCAAACTTGGGACTCGACAGAAGCTGAAAACCGCCAGCGACCTCAACGGCGCGGAACGCGCGATTTTCGACATCATACTGCCGGTTCAGCGCTCGAACCAGTGTACGGGCCTTGGTCCCGTCTGCCAAGTCGGCCAACTGGGCCAGTTTGCGGCTAGACAGGGGTTCCCGAGCGATGAAAAGGACAGTCTCCAGACGGGCCATTGCGGTTGAGCGAGCGGTCCGGTCTGTTGAGGACGCCTCTTCAAAAGTTGCTCCGGCGCCGAACGTGGTTCGTCGAACCGACGAGGTTGGCGGCCAAGGGGGCCGGCCGAGGCGAAAGCGGTATCGCAACGCCACACTTTGCAGTCGATGTCCGAGTATACACGCCGTTCGGGGGGGAGTATTGATCATCGAATTGTTGACCAAGCAGGATGCCATCTGTCACATCCAAGGATGACCGCATAGCCTTCCGATAGCCAACGTGCCAAGGGCCGTCGACCGGAGCATACCTTTGTAGTAGCGCGTGGTAAACCGACCCAAAGCCGTCAACGCTTGGTCAGCCAAGCTTGCCTACCGGCTCGCGTGCCAAGCCTCGACTTCGACGAGCACCTTATGCATTGCCAAGAGTGGATGACGATCATTGGCTTCGAAATGGCGAGTCAAACCTTGGTTGCCCCCCACGGCCATCTCGCATTGGAACCGAAACAACTGCTGCTGGGTCCCCCAGGATTCAAGTCGGTAGTAGACCGCGCCCATATCTCGCAGACGCTCCTGGATCAACACAAACGTGCCGCCATCGGAGGCTGCCGCGGTCGAAGGGCTGCCCGACCGAGAATTCGTCGGCGCGAGCTGCCCAAGGCCAGCGGGAAGAGACTGGGGAGGGACGTTCCGTGGCGGACCCCTGAGTGCAGGGTCGCTTCTGACGACGTCCGTTTGACCGGATTGTCGGTCGTCCCGCGCAGACGGACCGAGAGCCGAATCGGAAATCACCGGATTTGCGGAGACAATCGGCGCGTTGTAGCCGGTCGGTACTTCGGTCCGCGAAAGTGATCCGGTTGCGGTGGGTACAACGTGCGGATCGGCATGAGGCAGGTTGGTCACCACCGGCGAGGTTTCCTCGCCCGGGTAGAACTTGGGTGCTTCGCTCAGGCAGTCGCGCGAGAAGGTTGAATCTTGGGTCGATTGACCGTCAAGGAACTTCGTCACCAACTCCGGCAATGAACTCCAGAACATGGCCACCAGTGGTACCGTAATCAGGCAGGCCAGCATGACGATTGCACGAGCGACGACGGCGGTCGAACTTGGCATGATCTTCGGCAACTCCCTTTGCCTTCGTGGGGCAGTTGTGTCTGGCACGCGCGAGCAATGCTTGACCTTCCCTCTGAAGCGGGGTTGGTCGCCAGGAGACTTCGAGGACGCATCATACCCATCATCTGCAATCGTGGGCAATGGCAAATCGCCCCCCCGCAGTCGGAGAACGAGTCGAGTCAACTCAAGAAGCCCGTGTCTGGCTGGGTCTAAGAAGGCTGGTTGTCAGAACAGCAACAGCAGTAGGCCGCCAGTTAGGGGAACGGAGAACAACAGGACAATCTGGGCAAGGAGTCGTCGATTGGCCATTAGTCCGACGATACCGGCCTTGAACACCAGATTGGCCAGACTGGCCACGACGATCATTCGCATGGCGTCGCCTTCGATCAGCTCGCCGTTGCGGACCATGGTTGCGGTTGAGAGCGTGATGGCGTCCATGTCGGTCAATCCCGACAGTCCGGCGACCGCGTAAAGGTACTCGTGGCTTGTGTACTCTTTGGCCGCGGCCAGTGCAAGCAGCACAAGAGCATACATCACGCCGAAGAAGACGGCTGATTTCAATTGCGTGGGATTGTCCTGCTCGGGCATGGGAGCCGGCGTGTGACGCATGCGATACCAGACAGCCAGCGATGGCAAAGCTGTCAACGCTGCCAAAACGCAGATCGGTGGCGCGGCGCAATGCAGAAAACCTGGCGCGACCACCGCGATCTCGATCAATACGCGGGCGAAAACCATGGTCGAGGCGATCAGGATCACCACGGCTGCCGTCGAAGGACCGATGAGGCTTCCCCTGGCCTGACGCGAGTAACTCACGGTCGTGGCAGTGCTCGAAATGGCTCCTCCAAGCAGCCCACCTAGCAAGATGCCCGCATTGTGCCCCAAGAACTTATAGGTGATGTACCCCCCAAGGCTCATGCCGACGATCAAAACCACCATGAGCCAGATTTGGAACGGATTGAGAACGGCAAGCGGTCCGTACGTTTCACTCGAAAAAATGGGGTTATTGGGTAGGACTGGCAATATGATGCAAGTAATCAAAACGAACTGCATGATCCCGCGAAGATCCTTGTCGCCGAGCCGTTGAGCGAAACCGTGGAGTTCGGGTTTGAACTGCAACAGGACGGCCACGCCGCCGCCGATGGCGATGGCCACGGCCATGGGCCCAACAACCAGCAAGGCACCGACCCCGTACATCACCAGGACCGCGACATCAGTGGTTGAGCCGTGAGAATAGTCCTCCTGTTTGAGTTTGGCCGATCTGGCCACCGCGAGGACGGCGACCACGGCGATGAATCCCATGGCCACGATCCAACCGCCCGACTGGAATTTGAGTGCGAGCAGGGCAGCCACCGTGCCTAGGACGGTTATCAGGGGAAACGTGCGCAGCCCGGTCGTCGCGGCAGCGTGTTCTCGCTGCAGGCCCACGAGAAGGCCGAGCAAGAGAGAAATGCCCAGTTGTCCAAACAGCGTGGAAGTAGGTGGCATCATGGAAGGCTCGCCAGAAGTGCTTTATTCGCTACAATCCGTAGCGGTTGCCTCTCGGGACGAGTCCTTCCTTCCTTGGGGGTTCACGCCCGAGGTTCAACGTAGCAATTCTAGCATGGCCCGGTCAGTCTATCGGGCGGTTTTTCTCGTCCACCCGGACGATCTTGGGTTTGAGTGTCCGCGCTTCTTCGTCGCCGACGGTGCAGTAGGAGATGACAATGACCTTGTCTCCAGGCATACCCAATCGAGCGGCCGGACCATTGAGCAGGATCGTGCCGGAGCCGGCTGGCGCGAGGATCGCATAGGTGACAAACCTTGCTCCGGAGTTGAGGTTCAGGACATGGACCTGCTCGCCGGGCAGAATGTCGGCGGCTTCCAACAGATCGCCGTCGATCGCGATGCTCCCCTCGTAATTCAGATCGGCGCCGGTGACCGTGGCGCGGTGGATTTTCGATCTGAGCATGAACCGTTGCACGAGAGATACCCTTCGGTAGTATGGGGTTCGTCGGTGGGAATATCGGTTGGCCGAACGCGAGCAAGAAACCTGTATCTTGGGTCCGACTCAAGCTGTTCGCAACGTGGCCACCTGAACCTCTTACTATGACGTCCGGGCGTGAATTTTTCAACGGCTGATTTGCCCGATTCCCCCGGTTCGCCTCACCCGTGCCACAAACGTAGGGTGGGCATTGCCCACCAGAACCGCTCGTCGTCACGGCGTCACCTTGAGGATTGCCCAGGTCATTGCACCCCCCAAGGGTTTGCCCTATGATAAGCACTTCCTCTCCAGGCACACGCTTTATTCAGGAGTTTTCCCGTGAGCGAGTCCACCGATTCGAACGACATGAGTGCTTCGCCGGAGGTGGCCCAGGTCAAGGCGGCCAAGGGCCAGCCCAAGGGACTTTGGGTGCTGTTCATCACCGAGATGTGGGAGCGGTTCAGCTACTACGGGATGCGGGCGCTTTTGGTTTTTTATCTTATCTCAAAGCTCTCGGCGGCCAATCCGGGTTTTGGATGGACGGAGAAGTCGGCCCAATTGCTCCTGGCCGTGGTCACATCCGCCGTCTACTTCACGCCCATGTTCGGCGGATGGCTCGCCGACAAGTACCTGGGAACGCATCGCTCGCTGCTGTTCGGCGGCTGGATCATGGCGATCGGACAAGCCCTCTTATTCCTGGCCGAATACTGGGGCGCGGGCGAAAACGTCGACGTCGTGCTGCTTTCCACCGCGCCAGCTCCCCTGTTGACCTTCATGCTCGGACTCGTGCTGATCGTTCTCGGAACGGGTCTGTTCAAGCCGTGCGTTTCCGTGATGGTCGGCCAGCTCTACGGCGCCGACGACCCGCGGCGCGACTCGGGTTTCACGATCTTCTACATGGGCATCAACGTGGGTGCCTTCATGTCGACGCTTGTGGCCGGGACCATCGGTGAAACGTACGGCTGGCACTGGGGTTTCGGCTCGGCCGCCGCCGGCATGACGCTTGGCCTGATCGTTTACCAGGTAGTCCGCCCGTTCTACCTGAAAGGAATCGGTCTGCCACCCCACCACGAAGCCCAGCACGAGGAAGGCCATGAGCCGACACCCGAGGAAATTGAACAGGCGCGAATCGACGAATACGAGCGAACGCGACCGCTCACCCGCGTCGATTGGGATCGCATGGCCGTGATCGTCGTGCTGGCCGTTTTTGGCATTGTGTTTTGGGTGGCATTCGAGCAGGCCGCCTCGTCGCTCAACTTGTTCGCCCTGCACTGGACCGACCGTCGCGTGTTCGGCCACGAGTTCCCGGCTACCTGGTATCAGTCCGTTAATCCGGCGGCCATTGTGATCTTGGCGCCTTTGTTTGCGGGGCTCTGGGCCTGGCTCGACCGGCGGGGACTGCAGCCGTCGACCCCCGTCAAGTTCGGCCTCGGCCTGGGCATCTTGAGTCTTGCCTATGTCCCAATGGTTTTTGGTTCGCTCGAGGCCGGCAGCCCGAAGCCTATCATACTTTCCGCCGCGCCCGCCGCCGTCCAGAAGACCATCGCGCCGATCCTTGACCGGTTGGAGAAGGAGAAAAAGGAAGACGCGGCCAAGAAAGAGAAAGAACGCTCGAAGGAAGGAAAAGACGCGCAGGACAGTTCCAACGTCTCCAAGGAAGCGGCCGATTCCTCCAAAGCCGGTAGCGAGAAAGGCAACGAGGAGGAAGAGGTCAAGTTCGACGTCCTCGACGAACTGTCCTACGAGAATGAGCACTACTACGGGGTCGGCTACGTCGACCGTCAGGCCATCATCCTTGAGTTGTACGACGCCGAGGGCCGTCTCGTCCGGCGCGACGCGACGCGCAAGCAAGAGAAGGACAGCAAGAGAAAAGCAGTCGAAAACAACACGCCCGAGGATGTCACGCTCGACCAGGTTCCCGAAACGGCCAGAAACGCCATTCTCGGTCTTTCGGGCGATCGTCAGGTCAAATCCGTGCAAAGTGTCGTCAAGGCCAAGGAGCCCGCCTTCGTGGCCACTTGGCTCGGCGACAACGGCGAAATGGCTGCGTACGTCGGCCCGGACGGTCTCGTGTTGGGCGTCGATTCCGGAGCGCTGGCCCACGTGGGGCGAGCCGGGCCTCAGTG
>JAFGFF010000379.1 GCA_016931075.1 Pirellulales bacterium | reverse complement strand
CACGGCGGCGTCGGCCGTGGCCGGCATGTCCTTCGGGTTGATCTTTTCGACCGCGGTCAAGACGGCCGCCTTGACCGTTTCGAAGCCCAGTTGATGGGCGACCAAGACGGCGTTGCGTAGCATCTCGACCTTTCGAGCCAGGTCGGGGTTGATATTCACGGCCGGGTCGGTCATGAACAAGAGCCGCTTTTCGGTGGGCGATTCGAACACGGTGACGTTGCTTAGCAGCCCGCCACGCCCCAGGCCGCGCTCGCGGTCGAGGATGGCCCGGAGCACCACGTCTGTGCCCACGGAACCTTTCATCAGGATGTCGACCTCGCCCGAGCGGCACATGGCCACGCCGACGGCGGCCGCTTCGGTCGGGTTGGGGTGGTCGATCACCTCGATACCGCGCAGAGCGAACTTGGCCGACCGGGCCGTTTTGATGATGCTATCTTTGTCGCCCACCAGCACGGGCTGGACCAGACCGTGCTGCATCGCTTCACTGAGCGATTTGAGCCCCTCGCAGTTGTCGGCGCCGACCAAGACAAGTTTCTTCCGGCCGGCGTCCTTCTTGGCGAGGAGGAGAATGTCTTTGAGCGTGCGGATCCTCTTCATGCGGCCCGTCTCACACCTTTGAGGTCACGGCGTCTCCAAGTGTAGTCCGTCTCACACGTCGTCACCCTGTTTGAGCGCGACACGGCCGCTCCGGGCCAGCGCGCGGATGCCGAACGACATCACGGCGTTAATGAAGCCGTCGACCCGGTCCTCGTCGCCCGACATCTCGAACGTGATGGTCCGTTTGCCCATCGCGATGACCTGGGCCCCGAACACCTCGGCCAATTGCATGAGGTGGTTGAGGACGTTCGGCTCGAAATGGACCTTGACCAGGGCCATCTCCCGGTCGAGGAACTCCTCGCGGGCCAGGTCATCGATCTCGACCACATCGGGGAGTTTACTGATCTGTCTGGTGATTTCCTGGACCTCCTTGTCGTGCCCCTCGACGACAAGGGTCAGGCGGGACGTCTCGATCGATTCGGTCTCGCTGACGGCGACGCTTTTGATATTCACGTCGAACTCTTTGAAGAGCCCCACGACCTGCGCCAAGATGCCGGCGCGGTTTTTAACCAAGCCCGAAATGGTGTGTTTCAAGGCACGTTTCCTCCTGCAAGCGTATGTCCGGCCAGCCTTGGCTCCGTAAGCGTTCACAGCCCGGGGCAACGCGGCGGAAAAGGTGACAGTCACCTTTTGTGCAAAGCACCCGAAGGGCCGTTCCGGCAAAAGGTGGCTGTCACCTTTTCCGCAGGCTGTGAACGATAACTTGGCTCCTCACAAGATACGAGCCCCCTCGCCCTCGTGTCAACACGAACGGAGGCATTCCGAGAGATCCAATCTGGGACGCCCGGGCCGCCGCTCGGTAAAGACGGCCGGCGCGTTTTGCTGGGGCTGTTGAAAAGGGCAATAGAATGCCACGGGCCCATCTTCCAACAGGCCATCATGCGATTTCTGAGAGTCACTTTCGTGATTGTAGTGCGACGCCCTCGCGCGACCAAGGGGCCGGGGCAGAGAAATCGTGCGCGGCAAGAAAAGACTTGAATCCCGGGCGGTCAAACCCCTTTGCGCGGCGGAAGCGGTGGCGGGGCTGGAGGCGCAGGGCCGTTGACCGGCGGGCTGGGCTGCGGCGGTGAAGGCCGAGCAGCCGGTTGGGTCGCGGCCGGCTGGGGGGCCGGAGCGGGCCGGGATGGGCGGGGGCCGACGGGTTCGCCGTAACTGGGCTCGGGGACCGTCTCCAAAATCTGGCGGACGACACGTTCGGTGTCGATCCCTTCGGCGTCGGCGTTGAAGTTGGTGAAGATGCGGTGGCGCAACACGGGCGGGGCGACATGGCGAATGTCGGCGGCGCTGACGGCGAATCGACCCTGGAGGATCGCCCTGGCTTTCGCCCCGAGGATCATGTTCTGCGCCGCCCGAGGACCCGCCCCCCAGGCTAGCCAGTTCTTGACGAACGCCGGGCTGTCGGGCTCCTTGGGCCGGGTAGCTCGGGCAAGGTCGACCGCGTAGTCGACCATGTGCTGGCTGGCCGGTACCTGGCGGACAAGCTGCTGGATCCAGAGGATGTCCTTGCCCTGCAGCACCGGGGTGACTTCCTGGTCGGCGCTTTGCGTGGTGGCCTGGACGATCCGCCGCTCTTCCTCCCGGCTGGGATAGCCGATGTTGATCGAGAGCATGAACCGGTCGAGCTGCGCCTCGGGCAGAGGGTACGTGCCTTCCTGCTCGATCGGGTTCTGCGTGGCCATGACGAAAAACGGCGGTTCGAGCGGGTAGGTCTTGCCCGCGGCCGTGACTTCGTGCTCCTGCATCGCCTGCAACAAGGCGGCCTGGGTTTTGGGCGGCGTGCGGTTGATTTCGTCGGCCAGGACGATGTTGGCAAAGACCGGCCCGTGGACGAACCGGAACGTCCGCTGCCCGGTGGCCGCGTCCTGGTCGATGAGTTCGGTGCCCGTGATGTCGCTGGGCATCAGGTCGGGCGTGAACTGAATGCGGCTGAACCGCATGTGCAGCGCCCGGGCAATCGTCGAGATGGTCAGCGTCTTGGCTAGCCCCGGCACGCCGATCGTCAGGCAATGCCCTCGGGCGAACAGACACAAGAGCATCTGTTCGATCATCTCGTCCTGGCCGATGATGACCTTGTGGACCTCGCCGACCAGCGCCTCGCGAGCCTGGGCGACACGCCGGACCGCCTCCTCTGGTCCGATCTGGGGGGGACGCGACGGCGGTGTCGAGCTCATCTGTGCCGTTCCCTGGGGAGTGAAATAGTGGCCACCTCTACATTAGAATGGAAGGGCAGGTGAGGTCAACGGTCTGCGACGATGTAGGTAAACGGTCGCCCATTATGAATCGCCCTCAGGCAGCCCGATTATTGCCCCTTCTGGGCCAGATGGCGATAGCGGTCGCCATTCTTGCGTTATTGACCGGCACCAAAGCCCAGGCCCAGTCGTTTCGCACGCTGGGCGTTCAGTTCGAGGCGGCCCGGACGGTCAAGATTCCAGCCAAGGAAATGCGGCCGGTCGCGGAGGTCGAGTTCTTGCACCAGGGGCTCATCGGGCCGGAGGGGCGTAACGTGGTCGTGTTGGGCCGGGACCATAAACCAGTGCCGGTCCGGGTGCTGCAGCTTGGGCCGGGCGATTTCTGCCGTCTGGCGTTCGAGACGGCCGAACGACAAACAGACTACACGATCCTCTACGGCGGCCCGGGGCCCGAGGCGGGCAGGGCGCCTAAGTGGTCGAGTGACGTCGGGCTGCTTCTCGAAACACGACACTTCAAACAGTGCAACCTCCGGCGGCTCGATTCGGTCCGCCAGGCGTTCGAGTCGGCTGCGCCGCTGGGGGCCGGCTACGTCGATCGGGTCTATCACGCGCGAAATCCGTTCCAACTTACACCAGGGCCATTTCTGAGCCGCTACTCGGGCACGCTGCACGTCGACAAGCCGGGCGAGTATCTGTTCTGGACGTCGAGCGAGAATTGCAGTTTCCTGCTCGTCGATGGGCAAGTCATCGTGGAAGCCCTCGGCCATCGTCGACCGTTGTATCAAGCACGCCCCAGCCTGGCGGGCAAGAAAAACCTGACGGCCGGGCCGCACCGGTTCGAGTATTATCACGCGGCGGCGGGCGATTACGCCATGATGACTGCCTTCTGGATCCAAGCCACCGGCGAGCCGAAACCCCGGCCCGTGGTGATCCCGGCCGAGGCCTTCCAGAGCGATCAGGTCGCCCGCGTGACGCCCGGACCGGTCAGCCTGCGGACGGCCACGACGGTGCCCGACTTCACCTACACGCTGGCCGGCTGCGTCCCCTTGCCCGACGAATCCCGGCCGCTGGTCGGCGTGCTCTTTACGACCCGGGCCGTCGGGGTCCTGAGCAGGGCGAATGTGCAGTGGGATTT
>JAFGFF010000378.1 GCA_016931075.1 Pirellulales bacterium | reverse complement strand
TTGCCAAGGAGCCGGCCGCCGCGTCCAAGCTCCACTCGGCCATCCGCCCCGAGCCGCGTAACGGCCCGTGGAAAAAACGTCACGAGGCGTTCAACGCCCGAGTCAAACAGGGCAACGTCGATCTGCTGCTGATCGGCGATTCGATCACGCACGCCTGGGAGGGCAAGGGCAAGGCCGTTTGGGACAAGTTTTACGCGCCGCGCAACGCGGTGAACCTGGGCATCGGCGGCGACCGGACGCAGCACGTCCTATGGCGACTGGACCACGGCAACCTCGACGGCATCTCGCCCAAGCTGGCCGTCCTGATGATCGGCACGAACAACTCGGGCTCGAACACGCCGGAGGAAATCGCCGACGGCGTCAAGCACATCGTCCAAAAGCTCCGCGCGAAGCTCCCCGAGACGAAGGTGCTCATCCTGGCCATCTTTCCCCGCGGCGCCGGGCCGAGCGACGCCCGGCGTCAGGTCAACCAGAAGGCCAACGCCCTGATTGCCAAGCTGGCCGACGGCCAGGGGGTCGAGTACCTGGACATCGGCCCCCGGTTCCTTGGCCCGGACGGGACCCTGGCTCGCGACGTGATGCCCGACCTGCTGCACCCGGCCCCGGCCGCCTACCAGACCTGGGCCGAGGCGATCGAGCCGTCCGTGTCGAAGGTGATGGGCCCGCTGCCCTCGCGGCAGAAGGCCCCCAAGGCGTCAAATACGGAACAAGGCTTCGTGCCCCTGTTCGACGGCAAGACCCTGTCCGGCTGGCGCAAGGCGGGCGGCAACGCCACCTACGCCGTCGAGGACGGCTGCATCGTCGGACGGCGAGGACCGGGCCGGGCCAACACGTTCCTCTGCACCGAAAAGACCTACGGCGACTTCGTCCTGGAACTCGAGACGAAATTCGACGTCTTGGGCAACTCGGGCATCCAACTCCGCAGCCACCAGCGCAACGGGAACGGCCGGGTGTTCGGCTACCAGTGTGAACTGGACCCCACGCCGCGCCGCTTTTCGGGCGGCCTCTACGACGAGGCCCGGCGCGGTTGGCTCTATTCGCTCGAGGGCAAGGAGAAAGCCCGGGCCGCGATGAAACTCGACGACTGGAACACGATCAAGATCCAAGCGATTGGCCCGTCGATCAAGACCTGGATCAACGGCGTCCCCTGCGCCGACCTGATCGACCCGGTCGATCTGGAGGGGTTCATCGCCCTGCAAGTCCACTCCGGCAAGGAAGGCCAGATCCGCTGGCGAAACATCCGTCTGAAGGACCTGGGCCGCCGGCGGTGGAAGCCGATTTTCGACGGAAAGACGTTCGACGGCTGGCACAAGAAGGGCGCCGGCGACTGGAAGATCGTCGACGGCGCGATCCACGGCACGAAGGAGAAGAGCGACAAGCAGTTCGGCCATCTGGTCACCGATCGCCAGTACGACGACTTTGCCGTCCGGCTGAAGTTCCTGGCCAAGGCGGGCGACAGCGGGCTCTACTTCCGCGTCGGCGAGGGCGGCCACAGCGGCATCGTCGGGTTCCAGGCCGAAATCGACATGACTCCGGAGACCGGCGGCCTGTACGAAAGCGACGGCCGCAAATGGGTCGTCAAACCCGACGTGAAACTCGTCAAAAAGATCTACAAAGTCGGCAAGTGGAACACGCTCTCGGTCGTGGCGATCGGCCGTCGCATGGTCGTCCATCTCAACGGGATCAAAACGGCCGAGCTGCTGGACGACCCGGGCCGTACCCGAGGCCACATCGCCCTGCAACTGCACGGCGGCAAGGACATGGACGTCCAGTTCAAAGACATCGAGGTCCTTGATTTGAACGATCGCTGAACGCGAAGCCGGAGGCGCCCTGTCCCGTAGGTCAGGCTGTGCCTGACCTACTACTGTAGGGAACGCCCTCTGTGGCGTTCCTGTGGTTTCTGCAGGATTGTTGTGCCTCCAAAACTGGAACGCCACAGAGGGCGTTCCCTACAGAACATCAATCGGTGGTTCCTGTCAGGCACAGCCTGACCTACTGGCTGACCTACGAAGATGAGGTGCCACCCAGTCGTGGTGTTACCGATACGCGTGGCCCAGCGAGGCCTGGGCGGCGCGTTGGTAGGCGTCGGCGTAGTCGGCGGGCCGTTTGCGGAACTGTTCGAGCGAGTTCTCGTCGGCGAACAGATAGATGCGATTCTTGAAGAAGACGCCGTGCTGCCGCCGGCCCTCGACGGTGCGCCGCTGGTCGAGCTGGAGCACGATGTCGTTGCCCGCGTTGATCGGCGCGTAAAGTTCATAGTGGGCCAGGAATTTTTTCTGTTGTTCCGGGCCGGCGAACAGGTAGGTTCGTCCCTCGTGGACGGCTCCCCAACGCCGATCGCCCGGCTTCCAGGTCCCTCGCTCGACCAACTCCACGGGGCAACACCCGTCGAGCGCCAAGGGGGCAGCGCCCTGCTCCTGTTGCAGCGGCTGCGGCCCGGACGGCGGTGTCTGGCCAGGGGCCGGACCAGCGAAGTTCGGATCTGCATACCCGCCGGGCGTCCCGACGCCCGCTGGTGGTCCCATGGGCGGGGCCGACATGGGCGGTTGCACCGGCGGCGCGGCGATGCCCTGGCCGGCCAATCCGGTTGGCGGTTGGTTCACCGTTGGCCCAAAGACCGGTGGGCTCGGCGGCGCGACACCGCCCGGCGCCGGCGGGCCGACAGGCTGTTGATTGGCAAACATTGGGGTAACCGGCGCGGAAATGCCTGGCGGCGTTCCGGGGCCAGCGGGCGGAAACTGCCCCGGACCGGCTACTGCTGGCGGCGCTACCGGAGGCGAAACAGGACGTTGTGCCATGTAGGGCGTGACGGGCGCCCGACGCGAATTGGTCACGGCCAACTGAAGTTGTGTTGTATATTGCTGCTGCGGCACGCGGCCTCGGATGGCCGAGACCACCTGGCCTTGGGGCGTGAGGATGACGTCGGCCGGGACCATATTAATGCCCATCTGATGGGCCGTCACACGGTGGTGATCGACGTTGAGCTTCACCGGCACGTAGTTGGCCGTGATGGCGGCCACGACAGCCGGGTTGGACAGCACGTCCCGCTCCATTTCATTGCACACCCCACACCAGGGCGCCCAGAAATGGACCAGCACGAGCCGGTTGGACCGTGCCGCGTGCTGCTGAGCGGTCTGCAGATCGGTCTCCCAGCGGATAGGCTGTTGGGCCACGGCACTGGCGGCAGTCGTCGCGACCAACGCCAGAATGCACCAGAATGAAGCTCTTGCCCGCATGATCGCCACTCCCTCGACGTGCGATTGAGTTCCCTCACCAACTGCGCAGCCGACCCCCCAGGCCGGTCTTGGCGACGCCCTGAACACGGTCTCCGAGGCGATTGCCCCAGGGCCGATCCTTTTTGCTTATCGGATGGGTCCTGGCGAGGAGTGGCGTCAAAATGGAGCGGTCGTGCCGAAAAGACGGGTTTTCGGGCCAGCCGGGCGGAAAAGCGGCAAGTGGCCTTGCCAAGCCAGGAGGAATGGGGTATGTAAGATAGGTCGGGTTGAGTCCCTCCAGGGCCATCGCCCGGCTGGACCTCTTGGGGCCGGATGATCCTCCGAAACCGAAACAAGGGCCTTTTTGGGGGAATCGTCCAGCCGTACCTTGACACAGGCCGACACAAGGTTAAGATAGCCGTAGATTTGAGTTCTGCCTCGCTGGTAGGCGCTTTGGGCCCACGATTGAGTGTCTTTGGGCCACCCCGCGGAAGTCGGTGCTCTTTGCGGAGAAACCAGGTTTTCCGAAACGGGGGTCTCGCGTTGGACCACAAAAAGGTCGACGCTTCCAGGTAGGCTGGATTGGGTAATTAAGCCCCAGAGACAAGCTGACGCCGTAGATTGGCCACAAGGAAGGGCTTCTAGGAGTTTGCCAACAGGATCACGTCGGCCGTGCGCGGCCCGGTTTGGGCTGCCGGTTGGCAGGTTGCCGGATGACAGGGTTTCGGTGGGGGGTTTCGTTGGCGTGCTCCACGTGTGTACGGTCTGCCTTCGGCGGACCAACGTAAGTGATACGATTCTCGTTCGCCAACGAGGATTCACTTTCTGACAGGCCCTGCGGCCGATTGCCGTGGGACCGCCCTGGGATCCTTTTGACATCTGCAAAGCCGATGATCGGAGGGCAAACCGCGGAAGTTTCCCTTTCAGGGTCTTTCGCATTGCCTGAGTGAATCGCCAGAAGTGCAGCCGTCAATGGGGGCCCGGCCGAGCGCGACCTCGCCGTCGAAAGTCCGTGTGCGCGCACCGGAATCCGTGTGCTCGCCACGCGTTGACACGACGAAAGGACGCGCGGAGATACGACTTCCGCAATTCCATGCGGTTTGGGCAGGGCGTTGCGAAACGCGCCCTTCACCGTCGGGCAGACGTCCCGCGCGTCGCGGGAAACGCCCGGTGGCGGTGCCCTGGGTGACACGAAGGCTGTTTCTACGTTGCGCCGCAAGGCGCCACGGGAAGACCGGTGCCGGGCCTTTCCCGGTCATCGTGTATTTGGGCCTTGCATATCAAAAGAACGGAGGGCGACCCAAGGAAGCCCGGGTTTGAGCCGTTTCGCGTCAAACCACCGTTCGAGAACACTGATCGACGAAGGTGTTTCATGGCTAAGAGGAAGAAGGGGCGATCCCGCGGACGGAGTGGTTCCTCGAGCGGACGAGGTGGCTCGGGCGGGAACTACGGCTCGCGACCCCGATCGAACAATCGTGGCGACCGAAACAGTCACAACCGCGACGGGCAGCACCGACCGGATCAGGATGCTCCAGAAGAGACCGGGCCAGCCGAGCCGGGGGGCGGCGTGCTCGAAATGCACCCCAACGGTTACGGATTCCTCCGCGATCCAGAGGCCAACTACCTCCGCCAGATGACCGACCCGTTCGTGCCCGGCAGCATGATCGACAAATTCGGCCTGCGCGAGGGCGTCCACATCCGCGGCATGGTCCAGCCAGGCCGGCGCCAACAGGGCCCCCGGCTCCGCGAGATCACCGACGTCGACGGCATGCCGCCCGAGGAATACCCGAACGTCAAGTCGTTCGACGAGCTCACGCCGATCAATCCCGAGTCGTGGCTCCGGCTCGAAACGGGCCCCACGCCCCTGACGACCCGGGTGATGGACCTCCTGACGCCGTTGGGCAAGGGCCAGCGGGCTTTGATCGTTGCCCCGCCGCGAACCGGCAAGACGATCATGCTCCAGCACATCAGTCAGGCCATCTCGACCAACTACCCTGACGTCACGCTGATGGTCCTGCTGGTCGACGAGCGGCCCGAGGAAGTCACCGACATGCGCCGCGCCGTCGACGGCGAGGTCATCGCCAGCAGCCTCGACCGTGAGATCGAAAGCCACGTCCGCCTCTCCCAACTCGTCGTCGAGCGATGTCGCCGGCTGGCCGAGATGGGCAAGGACGTCTTCCTGTTGATGGACTCGATCACCCGAATGGCCCGGGCGTTTAACAAATGGGTCGGCAACACGGGCCGCACCATGAGCGGCGGCATCGACGTCAAGGCGATGGACATCCCGAAGAAGCTTTTCGCCACCGCCCGGTTGTTCGAGGAAGGCGGCTCGCTGACCATCGTGGCCACCGCCCTGATCGACACGGGCAGCCGGATGGACGAACTGATCTTCCAGGAGTTCAAAGGCACGGGCAACATGGAGTTGGTCCTGGACCGCAAGCTGGCCGACCGCCGCGTCTGGCCGGCCATCGACATCGGCCAGTCGGGCACCCGCCGCGAGGAAAAGCTCCTCCCGCCCGAAACGCTCCACGCCGTCACCATGCTCCGCCGCACCCTGTCGAGCATGCACCACGTCGACGCCATGGAACAACTGACCGCCAAGTTGGCCAAGTTCAAGTCCAACCGCGAGTTCATCGAGCTCATCAGCGGCGCCCACGTCGCCGACTGACGCCTCTCCCGAGAACGGGAGAGCAAGCGAACCGGAGGGTAAGCGAATTGGCTAGCGGCCTCACTGGAAATGAGGTGCCCCTTGACCGGGGTTGCGGGTTCGAGTCCCGTGCCCTCCGCT
>JAFGFF010000377.1 GCA_016931075.1 Pirellulales bacterium | reverse complement strand
GGTGCCAGGCACCTTTTGCCGGAACGGCCCTTTGGGTGCTTCGCACAAAAGGTGCCTGGCACCTTTTCCGCGGGCCCTCCGAACGCTCGTCATGCCACCACCCGCAAGAGCAGGCACAACGCCACCCCATGATGTACTTACCCCAAAGCAAGAAATCGCACAAGAGCGGCCGGAACAGATTACCGGGCGAAACAGTGTCGCCAGGCAGAATTCACCTGTAGGGAACGCCCTCTGTGGCGTTCCGGGTATTTCCATCGGCATGGGGATAATCAATGCGACACGGTGACCAGGAACGCCACAGAGGGCGTTCCCTACAGAAGATATGTCGCAACGAGCCGACAGCCTGTTAGGCCGTGTGCGGGGCGGCTTCCAGGACGTTGTTGTAGCGGTCGACCAGGGTCTGGGTGGGGACGGCGATCTTCAGGATCGGGGCAAAGCCGGCGAACTCGCGGTCGACCTCGCCCAGGAGTTCCTGGACCGTGGGGCTGCCGATCGGGCGGACCTGGTCGTAGTACTTTTCGAACTGATTGAACTCGGGCCACGTGGGATCGCCGGTGGTCGGCAGCAGGGCCGAGAGCGAGACGGCCAGCCGGCCCGGTTCGCTGTCGGCGTGGTTTACCCAATGTTCCACGGCCAGGTGATCTTCGATCAGCGTGCTGAAGGCCTCGGGCAGGTGCCACTCGCGGGCGACGATACCGGCCGCTTCGGCGTGGGTCCAGCCGAAGACGTGCTCCTCCAGCCGCGAGAGCCGGATTTTGCTTTCGGCATCGCTTCTGGCTCCAAAGAGCGTGGCATAAGCGTCGGGCACTTCCTTGGCCAATAGCGGAACGGCCATGTCTTGCAGCAGGGCCGCGGCGAACGGTTCCTCGGCCTCCTTCATGCCCAGGACCTTGCCCATCCGGCGAGCGAACAGCCCTCGGCGGAGCGAGTCCTGCCAGAGCTTCCTCAGGTCGAAAGGTCCGCACTTCGGATTGGGGATCATGCTGAACACCGCGCTGTACAGCGCGAAGTTCTTGATCGTCCGCACGCCGACCAGGGTGATCGCCTGCTTGACGTTCGAAATCTCGTTTCGGAATCCGAAATAGGACGAGTTGACGAACCGCAGAACCTGGACCGTCAGCCCGGGGTCCGCCTCGATCGCAATGGCATATTCGGCCGGGCCGCTGTCTTCGTCTCGCGAAAGATTCAGCAGAGAGACGGCGCTTTGGGGCATGGCCGGCAACTGGCCAACGGTCAAGATCTGCTTCAGATCGATCGACGGGAAGTTTTCAACGGCCATGGATGTCGTCACTCTCGTGTCGGAAGGAAAAGGAGGAAGAAGGGGCTCAACGCGACTCGCCCAGCCAAGCTCGCGGCTGCCGGCGGCGTAAATGCGAATACCCCCTTGTTCCGGTATCGAAACAGCCTCTTCGGCGCAGCCGGCCCCACGATACCGCACCAAGAAAAGGGTAGGCCACAACAGGCCGTCGGGCAAACGGGAACCGGCAGATGCGGTGTGATCCCTACGGTCCGCATCACCCACCGGCGGCCGCCACGCGTTGACCCTCGCGGAGGCTGTTTTCGGGGGCCACGATGACCCGCTCGCCGGCCTCGAGCCCCTTGGTGACTTCGGCCTGGCGATCGTTCATCAGGCCCACCTGGACCGTCTGGAGCACGGTCCGGCCGCCGCGGACGGCGTAGACCTGCCACTGGTTGTCCGTCCCGCGGAACAGGGCCGTCCGGGGGATGACCAGGGCGTCGGGTTTCTCGGCCGTGGTGATCTCGACGCGGACGCGATAACCGACCTCGATGTGGCGCTCGTCCAACAGCCGGGCAAGGTCTTCCTTGTTCAACTCGATGATGACCTTGACGCGTTGCTGCTCGACGCCCAGGGAGCTGACCTTCGTGAATCCGGCGGGGTAGATCTTCTTGACCGTCCCGTGCGCCGGTTTCTTGCCCACCGCCGGTCCGACGATCAGGACCGGATCGCCTTCCTTGACGTTGACCACGTCGAGACTCAGCACGTCGGCCTCCACCTCGAGGTCTTCGAGCCGACCGATCTCCAGCAGATTCGTCCCAGCCGACAGAAATCGCTCGCTCTGAACGAAGCGTTCGAGCACCACGCCGTCGACCGGGCTGGTCATTTGACCTCGCACCTGATTCTCGCGGATCCGTTCCAGCCGGGCCGTTGCTTCAGCTTTCTCTTTCTCGAGCACCTTCTCACGAAACGCTTTGTTGTCCATCTGCTGCTGGATCATCTTCGGCAACAAGTTGGTCGCCTTCTCCATGGCGACCATGGCCGCGTGGACCAGCTTGTCCTGACGCGATTCGACACCGCTCTTGATCAGATCGAGCGTCGCGCGGTCCAGGTCTTCCTCGGACAGGGTGGACGACTTGGCCAGGGCCTTGACCCGCTCGAAGTGTTTTTTGGCGTAATCCACCTGGGCTTCGCCCGCCTCGACCCGGGCCAGGGCCGCTTGCACCGTGTTCTTCATCGACTTGACGAACTGCCAGGCCTGATCCAGGGCCGTCTGCTCGATGTTCTTCACCCGGTTCTCAGCGATCGAGGCCT
>JAFGFF010000376.1 GCA_016931075.1 Pirellulales bacterium | reverse complement strand
GATCCCCGAAAACGCCATGCGCGCCACCGTCGGCGGCTTCACCTGCTTCCTGGGCTGCCTGACCCTAGTGCAAGCCCTCTTCTAAGAGTAAACGGCCAACGCCCACGATTCCACCAGCCCCGAAGGCATCGGGCGCCATGCTCCACGCTTGCGTGGGCATGTCCGACAACTCCAGTGAGATTCAACTTTTTTCTACGAGTACGAAGACTGTGATGCTCCGCACATGATAGACCGGAGGGCGAGTGACCAGCTTTGATTATCTGTCCCTTGGAGCGTGATAGTTTTTTGAAGAGGATTCGAATGGGCATACCTTACTTTACTGGCCTCTTGCTTATGCTGTGCCTACTCTTTCCAGACCTTCCCATCATAAACAAACTCGAAGATTTTTCCCGTGTGAGGGCTTTGGACCTTCACTCGTAAAAAACCAGCCTTATCCTTTCCCACAGACACAATGTTGATGTCGCTGTGTAAGGCATTGAGTCCTTCAAAAGGTTCTCTACCAGCAAGATCAGCAACGGGCACTAAATACCTGTGGTGTTTTTTTGCAACGTGTTCGGTCAGACTTGCCTCCTTACCCTTTGATTTCGACACATCCTCAAAGCAGACTACTGTTCCCTCCACCCACGCGAGGTAATTCTCTCCTGTACCATGAGCAAACAGTCGAAATCCAACAAGAGGACTAAAGCTCCAGATAGCGTGAGAATATGGGACGGCAGTCTTCGTGGAACGTAATTCATAGCAAATCATTGCACCGCTCCATTCACTCGTCGTGTCGGCCGTTCCTTTCTTAAGGACAACGTCGTATCGTTGTTCCTGAAGGATAACCTTCGCGTCCTTTGTCTTATCATCAAGCGGATCAGTTACTCGAAGTGAGTTCTGATTCAGGGGTATTGTTCTCGGTTTGCTAACCTGCTCTTTCACAGACTTCACTGTGTCTGCACCGCTCCCTATATCACTCCATGCCAGAATGAGGAGACAACTCATAACCACGGCTAGGAGAGGAAGTATGCACTGACGTTTCTGTGTGTTTCGCATGTCCAGACTCCTTTTCTCAATTACCAGTTTTCATCTTCAAAACGTATTTCCTTCGCTGGGGCGCTTGACATTTTTCTCCAGTGAAGAGTACCGCTGATGATATCCTCCCAAGCGTCGATTGCTTTTGTAGTATAATCGCCACGATCTGAAGCTGTTAGTCCGTAGGAAGCAGATTTACCACAGTCATATGGATAGACAAGACACGTCCCTCGACTTGATACGTCTTGTACTTCAAGAAATCGTGCGTATCGCAGAAGAGATTGAACGGAGGATTGACAGACGACTGGCGTAAAGGCGGAATCGGGATGGGGTGTCCCGTCAGTTGCAATTGTCAATATATGATCTGACTCTCACCAAAGGACGGAGAGTATACTCGTTGGTGTCAAGCGGAGTGGAGGCGATCGCAGCGACCAGCGGCTCATTCTTCCAGTTGCATCACTGTGTCGCATTGCTTCCCTCACAGCGACGCATCTCCGGTACTTCCACGCCCGGCTTCATGCCCATCAGGACAATTCGCAGGCACGAACTGGAATGTGTTGCACACATAGTTGCACATACTTCTGGCTTTGATCGTCCTTCTTCAACATCTGATGACTTCAATTGTTATCAAGGGCCATCGGATGCATCAGGGGAATGCCCAGCGTCAGTTTCGGGCGATGAGCGACAGAAGCTGTTGAAGCAGAAGGATTTAGTCGCTCTTTGTCAGTCGTTGTCGTCAGATGACACGACGAGAGAAGGAAAGAGGCGCCGCCCGGATTTGAACCGGGGATGGCGGATTTGCAATCCGCTGCCTTAGCCGCTTGGCTACGGCGCCTTGGGGGTGGCCGGCAGGAGGGGCAGCCAGGTCGCCCGAGGCCTGGAGGGGCTGTGGGCAACACCTAGGCTTTTCGGCCACAAAGCCGTGCCAGATGAAGAATCTTACCCAAAAACCCCGGCGTATCAAGGGGTGGATGACCGGAGGATGCCACGCTCCTTTCGCAAGTTCGCCCAATATCCCTTGTTGACCAGACACACACCCAATTGTCCCCCGGAACAGTGGGGCCCGAATCTCCAGGGGATGGGCACTCTACACAAGAGAGAGTTGAGAAGGAAAGGTTCACCTTGAGCGTGCGACCAAACAGAGCATACGATCGGAGAGTGCCTTGACACACGCCCGCCCGACTCACAGCACGTGGATCAGGACGATGGTGATGTCGTCGGCCGGGGGGGAGTGGGGGCAGAAGGCGGTTATCTGCTGGTGCAGCGCGTCGATGATCTCGCTGCCTGGGGCCGTGCGCCGGTGGTGGATGAGGTCCAACGCGCGGGCGGCGCCGAAGCGTTGGCCGGTGGGCGATTCGGCCTCGACGACACCGTCGGTGAACAGGGCGACGATCTGGCCCGACTCCAGCGGGATCGGCTCGGCGGCGGGCACCTGCAATTGGTCATCGATGCCCAGCGGGGGGCTGGTGCTGTCGAGGATCGTGGCCTTGCCCGAGGCGTCGAGCAAGTAGCCGCGCTGGCCGGCGGCGGCGTAGGTGAGCTGGCGGGGTTCGCTGCTCAGGGCGGCCAGCATGAGCGTGACGAAGTTCGCTTCGGCCGAGCCGATGGCCAGGACGTGATTCGCCCGGGTGAGGATCTCGCCCACGTCGCTGTAGGTCTCGGTCAAGGCTCGCAGTCCGGCCCGGGTTTCGGCCATCACCAGCGCGGGCCCCATGCCGTGGCCCGAGACGTCTCCCAAGGCGACGGCGATCTGGCCGTTGGGCAGGCAAAGATAGTCGAAATAGTCGCCGGCGGTCGCGGCGGCAGGGTAGAGGGCGGCGGCGATCTGGTAGCCGTCGACCCGCGGCGGGGCGGCGGGAAACAGACGGCGTTGGATCTCGGCAGCGGCGTAGAACTCGGCCGACGTGATTTGCAGCGCGCTTTCGGCCAGCCGGCGCTGGTGCCGTTCGATGGCGAACCGGATCGAACGGATGAGCAGGTGGTCGTCCAACTGGCCCTTGACAAGGTAGTCTTGGGCTCCGGCCTGGACAGCCTGGACGCCGAGCTGTTCGTTCGTCTCGCCGGTCAGCACGACGATGGGCACGTCGCCCGCCCCGGCCGCCATGTCGGTAAACGTTTTGAGCCCTCGGCTGTCAGGCAGCATCAGATCGAGCAGGATCAGGTCGAAACCGCCCCGCGCGCAGTGCCGCAATCCGACCGAGAGCATCTCGGCCTGGGTCAGTTCGAAGGGCGTGTCCCACCGGTCGCCCAGCAGGCCCCGCATGATCCAGACGTCGTCCGGATCGTCTTCGACCAGCAAGATTCGCGTCGAGCGGATGCCCATGGTCACTCTCCAGTTGGCAGCTTAACCCGTCGGCAATTCAACCAGTCGGAACCAGTAATCGTTAACCGTTCGCGCCAGGGCGAGCCAGTCCTGGAACGTCGAGGGCTTGGTGATGTAGGAGTTGGCGCCCAATTCATAGGAATAATCGATGTCGACCGCGGCCGTCGATGTGGTCAGGACCACCACGGGAATGGTTTGCAGGTGGCGGTCGCTCTTCAACGCCCGGAGCGTCTCGCGTCCGTCACGGCGGGGCATGTTCAGATCCAGCAGGATCAAATCGGGCCGGGCCGAGGCAGCGCCCAGCGAGACCAGGCCACCCGAGGTCAGGCACTCGAGCAGTGCCTCGCCGTCGCTGACCGTGAACACGCTCACCGGCACGTCGGCGCCGCTCACGGCGTCCCGCAACAGGAGACAATCCTCGGGGTCATCGTCAGCCATCAAAATCGAAAAAGTTTTCGCGTTGATCATAACGGTCTTGGAAGAATGGTGATCTCGAAAGGAATGAAAGGAGTGTCGGATGATTCAGCAATAGACGACCGGGTCGTCGGTGTCTTGGGTTAGTGGCCTTCGTTGGGAGAATGGACGACGGGCAGGACGACGATGAACGTGGCACCTTCACCGGGTTGGCTTTTCGCGGTGATCGTGCCGCCGTGGCGCTGGACGATCTTGCGGCAGATAGCCAGCCCGACGCCGGTTCCCTCGTGCTCGCCGCGCGGGTGCAGGCGTTGGAACACGTCGAAGATGCGGTCGAGGTACTTCGTGTCGAATCCGATGCCGTCGTCCTGGACGAGGATCTGGCACTGTTCCCGTTCGGGCGACTCACCCAGGACGCGGTTGGTCCGGCCGTGGACAAATCGACCGGAGACCTTCACCAACGGCGTCTCGCCGTCGCGGTGGAACTTCAGGGCGTTGCCAATCAGGTTCTGGAACAGTTGGCGCATCTGCAAGGGGTCGGCCTGGATGACGGGCATCTTGTCGACGTCGACCCGGCCGCCCGTCTGCTGGATCTTCACTTCCAGATCGGCGACGACCTCGCGGGCGACACGGCCCAGGTCGACCGGCTCGAAGTCGGCCGCCTTCGTCGTCACGCGGGAGAGGTTCAGCAGGCCATTGATCAGGGCCTGCATCCGCTCGGCCGCGTTGCGCATCCGGTCGATGCATTCATTGCCCGTGACGTCGAGCATCTCGGCCGCATGTGATTGAAGCCGGTCGCCGAAAGTGCGGATCTTGCGTAGCGGCTCCTGCAAGTCGTGCGAGGCGACGTAGGCGAACTGTTCCAGTTCATGGTTCGAGCGTTCCAGTTCGGCCGCATGGCGAAGTTGCTCCTCTTCGGCCCGTTTTCGCGCGCTGATGTCACGGACGAAGAACGTCAGGACGGGCTCACCCTGCTCCTGGCTGATGGTCATGGTCAGTTCGGCTTCGAAGGGCAGTCCGCTGGCCCGGACGGCGACCACCTCGGTCCGCTTGCTCAACAGCGAGCCTTCGCCCGCGTCGAGGTAGCGGTCGATCCGGTTCTGATAACCTTCGATCTTCGAGGCGGGGAAGAGGACCTCGGAGGGGGCCGTGCCGAGGACCTGCTCGCGGGGCCGGCCGAAGACCTGTTCGGCCGCCCGATTGAACTCGCTGATCAGGCCGCGACTGTTGACGGTGATGATCGGGTCGAGCGACGTTTCGAGAATCGTGTGTTTTCGGGCCTGGGCTTCCTCCAACGCCCGTTTTAGACGCGCTTCGCGGCTCCGCCGGCGGTGGATCAGGGCAAGGCACGTCGCCTTTTCAACGTCGGTGCTGCCGACTAGAAACACGGTCGTGTCGACCGAGAGCCGGCGGTCGGAGTCGAGCCGGCACAGCCGCGACGGGCCTTCCCAGCGGCCGGTCTGTTTCACCGCGGGCACGGCGACGTCGCGCAGCTCGTCCCACGAGGCCGGGTCGTGATACTCGCGCAGCGAGCCGGGCAGGGCGTCGTCTTCGTCCGGAAGCCCGAGCCACTCCCGCGCGGCCCGATTCATGTAGAACGGCTTGCCCTGCAACGAAGCCAGGCAGATCAGATCGCGACTTTCGTCGGCCAGGGCGCGAAATGCTTCGTGCGGACTGTTCATGCGGGGGGTCACTTCGTCTTGACCAGTTCGATTTCGGCGCCGTCGGCCGACAAGTACTCGCGGAAGTGGATCTTGGCCTTTCCGTGGATGGCCTGGGCCGATCTCAGGAGGTCCCGGATTTCATCCAATTGACGACGCATGGCGGCCAGCCGAAGACCCTGCACGCCCTCTTCCCCTCTGCCAGACTTCTTCAGTTTGGCGGTCAGGCTCTTCTCGTTGTCGACCAACTGGGTCAGACGCCGATTGAGGGCCTGGACCGAGGCGACGGAAATCCGAGTCGGGACCGTGTCGCCGGCCAACTGGTAGTAGGCGCCCAGCTCGAGGTCCGTCGCCCGGGGCGTTGCTCGATACTCGACCCGAAGGAGAATCTGTCCCGGAGCATCGCCGGTCAGCACGATGTCCATCCGCTCGTTGGCCGTGACAGTCGTGCCGGGTGTGTAGACGGGCTTCGTCTTCATGCCTCGGATGCCGGTGACCTTCCAGCGGAGCCCTTCGGGCTGGGGTGGATACTCCGTCAGAGTCGATTGTCTCGAGGTGTTTCCGATCAAGTCGACCACGATCGGGTCGACCAAACGGGTCTTGGCCAGATTGAGTTGCTTTTTCTTTCCGTCCGCCGTAAGCCGCAACGCGCAGAAGCGCAGGTGGTCGCGTGGGACGCTCCGTTGCAGGTCGAGCCACTGGAACATCAGGACCTGCTTGTCGAACCAGAGTCGGGCGACGTCGGCCTTCTGGTTGTCGGCCCCAACATAGCGGAGGTCCCACGCCGCGCCATCCGGATTCGATTCGAGTGTGAATTTCTGCTCGCCCACCAGGACCGAACTGCCGCCCAACAGCGCAAGCTGACATCCGGCTTTCGACGTGGACAAAACTGGTCCCAGCGAGACGGCCTGTTGGTCGCCGGCCCCGCCCTGTCGGTTGAACTCGGGCAGATCGACCGCCCGGTCCATCTTGCGGAACGGATTGGGCGGTCGCCTCGGAGGTTTGGGCGGCTTCTTTGTGTGTTTCTTGGTCGGTTGCTTCTGCGCCTTATTAGTATTGTTCGACGGCAACTCGAGTTGGGCGTTGTTGTTCGGAGGCTTGATCCTTGGAGGCTGCTTGTCCGGGGGTGGTTGGTCCACCGGCAACGTCTTCGGCGGCTTCTTCTCGGGCTGTTCCACCGACGGAGTCTTCGGGGGCGTCTTTTCCGTGCCGGGCACCGCGGGCGAGGGGGCACCTGGAGGTGTTGGCGGCCCATTGGACTGAGACGTTGTTACCGGCGAGCGCAACAACTGAACGATCATCGTCACGATCAACACGAAGACCACCACCAGGGCCACGCCGGCGATCCAGAAGACAAAAGTCGGCTTGCGCGAGCCGTTTTTCTTGGTCGGGATCAGCACCGTGGGCCCGGCCTGGGCGTTGCTCAACGATGCGGCGCGAAGATCGATTGTCGCCGTCGAGTCGGAGGGCGAACCCTGAGCGGCTGAGTTGCTACTCGGAGCGACTTGCGGGGGCGGCGGCGGGGACCATTTCGCCAGGACCGCGCTGACCTGTTGGGCCGTTTGGAAACGCGCGTCGGGGTTCTTGGCCATCATCTTCGCGCAGATCGCGGCCAAGTCGGCCGGAATGTCGGGGCGAAGCTGCTTCAGGGGGAGTGGCTCTTCGGTCTGATGTTTGACGATCCGTTGCGCCAGACTACCTTCGGCAAAAGGCGGTTGGCCGGCCAGAAGGAAGTAGAGCGTGCATCCCAGGGAATAGATGTCGGCCCGCTGGTCGAAGTCGGGCCCTTCCATCGCCTGCTCGGGCGCCATGTAGTCGACCGTGCCGAGCACCCGGGCGTCGTGGCGAATGGCGTCGCTGTCCTCGCCGGCGTTGAGTGGGCGGGCCATGCCCATGTCGAGGATCTTTACCACGCCCTGGTCGGTCACCAGCAGATTGGACGGCTTGATGTCGCAGTGGACCAGATTCTTCTGGTGAGCGTGGGCCAATCCGTCGGCCGCCTGGCGGATGCAGTCGACGGCGAACTCGAAGTCCAACGGCCCGTCCAGTTCGACGATCTCTTCGAGATCCTCGCCAGGCACGTACTCCATCACGATATAAAAACGGTTGCTCTCGCTCCCGACGTCGTAGGCGCGGACGATGTTCGGATGGTCCAACGACGCGGAGGCGCGGCCCTCGGTCAAGAATCGTTCGATCGACTCCGGATCCTTGCCCATCTTCTTCGAGACGATCTTCAGGGCCACCTCCCGATTCATCGTCCGGTGGCGCGCGAGGTAGACGCCTCCCATGCCGCCGCGGCCGAGCAGATCCAGAAGGATGTAGTTAGCCAGGAAGAACGACGTGTGGCCCTGCAGAAGCTCGTCGGCCTGCCAGCCGGTGATCAGGCCTTGATCGATCAGGATCTCGCAGAGTTGATCCAGATCGGCCGTCAGAAGCGTCGTGTCCTTGGCGTCGGCCAACTGCTCGGGTGTGAGCAGCCGGCTCTTCTCCAAGACCTTCAAGAACGCTTCTGGCGTGTCGATGGGCATAGTTGGCCTGTTGCATCCCGTCAGTTCAACAGCGATTGCTCCCGCTGGTCGCCGCGTGGCATCCGGCCCGTCTTCGTGCGACCAAAAGTAGGTCGCCAATCCGTCCGGCTTTCCAGACGAAAGCCTGCCTCAAGAGGGGAGGCGTTGTTGACTCAGGGAGGGGGGCGCCACCTTCCTTGGAGTCTAACAGTAGTCTTCGAGAAATGCAAACCGGTTGTCCACCGGGAACTCACCAACCGGCAAGGTTTGCGGCCTGGGCGTCCAACGCTGTCCAAACCTGTTCCGGAGTGGTCTGGCCGGTCACCTCCAGCGTGACGAGGGTCGCCCCCTGCCGGGCGTAGTGGTCGACCAGCGGCGCGGTCCGCCGGGCGTAGGTGGCCAGGCGTTGCCGGACGGCTTCGGGGGCGTCATCGACCCGGTCTGTCCGGTCGCCTCCCACGTTACTCTTCATGCGTTGGAGGACGGCCTCGTCACTGCACGACAAGTGGACGATCAGACTCATTTGCAGGATTCCCTCCAATGCCTCGGCCTGTTCGACATGGCGTGGGAACCCGTTGAGCACAACGACCGCGTCCTCGGTCGCCGCCGCAGTTTCAAGAAAGGACTCCAGGATATGAATCGCCAGCGGCAAGTGCTCGCGCTCCAACAACGCGCCCGATTCGAGCACGCTTTTTAAGAAGGCAATCTCGTCGGACCCAATCCGTTCGTCCGGCCGATTCGCGGCGACGATCCGGCGCAACTGGTCGCCGAAATCGAAGTGAACGCACGTCGCCCCGGCGCATCCCCGCTCGGCCAACAGCTCGCCCAACGGCGTCTTGCCCGCCCCCGTCGGTCCGAGCAACAACAAGCCCCTTCTCATCGCCTCTCCCCTCTCCCTTTGGGAAACCGGCCGGGGGTGAGAACAAGCTTCTCCCCTCTCCCTTTG
>JAFGFF010000375.1 GCA_016931075.1 Pirellulales bacterium | reverse complement strand
TCGGCGGGCCGCCGCGTGCCAGGCCGGCGTACTCGCCGGCCGTCCCCGGCCATGCCGCAAAAGGCCCAAAGGGCGGTACGCCCTCGGTTGTCACTGTGTTGGGGGGCGATCCTGGGTGTTCGCGGAAAGGGCGATTGGCAAGCAGCGCAAAGGAAACGGGCAGCAGTCCGCGATTGCCTGGACTGCCGCCCGTCAGGAAACCAATGCCACGGGCTGCCTATGCGGAAGTCGCCAGGGCGAAACCCTCATAGGTCGCGGACTTCTTCTTGACGTGACACTTGACAAGCTGGCCACTGCGAACCAGGGCGTCGAGCGCCTTGTTCACTTCATCGCCCGCTCGCCCGCCAATGACCTTCACGATGCCGGACTTCGTTTCCCCTTCGGGGAACTGCGGCATGGCCTCGATGATCCGCTGTTGCAGCGAAGTGGCCTTCTTTTCGGCACGAGCCTCGCTTGCCGAGAAAATCTCGACCTTCCAATACCGGGGCAGATCGGGAACGCCCTCGTCAACATCGACGGCCCACAGGGCGCTGTGCCCGGCCGATCCGCCGATGCTCAACCACAGTTCGTGCTCGCCGGTGCCCGGCACGTAGTCCTTGCGGCGGCTGAGCAAGAGCCACTGACGCGCGAACTCCGGGAAGCCCGACCATGCAAGATCGTCAAGGTCCGGCGGCCGGTGGTCGTTCTGGCGCTGCGCGCTCTTCTTCGTGTGATGGGCGATGATGATTCCGGCACCGTTGCGATGACAGACTTCGTTCACGGCGCGCAGCAAAGTGCCCTGGCTCTGCACGTTGCTGGCGTCGGTGCCGGGCATACAGAGATACGCCGGGTCAACGATGACCACTTCGCATTTCTTCCGCTTGACCACCGTCTCCAGTTCGTTCAGGTGCTTGCGGTTGTTGAACCGTGGCAAGAAGTCGCACCAGTTCAGGTTCTCGATGCTGGAAAGGTGAACGCCTTTGGACTCGCACACGCGACGCGCCGTCTTCTGCAACGTCGCCATGCCCGATTCACCGGAGAGCATGACGATTTCGCATGGCCGGTTCACAGTGAACTGCCCGAGGAACGGCTTGGTCGTGGCCAGCGAAATGGCAAGATCGACCAGAAGGCTCGTCTTGAGCGCCTTTTTCGGCCCTCCCAAAACGCACGGCTGCCTGGCAACCAGGACATCCTTAATCAGATACTCCAGATCGAACGAGTTGCTGTCAAGCTCCTTGCAGGATATGAGCTTGATGAGCGGTTCTTCCTTCTTTGCGTCCGTCGTCGGCATATCCGTATTCGTCTCCATCGTCAGGGTCTCCTGCTTTGGCTCGGTTACGGACGAGTCGGTTCTTGCCTCGGTCGTTGCCGACTTTTCCTCCGCATTCACCACACTGGCGACCTTGGAGAGATCGGGCGGCCAGTTGAAGCGGCACGTCGTCCAGTTCACGCCGTCCTGCTTCCAGGTTTCGGCCTCTTTGACGCCGGGCGAGAAGCGGTGGACGTGCAACACGCCGTCCTCTTCGGGGAACCAGAAACAGTTGGGCGTGCCGGGGTTGTTGCCGTTGGAAAGCGTCTCGAAAACGCCTTCATACTGGCCGGTCTCCATCAGTTTCTTCAACGCCATCGTGTGCGTTTGGCACAGGTGGCGATCGGGCAGCCAGACGGTCGTGAACCCGGAGTGGGAAAGCTCGTCAAGGATCGCCTTATGTGTCTCGTCGAGCGGAACCCTTTTGTGCGCGAAAGCCAACTCCACGAACGGATCAAGATGGTCGTCCAGCACGTCCGTATCCACTCGGACCTTTGCCTGACGATGGGCTACGACCTCGATGTTGTCGCGCCAGTCCGAGGGTAGATCGGATTCCGACAACTTCTCCTCGGCCGGCTTGATGATCTTCAAGCCTTCGTTCTCGGGCGTCATCTTCCGGTGCCAGAACCACATATTCCCGCCGGCGCAGTCAATCGCCGACGCAAAGTCAAAGCCGCAGTCGCGCGACATCATGGCGAGAACGCACCGGGCCAAAGCGGCGTGGACCGTGTGGTTCTCGGTGGGGATGCCGTCGCCGTCGAAGTAGACGTAAATGTGAATGCCGGCTCCACCAGTGCTCTTGCGAATCTCGGCACCGGGCCAGGCCATCGCTGCCTGCTTGACCCGCTCCAATTCTTCGTCAGGGACGCCGATGCCCTTGGCATGGCCGACGATGGCGTCGAAATCGAACGCGACCCACAGCGACCGGCGGGTGGTCCATTTCCAGCCCGTCATGCCCACGCCTTCGACGTGCAGGCATAGCGGCCAGCGGATGTTCCAGTCGCGGAACTCGGGCGTGCTGGCCGCGTTCTTCGGGATGCGGAACGAGAACCACTCGTATTCGCCGTCCGTGAAGGTGTGACGCTTCCCATCGACCGGCTTGCCCTCGTCTTGGGCGGAATTGGTCTGGGTCTCCATCTCGATCGACCAGCGCTCGACCAGATCGGCGTTGTTTGCGGTCTTGCGAGCCTGGAAGAGGTTGTCGAGTGCTTGACTCACTTTTACCATTGTAGGATTCCTCGAAAAAAAGAAACGTAGAGTTGAGGTAGTCTCGTCGGGAGGTTTCGACGTGAAGCTCCCGACTTGAGAAACGACGCGGTGCTTTCACTGGGTAGTGCATGCGCGCACTACCCACTGAATGAGTGCTGTCCCTATAAGGGACAGCACTCATCGGTGGGCTGGCCCTGGTGATGATGACCAGCGCCAGCGATAATGGAAATCGTCGGCAGTCTGACCGATCGGTGGCGGTCCTCTGATCGGGACCGCTCTGGCCTTCCCTGGCCGGCTCATCACTTGGCCCTCCCGGTGGAGGCCGAGCATTCCCTGTTGGATTCAACTGCGTCATTTGAGTTCCTCTTGGTCTTGGTCTGGCGTTGGGTATCCGTAACGGCGCGCGGAGTGACCCGCGTTGGAACGCATCAGGAAGGGCTGATCCGCGTTGGCGTGACGCGATTGGCGCGCGGAATCAGCCGGGCCTTTGGTGGGGTGTCGCCGAACCGGCTGACATCGGGATGTAGATCGCCTCGCGGCGCGCGCAAGACGACCGGGCTGGCAAACCCCGTTCTGTTCGGGGGCCAGACCACCCACACGCTGGCTCGCTCGGGGCAGAGTCTCAGCGCGGACCAGCCAGAAGGCAAAGAGCGGCCCTCATCGAGCGCGCGCACGGGGCGCGCGACCCGCTGGTCATTGGGAACACTGCCTTACAATTTGGGGAACGCAAGCCGGCTGGCGAAAGTTTTTCCGAAATGCGGGCTGGCGAACGCCAAGCCGTGCCGGTCATGCCGATTGTGCGGGCAGGCCAACCCCCGCCCAGCCTCGTGCCGCCCTTTCCGCGATCGGCAGACCCCCACAGTTCAACCTCCGGCCGAGGGCGTACCGCCCTTTGGGCCTTTTGCGGCATGGCCGGGGACGGCCGGCGAGTACGCCGGCCTGGCACGCGGCGGCCCGCCGA
>JAFGFF010000374.1 GCA_016931075.1 Pirellulales bacterium | reverse complement strand
GTGACGACGAGCCGGTTCGCCTCGTCTTCACCACGGCCGATGGGCAGAGCGTCGATCAGGAAGTGCCCATGAGCGTGCCGGAGGGTCGATACCGCTACGAATGCACGTTCCCGCCCGACAGCTTCGGCCTGCAACAGGACGTGACCTACTACCTGACCGCCGGCGACGGGCGGACGCGGAACTACACCCTCTCGGTCCAGACGCCGCCTTCGATCACGGTCGAGTCGGTTGAGTACGACTACCCAGACTACACGGGCTTGCCCAACCGAACGACCAAACAGGCCGACCTGAAGGCCGTTGAAGGCACCAAGGTTACGATTCGGGCCGAGGCCAACATGCCGATCAATCGGGCCGAGATCGACCTGGACTGCCGAGGACTGCTCGGCCAGCCGATGAAGGTCGACGACCGCCGGGCGACCGGTCAGATCACCCTGGCCTTTCGGCGCGACGATCCAACACGGCCCGAGTACTCGTCGTATCAACTCCGGTTCGTCGACACCCAGAACCGCGACAACCCGCGGCCCATCCGGCACGAGATCGAGGTACTCGCCGACCAGCCGCCCGAGATCCAATTCATTGATCCACCGGCCGAGAAAATCGACCTGCCGCAAAACCGGCCCTTAGACCTGAAGATCCAAGCGAAAGACCCGGACTATGCCCTGACCGCCGTGGTCCTTCGGGCCGAACGCGACGGGCGGGGGCTCCCGCTGCGGCCGCTGTTGGAACGGCTGCCGACTGAGCCGGCCCATGAGGGTGTCTTCGAGGGGACCATCCAGATCGATCCGGCCAAGCTCGGCCTGGAGCCGGGCGACCGCGTGGAGTATTGGGCCGAAGCCAAAGACACTAAGCGGCCGCTGCCCGGCGTGGGCAAGACCGAACGACGTTGGATCACGATCGTCCCGCCCGACAATCAACAACCCCATCGGGCCCCGCCCCGAAACGCGGAAAAGCGACCCGGCGAGAACCAGCAACCGCGTCCCAACGAAGAGCCGCAACGAAACCCCGGGCAAGACAACGCTCCGAATCAACAAAACCAACAGCCCAACCCGGGCCAAAAACAACCCGATCAAAACGACAACGATCAGCCCGACAAGGGACAGCAAGATCGACCTGGGCAGGACCAGAATCAGACGGATCAAACGGATCAAACGAACCAGAAAGACGCGGGCCAACAAGGCAAGCCGGGCGACCAGTCCGATCCGAATCAGGCCGATCAGAACGAGGGCAACACGGGCGAGCAAGGCAACAAGAACGACGTGGGCCAGGACAAGAACGGCCAGCCAGGCGACCAGTCCGACGGCAGCGGCCAATCGCCCGAGGGACAATCGGCTGATGGCCAGTCGGGACAAGGTGGCAATTCGTCCCAAGAGCAGTCTGACAGACCGTCTGAACCAATTAACAAAGACACCAACCCGGGCGACGTCTTCGAAAAGGTTCTCGAACACCAGGCCGAGCAAGAGAAACAACAGCAGCCGCAGCAGGGCAATCAGCAACAAACGCCCGATTCGGGACAGAGCGGTCAAGAGCAGTCGGACGGGAATCAGACGGGGCAAAATCAAACTGGTCAGCAGGGCGGGCAGCAGGGAAGTTCCGAACAAAACGGTTCGAGCTCGGAACAGACCGGTCAATCCGGACAGAACCAGAAGGGCGCCGGGCAGCCGGAGTCCTCCGACTCGGGCAAGTCCGGTTCCTCGGGCCAGCAAGAATCGGGGACCGACCAGGGCAGCTCGGGCAAAGAGCAATCGGGCCAGCCCGAGGGCAGTGGCAAAAACACCCAAAACACGTCCGAACAGCAATCCGGCGAACCCGGCGGCCAATCGCAGGAAACCGGCGGTCAGCCCGGCGGCGACTCGAACGAAAAACAGCCAGGCGCCGAGCCCACTTCCGGCACGCCCGAGGGCCAAGCAAACCAAGGCGGGGCACCGCCCGACCAGACCCAAAACGGTCAACCCAAACCGGGCCAGCAAGAGTCGTCCGACCAGACCGACTCCCGACCGAACAATCAGAACCCGACCGGCACGAAGGAAGGCACACCCGACCAACAGTCCGGGACGAAACAACAACCCAAGCCCAAGGCCGGCGATCCCAACTGCCCCTCGGGCGAATGTGACAAGCCCGGCGCGGAGGGCTCGAGCAAGAAGACCGGTTCGACCGGCTCGGGCAGCAAGCCCGATCCGAAGGGAGGGAAGAATACCGGCCAAGGCGCCGTGCCCTCGGGCAAGGGCGGGCCCGGTCGGTCGTCGGGCCACGACCAAAAAACGCCGGCCGCTCAAAATCCCAATCAGGAAGGACCCAAGAACCCCAAACCGGACAACGCCGACCCGTCGGGCAAGAAAGACGAGGCCACCTCGCCCAGCACCAAGCCAGGGCAGTCCAACACCAAGGGCGAAACCTCGGGCGATCAATCCGGCGGCGGTCAAGAAGGCGGCGGACAGCGAGCCAACAAGCAGGGCACCGGCGCGGCTGGCAAGAACACCGAATCGGACGACGGGGCCGGACGCGGCCAACAGCAGGGCGATGGTCAGACGAGCAACGAGGCGGGCGAACAGGCCAAAGGCGAAGGTCCCGGCGGGCAAGCCCACAAGGCCCAGCCCGGCGAAGGCACTCGAACCCAACCGACCGACAACGCCGAGGGCAACACGACCGCTCCCGGCGAGTCGAACGCGAACCAGGCCGACACGGTCCGCAAGCCGGGCGAAGGAAGCCACGGCCAGTCGATCCCGCACGAGTTCAAACCGTCCGAAGGCAACAAGCCCCAGCCGGGCAACGGCCAGGCCCTCAGCGGTGGGCACGGCGTCGCATCCAATTCACCTCCGTCACAAGATTCCGGCCCGTTGGGCAGCGATCCGTTCAATAAGGAATTCACCGAAAAGCAGACCACGCTCGCCCTGGAGTACCTTAAAGAGCAGCTCGCCAAGGAGAAGCCCGACCAGGACCTGCTCGATTCCCTGGGCGGATGGACGCGTGACGACTTGAAGGAATTCACCCAACGCTGGGAAGAGATGCGTCGCGCGGCCAAGCAGCCCGGCGACGAAGGCAAGGCCGCCCAAAAGCGGCTCGAAGACGCCTTGCGGAGCCTCGGCCTGCACCGTGGGCACAGCGATCTCCGCTCGACCGGCCGCTCGGACAAAACCCACGGCATGCACGAGTCCCGCCGCATCGCCCCGCCGCCCGGTTGGGAAGAACTCCTCGACGACTACCGCCGCAGCGTCGGCCAGGATTAGTGGCTGGTGGTCAGTGGCTAGTGGCTAGATCGCCTTGCACTACAGAACAACAGGTGCCATGGCCACGCTTGTGTGGCCATGCAACGTATTTCGCGGGCAAACATGCCCACGACAAGCGTGGGCATGGCACCAGGTGTCCTCTTCTGTAGATCTACGTCTACGAATCGCGCGTGTGGCGTCGGGACAGCCAGTCGAGGAAGAAGACGAACGCCACGGCGAGCAGGGCTAGCACTAGGGCGAGGGCGACGTTGCCGTCGAAGTGCTCGGGCAGCGTGTTGGGGTAGTGGCCGTGTTTCAGGTCGATCGTCTCGCCCGGCGTGACTTGCTTGAACGGCCAGATCCGGCGCAGCGACCCGATCATGAACCCGCAGAGGACGGCCATCGTCTGCGCGTGCCATCGGGCTAGGAGCCAACGCAGCAGCTTGCTGAAGGCGAGCAGCCCCACGACGCATCCCAAACCAAAAACGGCCAGCACAAGAACGTATTCAAGTGTCACGTGGCCGTGAACCAGGTCCTCAATGACTCCGGTGATGTACTTGTACTTGCCCAAGATCAGCAAAAGGAACGCTCCACTGATGCCTGGCAGGATCATTGCGCAGATGCTGACCACCCCGCAGAAGAACAGATAGAGATTGCCTTCACGGCCGGAGAGGAACGGCTGGGCGACCAACCAGTAGGCGAACACCCCGCCCGCCACGGCCAGCACGACGGTCACCGCGTCCCACCGCTCGATCGTTCGGGCGACCAAGACGCTCGAGGCCAGGATGAGTCCGAGAAAGACGGCCAAGGTCGGCTCGAGCTGATATTCGAGCAGGTAGCCCATCAGCGTGGCCAGGCCGCCCGTTCCGAGTAGAATCCCCAAACCGATCCCGAGGACAAACCGCAAGTCGAGGTGAATTGCGGCTTGCCGCCACTGTTTTTGCCGCAGGTGGCCTAGCAAAGTCGTATCGAATCGACTGATGGCCGTGATCAGACGCTCAAAGATTCCAAGGATCAGAGCGACCGTTCCACCAGACACTCCGGGGATGATATTGGCACCACCCATCAGAATGCCCTGCACGACGTTGACCAGATCAGTCCACTTTGACTCGGAAGACTCGCGAGTTGCGCTCATGGGCGGCAGGGCCTTCAAAACGGGAGAGATACGGATTTCAGGAGGTTGCGGAACACTAATCAAGTGAGCAAATGGCCCGACTGAGGACGAAATCGTGTGCAATTTGCTCTCTAGGCTATCGGTCCAAGCATTGTAGTTGCGTGCTAGAGAGGTGGAAAGGCACCAATTGGATGAAAGGCCCCAGTTTCCCAAAGTCCACTCGGTCGCCTTCTTTCACGTCTCCTGTTTTTGTAACTCTAGCTTCCTAGCTCACCCAGTATCCAGCTTAGCGCGGACTTGATTAATGACAACGTGTTTTGTCCAAATGCGAGGTGGGCGAAAAAGATGCGTCAATGGCGCGGGTCAAGGTTGACGGAGTTCTAACGTCCCGATAGAATCCGCTCCGGTGTGGTGGGCTCTTGCCTGTCGGGCGGGGCCCCCCAATCGTCAAGAGGGCAGGTCGAAGGAGTCCCTCGGGATGAGTTCCCATGCCTGAGCGTTGCGCTGCACGGGCAGTTGTCGTTCAGGCGCCTGCCAAGCTGAATCTGTTTTTTGAGCTGCATGAGAAGCGAGCTGACGGTTACCACGAGATCGAAACGCTCATGGTGCCCGTCGGTCTGTTCGATACGTTGTTTTTCGAAGAGAGTTCATCAGATCAATCAGAGTTGGGGCTGTTGGAGTTGGAGTGTCGCCGGGACGCCGGGCCGGGAAACGGAGAGACGTTCGGTTCCTCCGGACATGAGATCGGTTTGGCGGGCGTGCCTGACGGCACGGACAACTTAGCGTATCGTGCGGTTGCGTTGCTTCGCGAGCGGGCGGGAGTTCGTCGCGGTGCAACGTTGCGGTTGGTGAAACGGATTCCCACCGCGGCAGGACTGGGTGGGGGATCCAGCGACGCGTCGGCGGCCTTGAAGGCGGCCAACCGGGTCTGGGGCCTGGGTTGGTCGACGGCCCAATTGGCCGAGGTGGCCGCCGAGGTGGGAAGCGACGTGCCGTTCTTCCTCGCCGCGAGCCCGGCCGTGTGCCGAGGACGAGGAGAACGCGTCGAACCGATCACCGAACCCGTGGCGTTGCATTTCGTCGTCGTTCGCCCGCCGGTCGGATTGTCGACGGCGGAAGTCTACCGACGGTCCCGGCCGGTTTCGCCCGTTCGGTCGATCGCGCCCATGCTCCGTGCGCTGCGGCGCGGCGATCCTTGCGAGGTAGGCCGCCAGTTATTCAATCGGCTGCAAAGCGCGGCCGAGCCATTGTGTCCTTGGATTTCGAGGCTCGAAGAGGTTTTCCAGCAAGAGGATTGCTTGGGCCACCTGATGAGCGGCAGCGGCACCTGTTATTTCGGGCTGTGCCGCCATCAGCGCCATGCACGACGCGTGGCCAGGCGACTCCAGGCGATCGGCGTCGGCGCGGTTTTCGTGGTCCGCACGGGCCGCTGACCGCCCAGCCCTAAGGAGAGACCGCCGTGAAGATCACCGAGGTTCGCATCAAACTCATGGAAGAGCCCGGCGAACGCCTCAAGGCGTTCTGTTCGATCACGTTCGACGACGCCTTCGTCGTGCGCGATCTGAAGATCATCGAAGGGGCCAGCGGGCCGTTCGTGGCCATGCCGAGTCGGAAGTTGACTTCCCACTGCCCCTACTGCGGCTGCAAGAACCACCTCCGCGCGTCCTTCTGCAACCAATGTGGAAAGCGGCTCCGCGAGGCGATTGCGGCCAAGGACGAAGACGGCCGCGCCAAGCTCTACGCCGACATCGCCCATCCGATCAACTCCTCGTGCCGCGAAATGATCCAGAATCGCGTCATCGAGGCGTTCGAGGAGGAGAAAACCCAGGCGATGCAGCCGGGCTACGTCTCCAGCTACGACGATTTCGACGAGGAGACGACCGCGGCCCCCTCCTCGACCGTCGAGGCCACCCAGATCCAGCCGGCCGAAAAGCCTCAGGGTCCCCACACGGCCCCCGCGGCGCGACAGCCCCAGCGGGCCGAACAGACCCAACAGTCGAAACACTCCGGCTCCGGCGGATTCGGCGAAGGCATCTTCGACTGAGATACGCGAGGTGGCTTGAGTCTACACACGCTGGCCAGCCCGGGCAGTCTGCCCGCGCCCGGGCAAGATCTCGGTGCCTACCCGGCCCCTGCCGGGTGAGCTGCTCGGCCCGCCACCGGCGCGGTTCCCGTGCCTGTCCAGCTTGCCTTGCGACACGGAAACCGGCCCGGTATACTCCCGCCGCTTCTGGCAGTGTGTGGTCCGGGTCATTCGGATGGGAACGAACGTCGTGCGAAAACTGACGACGATTCAACCGATACCCAAGCAATCTCGCGATAGCGTGGGCAAAAGGGCGCCATACGGGCGGTTCGGGCTCGTGCTGATGGTCACTCGGGCGTGCAACCTGCGGTGCGCCTACTGCTATGCCGGCAAGAAGACGACCCAAACCATGGAGCCGCAGTTGGGCCGCATGGCGATCGATAAAGCGGTACGATCGCTCCGGCCAGGCGGAACACTCGAACTGGGCTTCTTCGGCGGCGAGCCGCTGCTTGTCGCCCAACAGGTCGCTGGGCTGATTGAGCATGCGCGAAAGCGAACGGCCGAGGCCGACGCTCGACTCGAAATGTCCATGACCACAAACGGAACCATCGCCGAGGGCGCCGCGTGGGACGTGATGACCGCGCCCGACGTGCAGCTCTCGATCAGTCACGACGGGTTGCCCGAGGTCCACGATTGCTATCGCCGCACGCCCGACGGTGGAGGCAGTTCGGCCGAAGTGTTGGCCACGATCAACAGGCTCCTCGCGGCCGGTCGGGACATCTGCGTTTCGATGGTTGTTCGGCCCGACACAGTCGCCCGGATGCCCGACGGAATCGCCTTCCTTCAACAGCACGGCGTCCGGCGGATTCAACCGACGCTTGACCTGTGGACCCATTGGGACCGACAAGCGGCGGACCACCTGCGGACGGCCATTGCCCAGACGGCCGAGCTTTGGTATCGCGGCCTGCCCGAGCATAGCATCAGCTGGTTCGACGAGAAGGCGGCCAAACTCTGCGGCTTGACGATTGGGCCGACCGCCCGGTGCGGATTTGGCGACGGCGAGGTGGCCGTCTCGCCCGAGGGCCATTTGTATCCGTGCGAACGGCTCATCGGCGACGGCGGTCCTGACGATCCGATGCGTCTGCCTTGCGACGCGGCCGACGGAGACGATTTCCTTAGCGTGCCCGGCCCGGCCGCGAGCGAATCACCCTGTGGATCGTGCCAAATTGAATCAGACTGCAACACGTTCTGCCGGTGCAGCAACTACGTCCGCACGGGCGACGTGAACCGCCCCGACGGGCTGCTGTGCCTGTGGAACCAGGCTTGCCGCGAAGAAACGGCCCGGATCTTGGAGAAGATGGCCATGCCCGACGAATGACGAAGAACGCCACGTGTTCTTGAGGAACTCAATGATTGAGAGGCGACGCCAATGAGTAAACAAGATACCTCGGACTTGCAGTCGGTCCCGCGGGATGTGCGGCAGCCTGCTGCCGATCCGAACGGCCCGCCGATGCCGGTGGTCGGGAAGCCGGCGCACGCCAAGCAGATCCATTCACGGCTTTGGGCATTGGCCGGTGGCACCACCCTGGTGTTTCTGTCTGGCTGTGCTTCGATGATGGCGACAGGTTCAACGGTCCGTGTTTCCCCATTGGACTTTATGCGGTATCGGCAGACTCGGTTCCAAGACCCGGGCACGAGCGAGACGGCCCCGTCATCGATCGAGCATGACAATACGATAGATCACTAATAAGGTCATCGCAAAGTACTCCCATCCAAGGACGGTTCGAATGGATGTAAAGAAATCCCGGGACTTACCGCCGCGGCAAGAAGTGCCGCCTGTCTTCCACGATCCCAATGGCCCACCCGTGCCGATGAGCAAGAAGCCACGTGGTGCCAGGCTGTCAAGCAAGACACGTCTCCTGGCGGCCAGCGGCGCGGTGTTGGTGTTGTTGAGTGGATGCGTCAAGACACAGCCCATGGTAGGTGCATTCAGCCACCTGCCCAATCAGCGATACATCGAATACGGCAGTACACCCGAACCCGATTCCACTGTGGAACGGGACTCACCGAGAATCTGATTCCCACGTGTCCCGGCTAGGATAGGCTTGGGCAATCTCGCTCAGGAGGAGGAGAAGTGAAAGAAGAGAAGAACAGAAATCCGATCTCGGCGGCGGACGGACCTTCGGCGATGGTGAATCCGCTGGGCCCGCCCGTCCCGGTCGTCGAGTCGTCCCGGTCGAAACGTCGTTTCTCGCGACGCTGGATACTAGCCGGTGGTTCGACGTTGGCTCTTCTTTCCGCCTGTGCGGGGTGTGTGATGGGATCGCCCATTCCTGCCGAGTTGATAGGACATGAGCGTGCCCAATCTCAAGAACCTGACGCGAGCAAGACAGCACCCGCGCCGGCCGAAGAAGCGAACTCCATGAATCGTTGACGTTGCCAGAGGAAAGCACTACGGCGTGCCGTTCTTTTTATCCTCGCCGGCCTGCTGGCCCCGTTTGCGGTTTTCTTCCATCTCTTTGAGCGTGACGCCCGATTCCAGGGAGTGGCGGCGGAGTTTGTCGCGGTGGCCGGGCGAGGGGGGGACGATCTGTTTGACGACGACGTCGTCGAACTCGACCGAGCCGGCGCCCAGAAAGCCATAGAGCATCACACGGCCCCAGCGGGGCGTATACTTCGTGTGCTTGGGCGTGAAGTCTTGCGTCTGGGTGTTCCACTGGTTCTTCGGGCCCTTGAGATTCTGCTGCGAGCGGTAGCACTCGCGCCGCTGCACGCCCTCGGGCACGTAGGCCTTCGCCGAACGGTTGGACGAGCCGTTATTCTTATCTTTATACTCCGAGGCCACTTCGTCGTAGCCCTTGATGAAGACCTTGGCTTCCGGACCGTCGGTCCGCCAGCGGCATTGGAACCGGTAGGTGGCCCCTTCCTCGATCGGGAAGTAGTCGCTGTAGTACATCACGCCGAACGTGTCGCCCAGGGCCTTGTCGAACGTCAGGCGGATAACCCGATTCGACGGATTGCCCGACTCGGTGACCCAGCGAACCAGATTGCCCAGCGGCTCGCGTTTCTGCCCGCCGCGTGAGTCCCATCCTTCGGGCACGCCGTCGCGGCCGCGCTGAAAATCGCCGCCGCGGATGAGATTCGGGTTGTTCTTCCAGTTCTTCTCGATTAGCGGGTCGACTGGCACGGGTCCACCGGGCGTCCGGCCGTAGAGTCCGTCCAGCATGGCCTTGACGTACACGTGCGGTATCTCGCTGACCGTCTTCGTTCGGGCGTCGACCTTGTAGAGCACGACCGGCTTCGGCCCGGTGGTGAAGTCGATGCAACGGATCTTCAAGTCGTAGACATCCCACGCGTTGCCCGGCACGCGCTCGACACTCCCCCAAATCGCCACGTCGGCCCCAAAATCCTTGATGACGATCCGTTTCATCTTCTCCAACGCCATGTCAGGCGAGATTATCAGGCCCTGACTCGTTACCGTGTCGCGGACATCGAGCATCGATTCGGGAATGACAAACCCGCCCTCGCGTTCGAGCTTCTTCCAGACCAGCTCGCCGACCTGCTGGCCGTAGCGGCCCTGGTCGAACTTCGACGTGAAGTCGAACGGAATGACCACCTTCTTCCGCTCCGCCCCGACCGACGCAGTCGCAAGTACGAGCATGAAGAGAATCGGGCAAATCGGACGCATGGTCTCATCTCCGAGTCTGGCCAGAGGACCGAGGGGGTCAACAGACCGATCATCCCATTGTACCACACCCGGCCACCCACGTCCGGCATACATTCGCTACGGCTTCGGCCGCTTGTGAGGAGTAACCTGGATGGTTTCATCTGCAAGCGAAACGTCCTTGCCCTGCAGGTGCTTGGCAAAGAAATCGGCCACGCGCTGGCTCACCTTCGGGGAATTGAAACCGTGGCCGCCGCCTTGGACCGTCAGCAGGGTCGAGTCGACGCCCGCGGCGCGCAGGGCCTTGTGGAACGTCTCGCTCTGGGCAAGCGGAACGAGCGGGTCGTCCGTGCCGTGAACCAGAAGGAACGGGCAATCGTCCTTCGTCACGTGGGTGATGGGCGAGGCAGACGCGGCTGCTTCCGGGTGCTCGGAGACCGGGCCGCCTAGCAGCTTGGTGACGGGTCCTCGGGCGTGGCCGCCTCCGCCCAGGCCACGCAGGTCGGTTGGGCCGAAGAATGAGACGACGCACGCCACCCGGCTCGACTGGCCGGCCGATCCGTTGTCGCCCTCCAGCGCCGCCACGTCGCCCGTCGTGCCCAGCATGTCGACCAGATGCCCTCCGGCCGACGTTCCCCAGACGCCGATCCGGTTCGGGTCGATGCCCAACTTGTCCGCGTTGGCTTTCAGGTAGCGGATGGCCGCCTTGCAGTCGTGGATTTGGGCCGGCCAGATGGCCTCGCCCGACAGACGATAGCCGACCGACGCGCCGACGTAATCGCCCCCGGCGACCAGCGGGGTCAGCCGGCCGACGCCGCCCGACTTGTTGCCGCCCTGCCATCCGCCGCCGTGGATGAACACGATGGCCGGCCGGGGCTTGTCCGACGTTTTCTTCGGCCGCACCAGGTCCAGTTTCAACGCCCGATCACCCGCCCGACCGTACTCGACGTCCCGCTGGACCTCTACCCGACCCATCACGGCCCGATTCTGCCCAGCACGCCGCTGGGCCGCCTGCTGAAGCTGCCGTCGCAGCGTCGGCGAGAGTTTCAATTCGCCTTCGGAGACGTCCTTACGGATCTTCTGCCGTTCGGCCGGGTCCAGCCGTCCGTTGCTGTCCGCATCGTACTTCTTGATGATCTCCTTGATTTCCTCGGCCGGCGATTGGGCCTCAACCACCCCTAGAGGGGCCAATAGGGTTAAGATCGCCAGCCCTGCGACGCGGAATGTAAATTGTCGCATCGGAATTTCTCCCTTAATTAATGCAAGCCGTAATGTCGAGTGAGATCCATACGATAAACCCCGCATTGGCAGACGGGTTCCGCCGACGTTGCTCTCCGGAGGCATCGCGAGGATCGCCAGGGACCCGAAAAGCCGGGTACTACTTCAGCGACCAGGATACATCTCCAGCCACCGCCCGGAAATCCCCCCGGTTGCCGTGTCTTCCGTCGACTTGGGATACCTTTTGGAGATGCTTCTGCCGGGCGATTGCCCGAGGTCTGCAGACCGTGAGTTCGTATCGCGCACAAAGGATTACGCATCGAGGATTACAGGGAGTCTAATTGCGAAAAGCATGGGTGTCGAATGAAATGACTTGAAAGCCCATTGTATCGAGACGACTAGGCAAATGAAGGCACCACTGGTTGGGACGAACCGGCCAATCCCGGCGGTTGCGCTGACCTCGGGCTGATTGACATGTTCGCATGTGACCGTCTATATTCGTCTCCGTTCGCTATTGCCCTTTTCTGGGAGAACATATCATGTTTGTCGTCGAAAGTTACTCACTCGCGGTTGTCTTCTGTGTGATCACGATGTTCTGCTGGGGATCGTGGGCCAACACGCAAAAACTGGCCGGCAAGACTTGGCGATTCGAGCTCTTCTACTGGGATTATGTCCTGGGCGTCATGCTCATGGCGCTGGTCTTCGCTTTCACGTTGGGAAGCATGGGCGACTCGGGCCGTGGATTTATGACCGATCTCGCGCAAGCCGACGCGGCCAGTCTCGGCTCGGCCATGCTCGGCGGCGTCGTTTTCAACCTGGCGAACATCCTGCTCGTGGCCGCCATTGCCATCGCCGGCATGTCGGTCGCCTTTCCCGTAGGGATCGGTTTGGCCCTGGTGTTGGGCGTGATCGTCAACTACGTCGGGTCTCCGGCGGCCAAGGCGGGCCATCCGGTCGTCCTTTTCGTCGGCGTGGCCCTGGTCGTGGCGGCCATCGTTCTCGACGCTCTGGCCTATCGAAAACTCCCCGGCCAAGCCAAAGGCGGGACCAAGGGACTGATCCTCTCCATCCTCTGCGGCATCATGATGGGTTTCTTCTATAAGTTCGTCGCCAACTCGATGGCCACAAGCTCCGTCGACATGGAAGCGGGAAGACTCAGCCCCTACACGGCCATGGTCTTCTTCTCGCTGGGAATCCTGTTGAGCAACTTCGTGCTCAATACGATCATCATGCTCAAGCCGTTCAGCGGCGAACCCGTTCCGCCGAGCGATTATTTCAAGGGAGCCTTTCGCGATCACCTTTGGGGCGTCATCGGCGGCATGATTTGGGCGGTCGGAATGACTTTCAGCATCATCGCCGCCGAAAAGGCCTCTTTCGCCATCTCCTACGGGCTGGGACAGGGAGCCACGCTGGTCGCCGCCGTCTGGGGCGTGTTCATCTGGAAAGAGTTCCGCGAAGCTCCTCGGGGAACCAACCGGCTCCTGGCGTTCATGTTCGCGGGCTACGTTTTTGGGCTCGTACTGATTATCCTGGCTAGAAAATGGGACGTTCTTTTCCAGGCTGTGCAGAACTGAGTCTATTGAGGTCTACATTGCCAATGAACGTTTCCCACTAACCGGAGGAGCCGATCAGGCCGCGAAGCGGCCAATCGGCGGCGAAGCACGAACATTGACTATGCAGGAATCAATAATAAGAGATTGCCATGAACTCCGCCCATGTTGTCGTTGTCGGTAGCTCGAATACCGACATGGTTGTCAAGTCCGATCGATTGCCTGTCCCCGGCGAAACCGTGACCGGAGGTCGCTTCGTCATCGCTCCCGGAGGCAAGGGCGCAAATCAGGCGGTGGCCGCCGCACGGCTCGGCGCTACGGTGACCTTCGTGGCCAAGGTGGGGCAGGATGTGTTCGGCGACCAGGCCGTCGAGGGCTATCGGGCGGAAGGCATCCATACCGATCTCATCCTCCGCGACCCGCAAGAGGCCACCGGCGTGGCATTGATCCTGGTGGATTCCAAGGGCGAAAACGTCATCTCCGTGGCCTCCGGCGCCAATCACGCCCTTTTGCCTGACGACATCCAGAAAGTCGCCGACACGATCCGTTCGGCCGCCGTGTTGATGTTGCAGCTCGAAACACCGGCGCCGACGGTCAAGGCTGCAGCCCGTCTGGCGGCCGACGCGGGCGTGGCCGTGATTCTCGACCCGGCCCCGGCGCCGGACGGCCCGCTGGACGCCGATCTGCTCTCCTGCATCAGCTATCTGACGCCCAATGAGACGGAAGCCCAGCGGCTCACCGGTCTGCCGGTCGTTGACGAAGCAACCGCCTGCGCCGCAGCCGAGAAACTGCTGGCCGTCGGTGCCCGATCGGTCATTTTGACGTTGGGAGCCAAGGGAGCCCTGGTGGCCACGCCGGACGGCGCAGAGTTGATTCCCGGCCACGCGGTGGAAGCTCGCGACAGCACGGCCGCCGGCGACGCCTTCAACGGCGGCCTGGCCGCCGCGTTGGCCCAAGGTCTCCCGCTGGCCGACGCCGTCCGTCAGGCAAACCTGGTCGGCGCGCTGAGCGTGACCCGACTCGGTGCCCAGCCTTCCTTGCCGACTGCGGAAGAACTGAAACAAGCTCGGAAAACAACCGCCATGCCAAGAGAGTTGCTTTAAAAAGACGGACACGGTTAACCGAACAGGTTCTAGATCATCGCGATTCATGACAGCTTCGTCATCGGGATTATTGACCGCTGCATTACCAATATGCGGGTGCCGTGGGCGGCTTGTCCGCCCTTGTGCTTCCGGGCAAGGGCGGACAAGCCGCCCACGGCACCCGATGGTCATTATCTACGCAGAGATCAATAGTCGCTTTCTTGTTGCAGATCTCCGACCTTTCTGGTACACTGTCGGGCATGAGAATTGGCTTCTAAACATGGCCCCTTATCTTTTCGGCCAACTACCATGTACGCGTGGTTCCGTCTCGTACTGACCATGACGCACGACTGCAACTTGCGGTGCGGCTACTGCTATACCGCAAGCTCTCGCGGATAGTCCTTTCGAAAATGGGGAGTTGTTCCTTCGCCCCGGATATCGAATCGAGATAAATTGAGCGATTCACGGCTGATCAGCCGTATTCGTGTTTTTATTCTTTTCATCCGTTTTATGTCTTTCGAGAAGGAGAGAAGTCATGTCAGACGACGATCGCATCAAGGCCGAAGGGCCGCAAGAACCGCAAGAGCAAGAGGTGCAACAAGAGACGGCCGAGCAGCTTGCACCCGATGGTCCGCCCCAGCCTGTGAAAGAAGGCGGCAAGGCGGTGTCCAAAACGTTGAACGTCGGCGCGGCGGTGGTGATCGGAGGGTTTGTTTTCATGTGTCTCGGAGTGGTCTTCCAGTCCTGCCCGGGGGCCACGAGGTCGACGCGGCTCGAGTGGGAGCGGCGGGACGCGGAGATTCAAAAGGCGTGGGAGCGGGATCAAGTGCCGCTCGAACAGTCTTCGCCGGCGCCCGATTCGGCCGGGGAGTCGTCCGGTGAATGAGCCGACGCGAGCCAAGGCGAGAACTTGGCGCGTCCTGCGATGGATTTTCCGCCAGACCGAGCGGACGCTCGCCGTCATCGGTCTGGCGGCTTTGATCTATTGGACGTGCTTCGACCTGGTGTATATCTCCTCCAATTCCATGTCGCCGACGCTCAGGGGCGACAGCTACGAGAGCGGGGACCGGGTGCTGTCCGAACGGGTGAGCTTCTGGTTTCGAGAGCCTCGCCGGTGGGAGGTCATTACCATCCGCCGGCCCGACGGGGTGAGAATCATGAAGCGCGTCGTCGGGCTGCCCGGCGAACGGATCCAGATGCTCCGCAAGGGACGGATCCTGATCGACGGGGCCGAAATCTCGCCCCCGCCGGAGATGGATTTTCTCGACTACTTCCCCTTCGGCAACCTGGTCGCCGACCAAACGGTCGACTGCGGCGACGGCTACTACGTCCTGGGCGACTACTCCCGCGACTCCGACGACAGCCGCTTCAACGGCCCCATCTCCCCCCACCAAATCCTCGGCCGCCCCTGGCTGATTCTGTCGCCAAGCGACCGGCGGGGGGTTGTACGTTAGGTCGGGTCCTGCCGTGGAAGATAGAAAGCAATCGACAGGATTTACAGGATGAACAGGATTTCAAGACGGCTTGACGGCATCTTGTGAATCTTGTTCATCCTGTCTATAACCCCGGCCGGTTGTTGTCCGCGATGTCGACCGTTCACTCTCATCCCAGAGGGTTGTTAGCTATTTGCCCTCCTTCTTCCCCAACTCCTTCGCCTTCCGAATCATCTTCAAGAATTCGGCCCGATAGCCGTGCAGATCCGGCCCTTTGGACGAGCTGGCCGTTTCGAGCACGGCGTCGAGCGAGCTGTCGCCGGCGTGGGCCGAGCCGCGCAACAGCATGCCGAACCAGGCGACGGAGGTGGCGAATTGGAATTCCTGGCTCGCCGCGCCGAAGGCGGCGCCGCCGTCGGTCAGCGGGAACTGAAGGAGCTTGCTCTTGTCGCCGTCGGGCTGCTTGTAGCGGAGCTTCAGCGTGAGCATCTCGACGCTGGCTTCGTTGGGCGTTTCCAGGGGGATGGCCACCTTGGGTTGGTACTTCAGGTCGTCGACCGGCGGTGTATCGACCTCGGCCCCGACAGGCACGATCTCGTAGAGCGCCGTGACCGTGTGGCCCGCGCCGATTTCGCCGGCGTCTTTCTTGTCGTCGTTGAAATCCTCAGCGGCCAGCATCCGGTTTTCGTAGCCGATCAAGCGGTAGGCCGCGATCCGGGCCGGATTGAACTCGATCTGGATCTTCACGTCCTTGGCGATCGTGACCAGGGTGCCGCCCGACTGCTGGACGAGGACCTTTCGGGCTTCGGTCAGGCCGTCGATGTAGGCGTAGTTGCCGTTGCCCTTGTTGGAGATATTCTCCATCATCGAATCGTTCAAATTGCCACGCCCGAACCCAAGGACAGAAAGAAAAATGCCCGACTTGGCCTTCTGTTCGACCGTTCGGACCAGGTCGCCGGTGCTGGTGGCGCCGACGTTGAAATCGCCGTCGGTGCAGAGCAGCACACGGTTCACGCCGCCTTTGATGAAGTTTTCCTTGGCGATCTTGTAGGCCAACTCGATTCCGGCCCCGCCGTTGGTCGATCCGCCTGCGTTGAGACGGTCGAGCGCTTCGAGGATCGCCTGCTTGTTTGCTCCGGATGTGGACGGCAGAGCCAGGCCCTCGGCACTGGCGTAGACGACGATCGCCACGCGGTCTTGCTCGCGCAACTGCTCGACCAACAGCTTCATGCCCTTGACCAACAGCGGCAGCTTGTCCTGCGAACTCATCGAGCCGGACACGTCCAGCAAGAAGACCAGGTTGCTGGCAGGCCGCGCTTCGGTCTGCATTTCCTTGCCTTTCAGGCCGACGCGGACCAGGCGGTGGTTCGATTTCCATGGGCAGCCGGCCACCTCGATATGGGCGGCGAACGACACGTCGTCCTTTGGCCCGGCGTAGTCGTAATCAAAGTAGTTGACCAGCTCCTCGATCCGCACCGCGTCGGGCGGCGGCAGCGTGTTCTCGGCCAGCAGGAACCGCCGCACGTTGGCGTACGAGGCCGTGTCGACGTCGATCGAAAAGGTCGACAACGGATGGTCCTTCACCGCCCGGAACGGATTCTCGACCAGATGCCCGTACTTGTCGCCACCCCGGCCGGGACCCTGG
>JAFGFF010000044.1 GCA_016931075.1 Pirellulales bacterium | reverse complement strand
CGGAACTGCCAGCAGTTCATGCTGATCCAGATCGGCCGGGGCAAGGCGTTCCAGGTGGCCTCGTCGGGCTTTTCGAGGATCCGCGTCAGCCGGCCGTTCTCAACCTGACCCACCGAAAACGACCGAAGCCGCGACTCGGGCAGGTTGCTGCCGGAGATCATGCTTTGCCAATCGAACAGGGCCACCGCGCTGGTCGGCTCAGCCCGAAGCGCACGGAGTGCGTCGACCGGGTAGTAGTTGTCCGAGTTCAGCAGGGCGAACGTCTCGCCGTCGGAAAACGCTTCGGCCGCGGCCACCGCGTCGGCCGTGCCGCGGGGTTCCTCTTGGATGGCGAAATCGATCGAGAGCCGTTCGAGGTCGACTTCCCGGCCGTAGTAGTCGCGGATGGCGTCGTGTTCGGGCCCGATGACCAGGCAGACCCGCCGGTAGCCCGCGTCGGCCAGCGCCGAGAGGACGTAATCCAAAAACGGGCGGTCGATGGGGATGAGCGCTTTGACGCCCGTATCGGCCACGGCCGACGTTTGGTCGTCGAGGCTTGACTCGTTGTTGGATTTTTTGCGCATGCGCGTGCCCAGGCCTCGGGCGAGGATCACCGCTTTGTCAGGCAGCGTAGCAGTCATGAACGACTCCGATTCGAGTTGTCTGAACAGAAGAAGATAAGGATGGAGTTGCCGTTGCTCCGTTCGGCCAGCATAAGATGGCCATTCTAACCTCGGGAAAGGGGGTTGCCAACCACCACGGTGGACGTGTCACTTCATATCGCCATCACGGTTTTCGGCCGAATCGGTGGCGATGGCGAAGAGATGAGTGCGTGTGGAGATGAAGAGGGTGGAGCCGGCGGCGACGGGCGCGGTGTAGACGGCCGTGCCGAGGTTGTTTTCGGCCAGGAGCTTGTGTTGGGGCGAAAGAGCGAAGACGGCCACGTCGCCGTCTTCGTCGCCCAGGTAGACGCGGTCTTCGACGATCAGGGGCGAGCCCCAGACGGCGGCCATCATGTCGTAGGTCCAGTGGGGCTTGCCCGATCGGGCGTCCAGGCAGTGGACCAGGCCGGTCAGATCACCCACGAAAAGCAGGTTGTCCTTCACGGCGACCATGCCCAGCGAGCGGTGCATGGTTTCCTCGAAATCGAGCTGCCCGTCGGCGTTGGCGTCGTGGCCCGTGTACTGCCAGACGGCGGCCGAGTTGGGGTTCGGGCGGACTTTTTCGCCGGCGGCCGAGTCGACCGCCGAGAGGCGGCGGGGTGGGACCGGCTTGCCTTGGCGATCGACGACCAGCGTGGGGCTGACGTCGCCGCGGCGCGTGGGGTTGATGCACCAGATCCGGCCGTTGGCCTCGCCGAACTCGGGATCGTGGCCCGTGACGACGAACACACGTCCGTCGGCGATCACCGGCGCGGCGATCAGATTGGCTCGCTCGCCCATGCCGTCGCCTTCCCAGAGCGAGTCTTTTGGGTTGCAGTCGAACTTCCAAAGGAGTTTCGGTTTGCGGTCGGCGCCGCGCGTGGCTTCGAAGCTATAGACCCAACCATCGCCGCCGGCGAAGACGGCCTGCGGCACGCCGCCCAACACGGTGAATGCCGGCGAGGACCACTGGCCGTGCAGGAGGTTCTCGCCCGGCGAAGCGTCCGACCAGACGAGCTTGCCCGAGGTCTTGTCCAGGGCGATGAAACTGGGCGCCTTGGGGGCGGGCACGGCGCCGCGCCGCGAACCATCGGTGCCGTTGGACGTGTTGACCAGCAGGAGGTCGCCGGCGGCCGTGACCGAGCAACTCGACATGTTGTGCGGCACGACGCCCAATTGGCGCATCATGTCGAACCGCCAGACGACGCGCGACTCGCCTGGAGCGTCGCTGTTGCCCTTGGTATCGAGGCAGACGACCTCACCCCGGTTGGTGACCAGCCAGAGTCGGTCGCCTTGTACCAACGGGCTGGAGCAGATGCCCTGCTGTTCCCAATCGACCGCGTCGCCGGCCGAGTGTTTGGGCACGGAGTGTTGCCAGAGGAACTTGCCCGAGCGGCGGTCGAAACAAAGTAAACACCCGAGGTCGACCTTGGCCGGGAACTTCTTCAAGTAGCCGGCCCCGTTGTTCGTCGCGCAGAAGACCCGATTGCCGGCGACGATCGGTGTGCCGTAGGTCTGCGTGCCCAGTCGGGCGACCCAACGGACGTTCTTGGCCGACTTCTTGTCCCACTCGTGTGTCTTCGGATCGATTCGGCCGATGTTCCACTCGATCGGAATCCCCCGTGCCGACGAGACATTGTTCCGCGTCGGCGAGTTGCCCCACTGGGCCTCGGGCTCGGTCGCGGCGGGGAGGGCGGTCGTCAGGAAGGTCAGCAGCAGGAGGGCCAGGCTGGTGGGAAGATGCATGGTGGATGCTTGCTCTGGTTTCTCGTGTTGATTCAACCGTTTTGTAGGAGGCGACTCCTGTCGCCGAACAAGACGGAATTTCGGCGACAGGAGTCGCCTCCTACAGGTTCCTATTTGCTACATGGTCGACGGTGCTACCCGCCCTCACCCGGCGGCTGCGCCGCCACCCTCTTCCAAAGGGAGAGGGAAGCTGTAAATCCAGTAGATAATGGGAATTGGCCAGGGTCAAGCGATGTCGGGGACCTTGCACAATTCTAGTTCTTAAGGATAATATAGGCGACTTCTTAAGGATAATATAGGCGACGCCAGCAGAGGCACGCGGTGTCCCATCGGTTTGGCCCCTCCGCGGAAACCGGAACATGTCCACGACGTCGTCGCTGTTGAGCCCCGAGTTGCTGGTCCGTCTGGAGAAGATGGAGCTGGTCAGCCGGAAGATTTTCCGGGGGCGGATGAAAGGCGAGCGGCGGAGCCGGCGCAAAGGGCAAAGCGTCGAGTTCGCCGATTTCCGAAACTACGTGGCCGGCGACGACCTGCGGTTCATCGATTGGAACACGTACGCCCGACTCGATAAACTCTTCCTGAAGCTCTTTCTCGAAGAGGAAGACCTCCACTTCTACGCCCTGATCGACACGAGCGAGTCGATGGGATTCGGCGAGCCGACCAAGCTCCAGTACGCCAAACAATTGGCCGCGGCGCTCGGGTTCATCGGGCTGGTCCGGGGCGATCGGGTGAAAATCGAAACGACGGCCGGCACGACGGCCGGCTCGCCCGTCTTCCGGGGACGAAAAAGCCTCTGGCGGATGCTCGACCACGTCGAAGCGATCGGCCCGGGGCCGGTTGTGCCGTTGAGCCAGGGGATAAAGAACTTCTGTCTTCGCAACTCGGGCAAGGGCATCGTCGTCTTCATGGGCGATCTGATGGAGAAGGCCGGCTACGAGTCGGCCTTGCGTTATCTGTTGGCCCAGGACATGGACGTCTACGTGGTCCACGTCCTCTCGGCCGAGGAGCTGGATCCTGACTTGCAGGGCGACCTGCGGCTGGTCGACTGTGAGGATGCCGACGTGGCCGAGGTGAGCGTCAGCGGCCCGTTGTTGAAGCGATACCAGCAGACGCTGGCCGCGTTCATCGAAGCGGCCCGGGAGTTCTGCACGCGTCGCGGCATGGCCTATTTGCTGGCCAAGAACACGGTGCCGATCGACCAGTTGATCACGGACTACCTCACCCGACGAGGCTTGGTGCGCTGATGTGGCCCAGTTGGATCAACACGCTCTCCTGGTGGCAGTGGTCGGTGTTGGCGCTGGTGCCGCCGGCGATCATCATCCTCTACTTTTTGAAATTGAAACGCCGGCCGGTTGAAGTGCCCAGCACGTACCTCTGGATGCGTTCGATCGAGGACCTGCACGTCAACAGCATCTGGCAGCGGCTGCGTCGCAACGTGCTTTTGTGGTTGCAACTGCTCTTTTTGTTTCTGGCCATGCTGGCGCTGCTGCGGCCCGGCTGGCAGGGCGAGGCCCTCTCGGGCGACCGGCTCATCTTTCTGGTCGACAACTCGGCCAGCATGAGGGCCGGCGACGTCGACCCCACGCGGCTGGAGGAGGCCAAACGGCTCGTCCAGGAATCGATCGACGCGATGCGCGGCGGCGACGTGGCCATGATCATCAGTTTCTCCGACACGGCCCGGGTCGAACAGACGTTCACCGACAACCGCCGGTTGTTGGAACGGGCCGTGGCCGGGATCAAGCCGACCAACCGGCCGACGTCGCTGATCGAAGCGCTCAAGGTGGCCTCGGGCCTGGCCAACCCGGGCCGAAGCGCCTATGACATCCGCGACACCCAGGTGGCCGAGGCCCTGCCGGCGACCATCTACATCTTCAGCGACGGCCGGTTCGAGAACGTTACAGGATTCTCGCTGGGCAACCTGACGCCTGTCTACGTGCCCGTCGGCAAGGAGTCGGCCAGCAACGTCGGGATCCTCAACTTCAGCATCCGCCGCGACGAGGCACGCGAGAACCGGCTGCAGGCGTTCGCCCAGCTCGAAAACCTCGGGGCCAAGCCGCTCTCGGTCACTGCCGACTTGTTTCTGGACGGGCGATTGGTCAACACGGGCAAGGCCGACCTCGATCCGGGCGCTGGGCAGCCCATGGTCTTCGACCTCGGCGCGATCCCCGCCGGCACGCTCAAACTTGAAGTTCAAGTCGACGACGACCTGACCGTCGACAATCAGGCCTGGGCCGTCATCAACCCGCCGCGCGAAGCACGGGTGCTCTTGATCACCCCGGGCAACGACTCGCTGGCCATCGCGCTGACGGCGGGCTCCGGCGCCCGCGCGGCCAAGGTCACGCTCGAATCGCCCAGCTTCCTCGATTCGAAACAGTACGCCAAGGCGGCCGAGGAAGGACAATTCGACCTGATCATCTACGACCGGTGCCGGCCGAAGACCATGCCGCAAGCTAACACATTCTTCCTCGGCGCGCTGCCGCCCGAGGGCGAGTGGAAGGCCGAGCCCAAGGTCGACGTGCCCGCGATCATCGACACCGATCCCTCGCATCCGCTGATGCACTGGGTCAACATGGGCGACGTGCTCCTGTTGGAAGGCACGCCGCTCGCAGTCCCACCGGGCGGAACCGTGCTGATCGACAGCAATGCTGGTCCGATGATGGTCATCGCGCCGCGCGACGCGTTCGAAGACGTTGTTTCCGGATTCCTCCTGGTCGAAGAAGGAGAGAAAGGGCTCGAAGGACGAACGACCTGGTTCGCGCGACAGAGTTTCCCCGTCTTCATGCTCAATCTGATCGGCTACCTGGGCGGGGGAACGGCCGGCCAGGGCAAAGAGCTGGCGCTTCGGCCCGGCCAGTCGTTCGCGCTCGACGTGGCCGCGTCGGCGGACCAGGTGGCCATCCTTTCCCCCGGCGGGAAACGGCTGGAACCTCGCCAGGTCGGTCCAGGCCGGTTCCTTTTCACCGACACCGGCGAACTGGGGGTCTACGAAGCCCAAGCGAGTGGAAAGCAGCTTACCCAGTTTGCCGTGAACCTGTTTGACGCGACCGAGAGCAGCGTCGAGCCTCGCAAGACGTTTGACGTGGGCCCGGTTGAGGTTAAGGGTCGCACAGGCTGGGAGGCCGTCCGCCGAGAACTCTGGTGGTGGCTCGTGTGGGTGGGGCTGGCCGTTTTGCTCATTGAGTGGTATATCTATACTCGTCGGGTGTATCTGTAGATCAGGCTGTCACGGGCCGACGACACGAGGACTTCACGACCGGAAATCAAGAGCCCTCGAACATGCTCAAGCTTTCTCCGCCTCGCCGCCCGAAGTTTCGCAAGGCCAAGAAGTCGAGCCTGCGACGCAACGTGATCAACCGGCTGATCGAGCATCCGTTGATCCGCGAGGTCAGCTACGAGAAATACCGCGACAAGGTCCGCGGCGTTTACGACGGACCGCAAGGGGCCATTCTGGCCACCTGCAGCATGCTCTCGCTGCATACTCCCTTGGGCGACCGGATGTTCCGCGAGCGGAAGTTCGATCTTCGCGGTGCCCGCGACATCCTCGACGTCGGCAGCGGCGCCGGGCAGATCGCCAAGCACGTCGTCAAGTACGCCGATCCCGAGGCGAACCTGACCTGCTTCGACTTGTCCCACGAAATGCTCCGCCGTGCCCGGCAGCGTCTGCGAAGCAGCCGGCCTCAATACGTCGTGGCCGACCTGGCCCGCCTTCCGTTTCCCGACGCGTCGTTCGACTGTGTCACCTGCGGCTACGTGCTCGAGCACCTTCCCGACCCGCGCGACGGCCTGGCCGGCCTTGCCCGGGTGATGCGGCCCGGGGCCAAGATGCTCCTTCTGACGACCGAAGACAACTTCGGCGGCGCGTGGACCAGCCGACTATGGTGCTGCCGCACCTACAACCGCCGCGAACTGGCCCGGATCTGCGCCGAACTGGGTCTCCACTGGCGTCGCGAACTCTGGTTCACTCGCATGCACAAAGTCCTCCGCGCCGGCGGGATCTGCGTCGAGATTGTGAAGGAGTAGGGGGCGAGGGACGAGGGGCGAGAGCATCTGTTCTCTAGGTATCACTGGCTCTGCCAGTGTTTCTTGTGCGCGTGTTACTGTTGTGCTGGAGGGCCACGCTCCGTCGTGGCCGTGAATGGCCTTCCAAGGACGCGACCGCAGCGCGTCCCTCCAACGATGAATGGCCGTGGTTCCCCGGCCCAGGGCAGCCCCATCCCCACGTTGCTGCCCTGGGCTCCAGTGTTGCCTACTGTCTACGACACCACAGCCGGTTTGGCGTAGTCGGGCTCAGCGCCGGCCTTCCACTTGATGTTGCAGCCGAGGCTGGGCGTCTGTTGAGACGGAACGGGCTTACCCGACAGGACGGCGTCCAAGGCCGCGCGGAGGTCCTCGCCGGTGACCGGGACTCCGTTGCCTGGGCGGCTGGAGTCCATCTGGCCCCGGTAGACCAGCCGCCGGTCGGCGTCGAACAGGAAAAAGTCGGGCGTGCAAGCCGCACGATAGGCCTTGGCCACTTCCTGGGTCTCGTCGTAAAGGTAAGGGAACGTGTAGCCCCGGGCGTCGACCTCGCGGCGCATGGCCTCGGGTGAGTCATCCGAGTAGTTCTCGACGTCGTTCGAGTTGATGCCGACCACCGCCACACCGAGAGCCTGATATTGCTTGGCCAGCCGGGCCAGTTGATCAGCGACGTGTTTTACATAAGGGCAGTGGTTACAGATGAACATGACCAGCAGAGCCGGCGATTCCTGAAAATCATCCAGCGTCACGGTCCCTCCGTCCACGTTGGGAAGCGCGAAGTCGGGCGCTTCCGCGCCCAGCGGTAACATGGTGCTTGCGGTTTTGACCATAGGTTCTATCCTCCGGATTTGAATATTCGAAACGTGTTTTGAAATTCACGGGACCGTGTGTTGCCTGCCCTCACCCGGCGGCTGCGCCGCCACCCTCTCCCAAAGGGAGAGGGAAGCTGGGGAATTATAGGCGCACGTCTGGCAAGTCCACTCCGTGGTTGCTCAAATCCCAGAAAACAAGGGACGGCGGTAGTTGGCCAAAGGGGACCGGGGGGGTACAATTTCGGACATTCCAGCCCCATCCCCAGGAGGAGCTTCTGTCGGGGGTGTGGGACATTGAACCGCAAGGCCCTGGCCTCAGGGCAACGGATACTTTTCGCCCGTGGAAGGAGAATCGCGATGACCGTGGCGCACTGGACTTACCGAGCAGGGTGGACGCTTGTCCTGGCGGCGTTCTTATTGGTCCCAGCCGGGTGCTCGCAGGAGAAAGCGGCGCCGAAGACGGTGGTCCGACCGGTCAAGACGATGACTCTCGGTACGCCGGGACACGGGTCGGCCTGGACCTATCCGGGCCGGGTCGACGCTTCGTCGAAGGTCGACTTGGCGTTCAAGGTGACCGGCCCGCTCGTGGAGTTGCCCGTGCGGGAGGGCGATCGAAAAAAGCAGGGCGATCTCCTGGCCAAGATCGATCCGCGCGATTTCCAGACGAATCTGAAGAACGCCGAAGCCATGCTGGCCCAGTCGAAAGCCCAGCTTTCCGCCATGCGGGAGGGCGCCCGGCCCGAGGACCGGAAAACGCTCGAGGCCATCCGGGACGCCTCCAAGGCCGAATTGGATCGGGCCGACGCCGACTACCGACGCAAGGCGATCCTGCTCCAGAGCAAGACCGTCTCGCAGGAAGAGTTCGATCGGGTCAAGGCGACGCGCGACCTGGCCCAGGCGAAGTACGAACGATCCATCCAGGAGCTGAAAAAGGGGATGATCGGAGCCCGCAAGGAAGACATCCAAGCCAAGGAAGCCGAGATCAAGCAATACGAGGCCCAGGTCAAGAAGGCGAAGGACGCGCTTGACGATTCCGAGCTTCACGCCCCGTTCGACGGCGTGGTCGCCAAGCGTTACGTCGAAAACTTCGAAAACGTCATGGCCAAACAGCCCATCGTCCTCTACCAGAATGTCAAACAGATGGAGGTCGTCGTCAATCTGCCCGAGGCGGTCAGCTTCCGGAACAAGAAGGACCTTGCCGGAATCGAAGCCACGTTTCCGAACCTGCCGGGCAAGAAATTCCCCTTGACGGTCAAGGAGTTCAGCACGTCCCCCAACCCGGACACGAACACCTATCGCCTGGCCCTGACCATGGACGTGCCCGAGGGGGTGACCATCCTGCCCGGCGTTTCGGCAACGGTGACAATCCAGTGGAAGGCGGCCGGCGGGCAGGCCGACCAGTTCTCCGTCCCGGCCGGGGCCGTCGTCAACCTGGCCGGCAAAGGATCGTTCGTTTGGAGCGTGTCCGACGACATGACGGTCCACCGCTGCCCGGTCACCATGGGAACCATGAACGGTGGGACGGTCCTGATCTCCGGTGACTTGAAGCCGGGCCAGGTCATCGCCGTCGCCGGCGTGCATGAGCTGGAAGAAGGCACAAAGGTCCGTGTGTTCGACGATGCTGACAAGAAGGAGACGCCATGAACCCGGCCGAATTCTCCATCCGCAACAAGACCATCCTCTGGGTGGCGATTGTCCTCGTGATCGTCGCCGGCAGCGTCTCCTACGAACGGCTCGGCCGGCTCGAAGATCCCGAATTCACGATCAAAGATGCCCTGGTCATCACGCCCTATCCCGGCGCTTCGGCGGCCGAGGTCGAGCAGGAAGTCACCAACGCCATCGAAACGGCCGTGCAGGAACTCGGCCAACTCAAACGGATACGCTCCAAATCCGACCGAGGGCTCTCGACCGTCACCGTCACGATCAAGGACAAGTACGGCAAGCACGCGCTGCCCCAGGTCTGGGACGAATTGCGACGCAAGGTGGCCAGCGCGAAGCTTCCGCCCGGCGCGGGCCCTTCGATCGTCAACGACGACTACGGCGACGTCTACGGCATCTTTCTGGCTGTGACCGGCGAAGGCGAGGGCTATACCCCGGCCGAGGTGAAACGCTACGTAGACCTCCTTCGGCGCGAACTGCTGCTGGTCCAGGACGTCAAACGGGTCGAACTCTTCGGCGTCCAGGACGAAGCGATCTACGTCGAGATTGCCCGAGAAAAGATGGCCCAATTGGGCATCCCGCCCGAGGCCATCTTCAAAACGCTGGCCGAGAAGAACCTGGTCACCGACGCGGGCAAGGTCCGCGTCGGATCGCGCTACATCGCCATCCAGCCGACCGGCGACTTGACCTCGGCCCAAGAGATCGAGAACGTGCTGATCGGCAGCCCCACCTCCGGTCGGCTTATCCGGCTGGGCGACATCGCCACGGTCGCCCGCGGCTACGTCGAGCCGCCCCGCACCATTCTCACCTACGACGGCAAGCCGGCCATCGGCCTGGGCATTTCAACCGTCCAAGGGGGCAACGTCGTCACGATGGGCGAGGCGGTGCAAAAACGACTGGACGAACTCGAAGCGGAATGTCCCTTCGGCGTCAAACTGAACACGATCGCCATGCAGCCCGACACGGTCAAAGAGGCCGTTAACGGCTTCGTCGTCAACCTGCTCGAAGCGGTCGCCATCGTCATCGTCGTATTGTTGATCTTCATGGGCGTGCGCAGCGGGCTGCTGATCGGAGCCGTCTTGTTCCTGACGATCTGCGGGACGTTCATCGTGATGGACGCGATGGGCATCATGCTCGAACGGATCTCGCTCGGGGCCCTGATTATCGCCCTGGGAATGCTCGTCGACAACGCGATCGTCGTGACCGAGGGCATGCTCATCAAGATCGAGCAGGGCGAAGATCGCATTAAAGCCGCGCGAGAAGTCGTCAGCCAACAGGCCTTGCCTCTGCTCGGGGCCACCGTCGTCGCCGTGACCGCGTTCGGGGCCATCGGGCTGTCGCAGGACAACACGGGCGAGTTCTGCCGGTCGCTGTTCACCGTCCTGCTGATCTCCCTGATGCTCAGTTGGGTCACCGCCGTCACCGTCACGCCCCTGTTCTGCTACCTGTTCCTCAAACCGAAGGCCCAAGGGGACGCGGACGCCGATCCTTACGCCGGGCGGATCTTCCGGCTCTACAAGGGTTTCCTCTTGTGGTGCCTGCGTTGGCGTTGGCTCACGGCGGCGGTGGCGGCCGGGCTGCTGGCGGCGGCCGTTTATGGATTCGGATTCCTCGAAAACAGCTTCTTCCCCGCCTCGACACGACCCCAGTTCATGGTCGACGTCTGGCTGCCCAAGGGGACCGACATCCGCGACACCCGCCGCAAGGCCGAAGAAATCGAAGAGTATATCCGCAACGTGGCTCTGCCCGACGGGCATAAGCCGGTCGAAAACGTCTCGGCCTTCATCGG
>JAFGFF010000373.1 GCA_016931075.1 Pirellulales bacterium | reverse complement strand
GAAGCCCTCTGTTCGGGCGTTTTCTCGTCGGGCTGCCCTATCTGAACGTCGGCGGCGTCGTGGCCGAAGAACCGGCGGTCGCCGTGGCCCTGGTCGATCGGGCGGTCGAACTGGCCGACCGGCTCGACGTGCGATATCTCGAACTGCGTCACGAGCAGGCCGTCGACCACCCGGCCTTGGGCCAGACCTTGACGAGCAAGGTCCACATGCGGCTTCCGCTTCCCGACGAAGCCGAAACGCTCTGGAAGGCGTTCGACCCGAAGGTCCGCAACCAGATTCGCAAGGGCCAGAAGCAGGGCTTCGAGGTCTTTTGGGGCGGGCCCGAGCGGCTGGACGATTTCTACGCCGTTTTCAGCCGGAACATGCGCGACCTGGGCACGCCTGTGTTCAGCCGGCGGCTGTTCGAGGGCGTGCTGGCCTGTTTGCCCGACGAGGCCGAGCTTTGCACGCTGCGGCTGGACGGCCGGGCGGTGGCGGCGGCCCTGTTGGTCCACGGCCCGGGCATGACCGAAGTGCCCAGCGCCAGTTCCCTCCGGCGGTTCAATCCGACGAACGCGAACATGACCATGTACTGGCTCCTTCTCCAGCGGGCGATCGAGCGGGGGCAGGCGAAGTTCGATTTCGGCCGCAGCAGTCCGGACAGCAACACCTACCGCTTCAAGAAGCAGTGGGGCGCCCTGCCCGAGCCGGCCGTCTGGCAGTATTATGTCCGCCGGGGCCACGTGTCCGACATGCGTCTGGAAAGCGGCCGCTACGACCTGGCCACCCGGCTCTGGTCCCACCTGCCCGTCTGGCTGGCCAACCGCCTAGGACCGTGGATTATTCGGGGGATTCCGTGATATGGCTGTCAAGGGCGGCGCTGGCACGAGCGCCAATGTTGGTAGTGGTTTTTCAAATCACGGGCCGAAGGCCCAGCCGTTCTCCCAGCCCAGGGCAACGCCCTGGGGACCGGTTCGGCGCGGCATCGAATGTTTCGGCCCAACGGGCCAACCGTTCGCCGAACTGTTGGGCCGTTGGCCCGAAAAACGTGCGTGTTGCCGGCCCAATCCCCAGGGCGGCGCCCTGGGCTGGGAGAACCAAGCCCCGTTGGGGCGAAAGAACAACGCTTGTCCTAGCCGAACGACACCCGGCCTTCGCCTCTGGGGATAGTACAAGCGAGACGCAAAAAGTTGCACGGTTGAGTGCCATGGGCGGCGCCGGCCTTGAACTCGTGGCCGATAACGGGTCTACTCATAGACATAAGGTGGAGCACACGCTGCACCCTAGCGTAACCATTCACTGGGGACGGTCCTTTTCACGCTGCCAAAGGGGACAGTCCCCGGCAAGAGAACGCTTACCCCTAGCCACTAACCACTAACCACCAGCCACTTATACAATGATGCCCGAGATTCGAGACAAACGCGTCTTTCTGACCGGCGGGGCCGGGTTCATCGGTTCGACCGTGGTGGGCCGGCTGATCGAACACAACGACGTCACGGTCTACGACGACTTCCGACGCGACGCGCTGTCCGGCAAGCCCTATGCGAACCATCCCCGATTGACGATCTTGCGGGGCGACGTGCTCGACGCCGACGCATTGAGCCAGGCCATGCAGGGGGCCCAGATCGTCGTCCATTGCGCGGCGATCGCCGGGATCGACACGGTTATCAAACGGCCCACCGCCACGCTCCGGGTGAACCTGTTGGGCACGGCCAACGTCCTCGAGGCGACCCGAAAGCTTAAGGACCTCGAACGAATCGTTCTTTTCTCGACCAGCGAGGTCTTCGGCCAGACGGCCTTCCGGGCGGACGAGGCCGACACGACCCACATCGGCGCGGTGGGCGAAGCCCGGTGGACCTACGCCGTCGGCAAGCTGGCCGGCGAACACATGGCCGAGGCCTATCATCAGGAGTTCGGCACCCCGACGGTGATCGTCCGGCCGTTCAACGTCTACGGCCCGGGCCAGGTGGGCGAGGGGGCCATGCGGGCGTTTATCCTCCGGGCGTTGGCCGACGAGGAGATCGAAATCCACGGCGACGGGAACCAGATCCGCGCGTGGTGCTACGTCGACGACATGATCAAGGGCCTGCTGCTGGCCATGTCGCACCCCCGCGCGGTCGGCGAAGCGTTCAACATCGGCAACGCCCGGGCCGTCATCACGATCTACGGCTTGGCCCAAACGGTCGTCCGCGTCCTGGGCAGCCGTTCGCCGATCCGATTCATCCCCAAGGAATACGCCGACGTTGAGCTCCGCGTCCCCAGCGTCCGCAAAGCGCGCGACCTGATCGGGTTCGAAGCGAAAGTCGACCTCGAAGAAGGCATCCAAAAAACGGCCGAGTTCTATCGAGCCAATCCGCCGGAGAAGTGAATCGAGCATTCACCGGGTGCCTTTAATGAAGATCCCCATCACCAAACCTTGCTTCGGACCCGAGGAGCCGCGTGCCGCGGGGGCGGCGATCCAGAGCGGGTGGGTGGCGCAGGGGCCTCGGGTCGAGCGTTTTGAGCGGGCGGTGGCCGACTATTGCGGCGCGGCCGAGGCGGTGGCCGTCTCGAGCGGCACGACCGCGTTGCATCTGGCGCTCTTGGCGCTAGGGATCGGACCGGGCGACGAGGTGGTCTGCCCCTCGATGTCGTTCATCGCCACGGCCAACGCCATCCAGCACGCGGGGGCAAAGCCCGTGTTCGCCGACGTCGAGCCGGGCACCTACAACCTCGATCCCCGAGCGGTCGAGGCCGTCCTGACGCCCCGGACCAAAGCCGTGATGGTCGTCCATCAAATAGGGCTGCCGGCCGACTTGGACCGGCTGCTGGACTTGGGGAAGCGTCACGGCCTGGCCGTTTTCGAGGACGCCGCCTGCGCGCTGGGGAGCCGGTATCGTGGTCAACCGATCGGGGGCCATAGCGAGCTGGCCTGCTTCAGCTTCCATCCCCGCAAGGTCATCACCACGGGCGAAGGGGGCATGATCACAACCCGCCGCCGGGACCTGGCCGCGCGGCTACGGCTGCTGCGCAACCACGGCATGAGCACTCCGGCGACGCCGCCAGACGAAACCGGCCGACCGAACGCCCCGCGGTTCGAGGCATTGGGATACAACTTCCGGATGAGCGACATTCACGCGGCCGTCGGGCTGGCTCAGATGGAGAAACTGGAATGGATCGTCAGCCGGCGGCGTGAGATCGCCCGGCGATACACCGAAGGGCTGGCCGGCCATCCGTGCCTCCGCGTGCCGGCCGTGCCCGAGTATGCGACGCCCAACTACCAGAGTTTCGCCGTCGAAGTGACCGACTCGACCAAAGAAGCCCGGGACACGGTAACCGGCGGCGGAAAAGGTGCCAGGCACCTTTTGCCGGAACGGCCCTTCGGGTGCTTCGCACAAAAGGTGCCTGGCACCTTTTCCGCAAGCCGTGAACGGTTACGGGACGCGTTTTTGGAGCGTCTGACCGGGGCGGGCGTGGCCTGTCTGCCGGGCGTCATGCTGGCCCATCGCGAACCGGCTTACGCCGATTGGAACCCGGTTGCCTTGCCCGAGAGCGAGGCGGCCTGCGATCGATCCATGCTCATTCCGCTCTATCCGCAGATGACCGACGAGGAGATCGACCACGTCGTGAAGAGTCTCTGGTCGGTCTGCAAGATTTCGGGGGAGGCGTCAGCCGATGAGTGAGCCGCAAGCCAGACCGATCGTGATCCTGGGCGCCGGCGGGACGGGCCTGGCCATGGCCGAATCGGTCGAACGGTTGCCGGCAGGACGATTCACCGGCTTCTTGGATGACGATCCGGCCAAACAATCGGACGGTTACGAGGGCTTTAGTGTTCTCGGTGGGCTGGACGACTGGCCGAGCCTGCCGGGTGAGTGTCTCTTCCTCAGTTCGCTCTACGGGCCGAATACGAATCGAGTTTTTTTCGACCGGAT
>JAFGFF010000372.1 GCA_016931075.1 Pirellulales bacterium | reverse complement strand
ACCTCTTGGGCTGGACCCCCGAAATCCCGCTCGAAGAAGGCCTCCGCCGCTGCGTTGCGTGGTACGGCGAAAACCGCGATTGGGCCCTCAACCTGGAACTGGGCGATCGGTAGAAATCAGGCCGATTTCCACCGGTTTTTGCGCGAACCGGGCACCCTCGGGGGGCGTATTGTTGCCAGGATGCCACGCGGGGCCGTTGTCTTTTCCGCACGGTGTCCCCGGTTGAACGGATTCTTCGGATCGGCCCTGCCGCCGGCATGCTGTCGGGCGCATCGCGCGCCATTCCGCGACGCCGCAAGAGTTCCGCCGCCGCGACGTGACCTATATTTCCTCGCTACGGATTCCGGCACACGGACGTGTCGGATGCGACCCTAATCCAACTTGGCGTTTCGCCACCGCCTGGCGGCCGTTTCCCTTCTCCGGTCGTCGGTCATCCAACTAGGAGACGGCTCCATGCGCCCGTCTAACGGACCGCGCGCGCTGCGAATTTCTCGTGTCGAATCGATGGAGCCGCGGTTGCTCCTGTCGGTCAATTCCTCGCTCGGCGAACTGAGCGCCTATACGACGATCGAAGCCCGGGCCGATTTGGACCTCGATACGTTCTGGATCGCCCAGGACGCACTGGACGGCCTGGACCGGGTCCATAACGAGTTCGGACTGACCGGCGCCGGGCAGACAGTGGCCGTGATCGACACGGGCATCGCCTACAACCACACGGCCCTGGGCGGCGGTTACGGCGCGAACTACCGCGTGGTCGGCGGCTACGACTTCGCCGAAGGGGACGCCGATCCGAACGACGACGGGGCACGCGGCTCGCACGGCACCCATGTGGCGGGAATCCTCGGCAGCACCGACCCGGTTTATGGCGGGATTGCCCCGGGCGTTGACCTGGTCGCTCTGCGGGTGTTCGACGACCAGGGCCGGGGGAGTTTCGATTGGGTCGAGCAGGCCCTGGAGTGGGTCCACGTTCACCGGAACGATTTTGAAAATCCAATCACGACGGTCAACTTGTCGATCGGCGTAAATTTCAACGGCGACGACGCCGTGCCCGACTGGGCCATGCTCGAAGACGAACTGGCCGTGATGGCCGCCGACGGGATCTTCGTCGCCGTGGCCGCCGGCAACCGGTTCACGAGCTACAACACGCCCGGGCTGGCCTATCCGGCCGTGAGCCAATATGTCGTGCCGGTCGCCTCGGTTGATCCCGACGGCGAGCTGAGCTACTACTCACAGCGTCACGAGCGGGCCATCGCCGCCCCGGGCCGCGGCATCCAGAGCACCGTGCCCGACTCACGAGGCAACGGCAACGGCCTGGACGACGATTTCGCCAAATACTCGGGCACGAGCATGGCCGCCCCGTTCGTGGCCGCCGCCAGCGTGTTGTTGCGCCAGGCCTACGAGCTGGTCGGTGTGCACAACGTGACCCAAGCCGCACTGGTCGAGTTGATGCACCAGACGGCCGACACGATTTACGATCCGATCACACGGCAAGAGTACGACCGGCTGAACCTGGGCCGGGCGATCGACGCCGTCATGCCGGCCGACGATTATGGGTCGACCCTGCTGGAAGCCCATGCTTGGGGCACGGTCGGTCAGCTCGCCACGCTCAACGGAGCCGTCGAACGGGTCGGCGACCAGGACTGGTTCCGCTTCACCGCCAAGGCCGACGGGACGGCCAGCTTCACCGTCGACACGACCCAAGGCCTCTCAGCCGGCTGGCAGGTCGGCAGCGGCATCAAGGCCCAGGGCATCGGAGGAACCCGGCTGACGATCGAAGTGGTCGCGGGGCAAAGCTACATCATCGGTATCTCGGGCCAGGCAGGTGTCGGACGTTACACGATCGAATCCGACTTCGAGCCGGCCGCCCGAGTGATCGACTGGGGTCAGGTCGTTCAGGACACGTTCCTGAACACGGCAATCACCAGCGCCGGAACGTGGTTCTCTGCGACCGCAACCAACACCGGCCTGCTGACCATCGAGGCCCTGCGAGGAAACAAGGCAGCCGGCAACGTCCGGTTCCAGCTCTACGACGCCAACCAACGTCTCCTGGCCGACTCGGGCACGTCAGGACGCGTCGATGTGAATATCTCGGCCGGGACACAAGTCTTCCTCCGGGCGACGACCACCGGCAATCCGACTGTCGACTTCCGCGTAACGAATCTCATCACGCAGACCGGTTCGAGCGTGGTCGTCCGGGGCACGGCCGGCAACGACACATTCGAATTCACCGCCGGAAAGACCCTTCAGATTGTTGTCGGGGGCGTACATTACGCTTTCTCCAACAGCCAGGTCGGGCGGGTTCATTTCGAGGGCGGGGCCGGGAACGACCAGATCAAGCTGACCGGCGCCGCCGGCAACGACTCGGCCGACGTGCGTCTCGGACGGACCGAAATGCACGGAAGCGGATACGCCGTCACGGCCGTGGGCGTCGAAAACATTTCACTCCAGGGCAGCGCGGGTACCGACACCCTGGTCCTGCACGACACGGCTGGTAAGGACACACTGACGATCGGGCCCACTCGGTCGACGTTGGTCGGCGCCGGCTTGAACGTCCAGGCCGACGGCTTCGAGCAGGTTCGCGCCCTGTCTCAGGCGGGCGGAAACGACACGGTCCGATTCACCGACTCAGCCGGCGACGACACGTTCGTCGTCACGACAGCCTACGCCAAGCTCCAAGGCGCTGGGTTCTACCTCCGCGCCGAGGGTTTTCGTTCGGTCGAAGCGATCGCCACCGCGGGGCGAGATACAGCCTACGTGCGCGACACGCGCGGTGACGATCTGTTCGTGGCCACGCCCACTTGGGCCGAGATGCGCGGCTCGGGCTACCTCTTCCGCGCCGAAAACTTTGATACGGTGCTGGGCTACGCCCTCGACGGCGGGCGCGACACGGCCCGACTGTTGGATTCGGCCGGCAACGATCAATTGCTCGTCGCGGCCGGCTCGGCCCAACTTCAAGGGCAAGGCTTCGACATTCGCGCCCGATACTTCGAACAACTCGACGTCGCGGCCAGCACCGGTGGGTACGATACGGCGAAGCTGCTCTTAAGCAAGTCGACCGACCGTTTGCAAGCCTCGGCCACGCTGGCCCGACTCTTGAGCGACGTGACGACTGCCGAACTATCCGGCTTCGATCGGGTCCTGGCCTACGCCGCCTCCGGCGCCCGTCCCACCATCCAGCGCAAGGCCCTGGACTATGTTCTCGAACTAACCGGTCAGTGGACGACGTAACGGTGAGTAGAGATGAACCGTAGGCCGGGTCTAGACCCGGCAGGTTCGGATTCATCGTGTTGCGTGATCCATCCGCCGGGTCACGACCCGGCCTACGTGAGGCTAGGCCGCCGCACGCCGTTCCGATTCGGGTTTGTCGGCCGGACGGCCGTAGCTGGGCACGAGTTGGCGGAGTTGTTCCAACACGGCGTCCATGTCGGAGTCACACACGGTCTGCAGGTCCTCGATGGCCCGAAGGACGGAATCCGGATCGCGGCGACTGCACTGGGCAACGGTGATCTTCGAATGCCGGGTGGGCAGGTGTTTTTCGCCGGAGATGTGTAATTCTTCGTAGAGTTTTTCACCGGGCCGGATGCCGCTGAAGGCGATTTCGATGTCTTCGCCCACGCGGAGGCCGGACAGGCGGATCATATCGGCGGCCAGGTCGACGATCCGGACCGGCTCGCCCATGTCAAGCACGAGGATCTCGCCCGAGTTGCCGATCGCGCCTGCCTGGACGACCAGCCCGGCCGCTTCGGGAATGGTCATGAAGAACCGCTGCATGTCGGGATGGGTGACGGTGACGGGCCCGCCCGCGCGGATCTGATCGCGGAAGACGGGCACGACGCTTCCGGCCGAGTCGAGGACGTTGCCGAAGCGAACGGTGACGAACCGGCAAGACGACACGTCGGCCAACGACTGGACGTACAGCTCGGCCGCCCGTTTGCAGGCTCCCATCACGCTGGTCGGATGCACGGCCTTGTCGGTCGAAATCATCACAAACGATGCGACGTTATGTTCGACGGCCAGATCGACCAGGCGGCGGGTGGCCGTAACGATGTTCTTAACCGCTTCGCCGGGATGCGATTCCATGAGCGGAACGTGCTTGTAGGCGGCGGCGTGGAAGATGATGTCGGGGCGCTGTTCGTCCAGAATGCGGCGCATCCGGTTCTCGTCGAGAAGATCAGCCAGGCAGACTTCGAGTTCGACCGAGCCGGCCCGCTGGCGCAACTCCCGTTCCAAGAAAAATTGCCCCGTTTCCGACCGATCGACCAGCACGATTCGTTTAGGCGAGAATCGAAGCAATTGCCGGCAGATTTCCGAGCCGATGCTGCCGGCGCTGCCGGTGACCAACAGGACACGCCCGTCGATCCATTGGCGGATGTTTTCATGGTCGAGTTGAACCGGGTCGCGTCGCAAGAGGTCTTCGATGGCCACCTCGCGGGGTTGGAGGACGACGTTGCCGCTGAGAAGTTGTTCAAAGCTGGGCAGGACGCGAACCCGAATGTTGTGCTTTTGCGCCTGGTCGATGAGCGTGCGGACTTGCCGGCCGGAGAGTTCGCCGGTGGCCATGAAGACTTCACGAACACCTCGGCGGAGCGCCACCTCGCACGTTTGGGCAACGGTGCCGACGACCGGAACCCCGCCGATCCGGGTGCCACGGAGCTTCACGTCGTCATCGAGGAACCCGACCACCCGATAGGTCAACGCGCCGTTGCGGATGATCGAGCGGAGCATCGCCTCGCCAGCATGGTTGGCGCCGACGATCAGGGCCGGAATATTTCTGCTCGAGAAAAGCAGTTGCCAACTTCGCTCCTCGCCGACACGAATCATTGCTCGAATCCCACCGACGACGACGATCGTCATGCCCCAATCAATGAAGAAGATGCTCCGGGGAACGGTCAGGTGGGGAAGGGCAAAATGATTGACCAGGGCAACCGCCAGCACACTTACGGTCGCCGCTTGAACCAGCACCACAAGATCATAGAACGTGACATAATGCCGCCAGCCCCGGTGGATTTTGAACCAGGCGAAGATAGCTACTTTAATCAGCACCACCCAAGCCACGCTGTCAAGAAAATATAAAAGCCCGCCGGTTCCCGACAGGTTCTCAAAGCGAAGCCAATGGCTCGCGTAGTAAACAATCACGAACACACATGCGAGTGCCGCCAAGGCGATTGCCTGCCGTGAAACTGCCAGAAAAGTTGTCGTTTCCGCCCGAGCAGAGATAGGCGGCAAATCCGATCGCATTCGCTGGAACAATCGAGTCACGGATTTTCTCCGGGCAGGGATTAGCGTCGAAAATGGGAATTCGGTGCGCGAGGATCTGTTTGGGCCTGGCGGCTGGCTTGGTAGCGAGTCACCTGGCGAGCCACCTCACGCAATGCGGGGTCGTCGGGCTGACGATCCAGGCACCACTGGATGTGTTCCCGCGCCTCGCCGTAACACTGCTGCCGGGCGAGGTCCAGGGCCAACCGGTGACGTGTGTCGTAGTCGTTTGGGTCGCACTCACAAGCGCGGCGGAGACATTCGAGCGTGCCGGCCATATCGCCTAGTCGGTATCGAGCCAATCGGGCCTCCCGCCAGAACTTGGCCGCCGAGGGACCAGACTGCGCTTGGGCGGCGGCTTCGGCCGCGTCGGCGTGACATCGCCGCAACGCAACCAACTGCGCGTCAGTCGCACGCGGAGTGTAAACTGATTCGAGCTGTCGCAGGATCACCAGATCGGGCTGGAACGTATTGAGGAAGAAAGCCACATCGGATGCGGGATTTTCTGGGCAGATCCGACCGGCCAAGCGACAAAGGAGCGCCTGTTGGTCGGCCCGACCACAGCGATAGGCCCGTTGCCACAGAGCGATCCCTTCCCCCTGATTGCCGGCTAATATCGCTTCCTCGGCAGCCGCCCGCAGCACGGCGCCATTAAACGGTCCTAGCCGCATGGCCTGGGCAACACAGGCCGACGTGCCCGAGCGAGATACGCGCCCTTCGAGGAATCCCAGTTCAGCCAAGTGCAAATAGCCGATTGCCTGCAACGGACACACGGCCAATGCCTGCCGGGTGTGCCGGCGAGCCTGTTCGAGGTGCCCGGCGTGAGGACCGACCGATCGGGCCAGCCATGCGTCTAATTCGCCGCGCGAAGCGAACCGTGAAGCGATTGCCGCCTCACGGACCGCCGAAAGAGGCATTGCATTGATCGGCGACGTCTCTTGAAGACGCTCGAAACGCTGCAGATAGTAGCCCGCCAGAAGCATCCGTGCTTCGGCGTGCCGTGGATCGCTTTGAACCACGTCCTCCAACGCTCCGATGATCCGATCCAAAGTCGAAGGCGAGGGATTTTCGTCGACTGTCAAAGTTTCCGACGCCATGTCGTGTTTCAATCCATCAGCGTCCGTTGCCTCCGATGGTCTTCTTGCGATCAATTGATAGGTGTGCCAGGAAGATTCGGCCACGGCCGGACCCACCTGCTGCCACACGAGCCAGCCGCCGACGATCGCGACGACACCGGCCGCCATCCAGGCGGTTTGAACCGAATAGGCTCGACGCTGCGCGCGACGCGCCGTCTCATCGGCCGTCAACTGACACAACCGGCACGCCCCGGCCGCCAGCAACACGACAACGACCATGCAACCAGGCACGTACCAGGGACAGTCGACCAGGTTGTGCAGCAGGCTGGCCGCCAGCGCCGCGGTCACGGCCCCCGCGGCAACCCGTTCGCGCGACGACTCGGCCCGCCACAATCCAATGACACACCACCGCGCTAAAATCGCCAATCCGACGACCAACAGCAGCACGCCCGGGATGCCCGTCTCCAGGGCGATCTCCAACGGGCCGTTGTCGGCGTGGAGGAAGTGGATCCGGCCGGCGCGTTGGGCGAAACCGGGATACCCGGTCGGATCGAGATACATGGGATGGATCCAGCGTTGACTGCCCGCCCCGGTGCCCAGGATGGGGAAGTCGGCCGCCGCGCGGAAGCCCGCGCTCCAGATCGCGCGTCGGTGGCCGCTGGCGTCAAGCGTGTCGATGCTTCCAGAAGCGAAGTCGTCCAGCCGCGCGGTGACGCCCTGATGGCCGAAGATGGCCAGTGCGACGCCGACCAGCACGGCGGCCGCGGCAAGACCGCCGATCACCGCCACTCTGAGCCGCCGCGCCTGATGCAAGACCACGACGGCGATCGCGCCGGCCCCAAACAGGGCGATCATGCCGCCCCGGGAAAGCGACAGCAACCCGGCCAGCAGGATCAGGCCCACGCCCAACCACCGCAAGCCCGTGTCGCGTCCGCCGACGGCGAATTCCTGCTGTGACGAGCCCTTGTGCTTCGTCCGGCGATGGCGGCGATGGCGAAGTGAATCTTGGATCCACCACAGAAGCGGCCCGATCCCCAGGGCAAGGAAATGGGCGAAATGATTCCGGTTGACGAAGCTGCCCTGCACGGCGTCGCTCGTCGTCTGATAGGGGTGCTCGTAGAACCAGAAGAACTTGCCGTTGCTAGTCAGGAACTGCACCAGCCCGAATGCGGCCATGCCCAACGCGCAGAAGGCGCACCACCGCAACACGCGTTCTACATCTTCGATCCGGCTCAACCGCTGCACGGCCACGAGGAACAACAGCCCATAGGCCAAAAGCATCTCCAGGGCTGCGCGGGTTGCCGCCGGGGCTAGCGAGACGGTCGCCCACCCGCCCAGCCCGGCGGACGATTCCCCATCGGCAAACCACAAGGGCAACACCTCGGCCGCCTTGGGCGAGAGCCACGCCAACCAGCCGGCCGGCCAGGGAACCATTTGAAAAACCACGAGCAGCACGGCTCCCACCAGCAAGGGCTCGGCCGCCGAGCGACGCCAGCGGAACTCGCCCTGCACGATCCGCCGAGCAAGCCAGGCCACCGCCGCCATGACCGAAAGTGCCACCAGAGCCAGTCGGCCCAAGGGGTGCCATCCGCCCAGACACAGAGGCACCACCACGACGCAGCCTCCCAGCGCCACGTCGACCACGCGCAGCAGAACCTGGTCCGGACCGCCGCCGGTTTGCGGCGCCTCAAGCGGTTTCGACGCATCCGTGTTGGGCAGTAGTATGGACATCATGCCTCCGTATAGACGGAGTTCCGGCCGATCAGGGCGGCAGCCGTGACGGTCGGACGTGTGGTTTCGCTTTCAACAGTCTCTTCCCGCGAGGTGTATCCATATTCGCGCCCTCCGTAGCCGTAGTAGCCGTAACCGTGCTCGGGATCGAGCCGGTTCAGGACCACACCGACCACGGGGATCTTCCACGCAGTGAACCGCTCGCGGCAGCGGATCACCTGGCGGCGACGGTTCTTGCCGGGCTGAACCACCAGAATCGCGCCGTCGACCAGCCGGCCAACCAGGGCCGCGTCGCTTGTGGCCAAGGCCGGGGGGCTGTCGATGAGGATCTGGTCGTAGACCGTCTCGGCCCAGGCCAGCAGTTCGCCCAAGCGAGGATGGGCCAACAGCTCGCTCGGGTTGCCGGGCCGAGGCCCCGACGGAAGCACGTCGAGTCCGTTGATTCCCGAGGCCCGCACGTACTCGGCGGCCGCTCTGGCGACCGAGTTCGACTCGTGCAGGGCGTTTGACAACCCGGCCTCGCCGCGTAGCCCCAGCAAGGTGGTCAAGCCCGGCCGACGCAAGTCGGCGTCGATCAGGAGCGTCTTCTTCTGCGCGTGAGCACAAGCGGCCGCCAAGTTGGCCAGGACGGTCGTTTTGCCGTCGCCCGGCTCGGCGCTCGAGACGACCAGCCGGGTCGCTTCGCGATCGGCCAGGGACAAGGCCGTGCGGAGCGTGCGGAAGGCCTCGCTCGCCGCGGCGTCGGGCAACACGTGCACTTGCAGGGCGTCAAGCCCTTCGTCGGCCAGTGGGGCGAGCCGACCGACCATCGCCAGCACGCCGGTCCCCAACTGTCGCTGCAATTCCTCGACGCTGCGGAACCGGTCGTCGAGCGTGTCGACGACGTAGACCAGCACCAACGCCGCTCCCAGCCCGATGAACAGCGAAAACAGGGCCACGCGCCGCCGGTTGGGTTCGACGGGCGACGTCGGCAGTGTGGGGTCCTGGACGATCTCGGTCCGCACGTCTTGACCTTCCTGCCGCAGGTTGACGTCGGTCAGCTTGTTCAGGAGTTGTTCTTGCCATGCACGGAGCCGCTTCAGGTCCCGTTCCTTGTTGTCCAGATCGGTCAACAGGACGTTCAATTGGGCCGCTTCCGCCTGAGCATGTTCGTATTGCGTCTGAAGCGAGGTCTCGAGCCGCCGGGCTTCGTCAAGCCGCTCTCGAACCATCTCTACGAGTTTCGGCCCCAACTGAGTGTCTTGAACCTGCGTGAGCCACTGGCTGACCCGCCGTGGATAGTCGGCCAGGTAGTTCTCTTTGAGGCGGATCCGGTCCACCATGGCCAGAACCTCGGAATGACCCGGGCCGAGGTGCTCTTGGAGCGTTTGCAGCCGGGCACGGTCTTCCAGGAGATCACGTTCCAGGGCGGCTTGGGTAGCCGTGTCGCGCGGGTTGAAGCCCAAGCTCCTCATGAGCATCTCGCGGCCCACGACATCGGCCACGCGCATCACGTGCGGCTGGAGGTCCTCACCCGACCGCAGGGCCGTTTCGATCGCCGAGAGCGAGTTTTCCAGTTGGAGACGTTGCTTCTGGACGGTGATCAGTTCCTCGTTAAAGCTGGTCGCCCGCTGAACCAGCGGATGGAGAGTCCGCCCGTCCTCGCGCAACCGTAGGTCGCCCGCCTTCTGTTGAGCTTCGAGAACTTCTTTCTGCGTCCGGGCGATTTGGGCCTCCAGCTCGCCCATCTTGTGGGTCAACACGCGGCCGATCTCGCCAGCGGCGCCGCGATGGGTCTTGTTGAGGAATTCGCGGTACGAGGCGACCACCGCGTTGACCACGTCGACCGCATTGGCCGGGTCGCGCGACAGGTAGCTCACCTCGATGATGTTCGTCCCGCGAACCGATCGGGCGAGAAGATTCAAGCGGATCAGATCGGTCCACTTCTCAGGCGGGGTGTCGGCCAGGTCGACGCATTTTTTCGGATCCAGATGGGTCAGCGCGCCTTCCAGAACCTTCGGATAGGAAAGCAGGCTGGTGTAGGTGGGCATCGTGTTGAGCTGTCGGGGCCCTTCGCCCGTCACGCCCGTGCTGGCCTGTTCGCCACCCGTTTCGATCACGACCAGCGCCGCCTTGGCCCGATAGAAGCGAGTGGCCGTCGTGTGATAGAGCGCGCCGAACAGCCCGCTGACCACCAGGCAGGCCGCCACCAGCCGCCAGCGATACCGCACGACCAGCGCGAAGTGGAGCAGGCCGTGGACCAGATGGCTCTGGGCCGGCTCGTCGGCTTCGACCTGGATGATCGTCGGTTCGTGGGCCATGGGTTCTTCTTCGGAGTTCTTCTTCTTATGGATCAGAGCAGTCCGATCGAGCCGCCGATGGCGACGCGGACCACCCGTTGCAGAGTCGATAGGACGATCGTCGTCGGGGTTTCCTCGACGCTCACGATATCGCCGGGCGCCAGCCGGATGTTGGCGGCCCCGCGGGCTTTCGCTTCGTTGACGCTCACTTCGATTTGGATCGGTTCTTCGCGGTCCTTCACCTGGCGGATGATCAGCACCCGGTCGGCCGCCTGCATGGTCCGGTCGCCCGCCATGGCCAGGGCGTCGAGCACACGGACTTCCTGGTTGTAGGGCAGCTCGTACTGGTCGGGTTTGTTCACCAGGCCGATGACATGGATCGGTTTGGGTACGCGACGATGGACCATGACCACGTCGCCGTCACCCAGCCGGTGGCGAGGATCGCCCGGCTCGATCGACTCAGTCAGACTGATAAGCTGCACCCGGGCGGTTCCAGTCGGGGCCGACGTGTGCGAGGCGAGCTGGACATCGTTCTTAGCGACTTGATCTTTTAAGGGAAGCTCGGGTGTGGGCGGGGCCAGCGAGTCGCGCGCGCGGCGGATCTCGACGTCGGGACCGGCGTCCTTGCTCAGGCCGCCCGCTTCGACCAGGGCCTCCAAAAGCGAACTGGATCCTCGCGGCAACCGGACGACGCCCGTCTTCTCGACGGCACCGATCACCGTGATCCGGTTCATCTGCCTGCGCTGCAGGGTGACCGTGACGTGGGGATTGCGAAACAGATTTCGGGCGACGCCGGCGGCGGCGATGATCTGTTCGGCCTCTTCGAGTTTCAGACCGGCCAACTCCACCCGACCGATCTGCGGGATGGTCGCATGGCCATCCTCGCCGACACGGACCGGCACAGTCGTGGTGGGCAGCGCGGCGTAGTCGGTCGCGATCGTCACGCCGAGGATGTCTCCCCGGTCGATCATCTCGCTGCTGAGCGACAGGTTGGCCAGTTGGGAGAGATCCACGCGCCGGACGTTCTCGACTGGCGGCGCGGCGAACTTCGCCGGTAGCCGCGCGGCCTGATAACGCTCGGCCGACGCACACCCGGAGAGCAACAACGCACCCAGCGCGCACCACGCCACGACGGCTTGCGCCGGTCGGTTTGCAATGCATGGGTTGGCGTTGGGCAGTGTCGGCATGAATGTGTCGAAGGTGCGCGGAATCTTCCCGGAGAAAAGAGGGGAGTAAATACCAAGAAAGGCCCTTTCAGGTCAACGCCTTTCTCGCAGAAAATACGGGCCTGGGCTCGATTTAGCACCTCGCGCGGACAGCGCGATGCGGAGGCGGGATCGGCGTCATGGACCGCGTTTGCAGGAGACCAGTCGACAAGAGGGGTGCCACTGCTGGCTTGTCCAGCAGTGTGAAGTGGAGAAGCGCCGTGAAACACTGCTGGACAAGCCAGCAGTGGCACCCTTTTCAGGCGGCTAGGCGTTCTTGGCCTCGACGCTGTCTACGGGCTAATCGGGGCGGGCGCCTTGTATTGTTGCTGCAGGTTGTGGTAGATGACCGGCGCGGCCACAGCCCCGGTGGCGATGCCTGCCCAGGTCGCCGCGTTGGGGAAACCCATCGTCAAGAATGGGTTTTGACCACGTATCACCGGCTGGGTGGTCGAAACGGCAAGCTCGTGCGCAAAGCCGGCCGGCGCCGTCCCGGGGGCCCATAGCCGGCAGAAAAGACGGCGCGGTTGGTCCGGTGAATCGAGCATCAGTTCGACAATGCCCGAGGGCAGCCTCTGCAACAAAAAACGTCCTTGTTCATCGGAGATCGTTTCGCCGAGGACCTGGCCCTGATGAATCAACAGAATGCGGCGACCGGCGACGGACGCGACCTCGTTCGGGTCGCCCACCAGCCGTCCCCGCATCACACCGCCGGGTCGCAGGGCGATGTCTTGGACTAACAGACGCAGGTCTCCAGCGTCCCGAGCCGCCTGGCCGGTCTTCGATTCGGCTTTGACCGGAACAGTTGCGCGAGACGGCGATCCCCCGGCCACGGTCGCCACGAAGAGCAGGACCGTGACCGTGTGATACCGAAACGGGAGGTTAATAAAACCCTTTCCCCCGAGGACGCGCACTAAACGACCTCCCCGTGACGCGGTCTCCGAAGTCCTAGGGACTGGTCGGCGTCTTTCGCTTGTCGATTTGATGATTGTGGATGGCCACCGGAATGGCCACGGCGGCGGCGATCAGGCCGGCCACGATCAGCGGTTTGCCCATCCAGTAGGCAACCGGACCCTCTTGCCCTCGCACGGGCCCTTGGCCGACGACCAGCAGCGCGCCCGGCTGGGCGGCCGGCGGCGCCGTCTGCGGAGCCCAAAGGCGATAGAGTCCTTGAGTCTCGCCGGCGGCAAGACGATACGTTCCGGCGGGCACCTTCGACACGGCGAAGTAACCTTCGTCGGTCGTGGTCATTTTGGCCAACACGCGATCCTTTTCCAACAGCGTGACGGCCATCTTCGCCTGGGGCTTGCCCTGGGCATCGACCACCTGGCCAAACAGAACGCTGTCCTTCTGCAATCCGACGTCAATTGTTTGCAGCGCCGGGTTGTTCGCCTGATCGGCCGGCGTGGTGGCCGCTTGGACCAGAGGCGCCGGAATGATCAGTCCCAGACATGCCAAGGCGAGCATCACCGCCCGCAACTTCACCGTGCACTTCATGAGACGAATCCTTTCTGCAATCGAAGTGTCCGAGTACGCTCAGGACCGGCCGTCCCTGCGCCGCGGTCCTCCGGAGGCACGGCCTTTTGGAGGCGTGGCTCGACCGATCCGTCGGCCGGGCCGGGGTCCATCAGGTCGAATAGGAGGCGGGATGCTACACAAAACCCCAAACCGGGGAAAGGCCAATGCGGGTCATCCGCCAACTTCTGGACGGTTGACAGTCCCGTATGGGGAAGGGAGACGCTTCAACCTACCTCTAGCGGGGAGGTTTGAAGCGATTTTGAAAGAAAAGGATGCTGCCTCAAGGCCTACTGCTGCCCCTGAGGAGCCGGAATCGCCTCGGGCTGTGGTGCCGGCGTGGGAACCGCTTCTGGGGCGGGCATCGGCCAAGACGGCTGCGGTTGGACTTCCGGGCCCGCTTCCCCCGCGGTCGCTGGGCCCGGCCAACTCGGCATGACGGCCGATTGGTAGTCGTAGCGGTAGACAAAGCCTGTCGGGCTGCGCCATGTGGTCACCGGAAGAGGCGGCGCCACGGGAACGGCCAATGCATAGGGGACCGGCATGGCAACGACGGCCGCCGGATAGCCCAACCGACGCTGCATTCGATAGGCTTGGCGAGCCGTCCGGGGCACCGGGGCAACGACCACGGGCGGAGCGACTGGCGCGGCCACCACGACTCTTGCCCGGGGACGAGCCGCTTGGGCCTCCTGCGTCCCGAAAGCATCGACCAGCATCAAACCACCGATCAGTGCCACGGTCAGTACGACTTGCCAACGAATGCACCGCTTGAAAGTCCGGCTTAGGTGGATCGTGGTTCGCATGGCTCTCTCCTGACTCTGATCGAGATTCTTGGGTTTGGTCTCGTTCGGTGGATACCTGTTTTCTCGTGCCTATCTGATTATCGTCCGCTCCGACAGGTCGAGTCCGACCAGCACACAGACACGTGCAATCGTAGGACATCGCCCGGCTGAGACAAGCATCCGAGGGGGGAAATTGGCCCGAAAACCGACACGACCCCATCAAACAGAGGGGGTCTCGTCGGTTCCCAACTCAAGAAGGCCCTGCTGCCTGCGGGCTTCGAAGACAACCAAGGCCACGCTGACCGACAGGTTCAGACTTCGGGCCTCGGGCCGAATGGGGATGCGGAGGCAGCGGTCGGCCCGGGGCTCAAGCATCGATGTTGGAAGTCCTTGCGACTCACACCCGAAGACCAGCACATCGCCCAGGCCGAAGTCCACCTCGGTGTAGGCCGTCCTGCCGTGCTTGGTCAGGAACCAGAACCGGTGATCGGGCAGCCGAGCCTCCAACGTCGCCCAATCGTCGACCGTCTCCCAGTCGAGGTGTTGCCAATAGTCCAAGCCTGCCCGACGCAACCGCCGATCGCTGATCTGGAACCCCAACGGCCGGACCAGCCACAGCTTGGCCCCCGCCGCCACGCAGGTCCGGCCCACACTGCCTGTGTTGTATGCAATCTCTGGCTGATAAAGCACTACGTGCAGCCCGTTGGTTGGGGAGTCTGAAGGCATGGGCGGAGCGGAGATTCGATACGGGCCAAACAGGGTGTGGCGGATAACTCGATTCCACAAGCGGCGGATTTCGACTTTTAGGGGACGCCCCCTGGACATTCGGCTATTCAACCGCCAGGATCAGGCAAGTCGATTGACCCCGCCACCCCCCGTTTGCCGATAGACACTCGGACGCGGCGGATAACGGGGCATTCGGAGAACCACCGTTGGGAGGGAGCACATGACCGACGTGCCTGCCAAAAGGTATACCGAGGCCCTGCAGTTCGCGGAAGGGCAAGTCGATTCGCTGGTAATAGTCCATCCGGATTTCTTCCCCTGCTACACGGTCGACGGCAAGTGGCGCCATGAGGGGGAAAGCTGGACTGAATGGACCGGCGGATTCCTCACCGGCATGATGTGGAACTTCTTCCAACGCACCGGGCAAGACGTCTGGCGCGATCGGGCTGAACACTACTCCAGTCTGCTCGAACTCCGTCAGGTCGACCGGAATGTCCACGACCTGGGCTTCCTCTTCCTGAACTCCTATCTGCCCTGGTACGAACGGACAGGTGACGAGGCCCTTCGGGCCGTGCTCCTCCAGGCGGGCAAAACCCTAGGCAAGCGATTCATCGAGACGGGCGGCTACCTCTGCTCGTTCATGGGACTCGACTCGCTCTTCATCGACATCATGATGAACGTGCCGCTGCTCTTCTGGGTCGCCAAGGAGACCAACGACAACCAACTCCGCGACGTGGCCCTGACCCATTGCCGCACCACAGCCAAATGGCTCGTCCGGCCCGACGGTTCCACCGCCCACGAAGGGAAGTTCGACCTGGCCAGCGGGCAGTTCCTCGGACAAAGCACCCAGCAAGGGCTCCGGCCCGAAAGCGTCTGGGCACGGGGAACCGCCTGGTCGATGTATGGGTTCAGCAAGGTCTACGCCATGACCGGCGAGCCCACGTTCCTCGAAGTGGCCGAGCGAACGGCCCGGTTTTGGCTCGAAAACCTGCCCGAAGACCGGGTCCCCTACTGGGACTTTGACGCCGATCTGTCCAAGCCGCCGCCGTGGGGAGCACAAAAGGACAGCTCGGCCGGGGCTATCGCCGCCTCCGGGCTGCTCGATCTGGCCGACCAGACCGAATCGCAGGAACACGCGATCGCCTATCACACGACCGCCCGAGCCATCCTCGACGCGCTCGTCTCGCCCGACTATCTGGCCGATCAGACACCCGGCTGGGAAGGCATCCTCAAACACGCCGTCTACCACACGGCCAAGAATCTCGGCGTCGACGAATCCGTCGCCTGGGGTGATTTCTTCCTCGTCGAGGCCCTGACCAAGGTCGTTTTGAAGAATTCGACATAGTGCCACCCAACCGCCAACGATGGGGTTACTCCGTGCAACTTGAAGGCAAAATCGCACTAGTCACCGGGGGAACGAAGGGGATCGGCGCGGCCACGGCGGTCGAGTTGACCCGACGGGGCGCCGACGTGGCCATCAACGGTCGTCACGACGACGAGGAAGCCCAGGCGACGAAGAAACAGATTGAATCGTTCGGCCGACGGGCGGCCATCGTGGTTGCCGACGTGGGCAAGCCGGACGAGGCGACCCGATGTGTTACCGAGACGGTCGAGCGGCTGGGCCCGATCGACGTTCTGGTCCACTCGGCCGGCGGCGCGATCCGAGGCGGCATTCTCGATGTCTCGCCCGAGGATTGGCACGAAGCGTTCGATGTCCACGTCCATGCCGTGTTCCATCTCGTCCGTGCGGCCGCTCCCGCGATGCAGGCCAAAAAAGAAGGGGCCATTATCCTCGTCTCGTCGGTCGCCGGGATCCGTGGGCTGCCCGCCTTGATGCCCTATCAAGTGGTCAAAGGCGCGATCCCCCAGTTCACCCGAGCCCTGGCCCGAGAGCTGGCCAACGACAACGTCCGGGTCAACGCCGTCGCCCCGGGCATCATCGCCACGCGATTCCACGCGGGCCTGGCACCCGAGCAACGCCAGCACAACCTCGACCACCGCATCCCCCTCCACAGAGAGGGAACCACCGAACAAGTCGCCCAAATGATCGTCGAACTGGCCGCCAACGACTACATGACCGGTGAAACAGTCGTCATCGACGGTGGGCTGACGATGCGGATCGCCTGATTTTCCCGAAATTGGCCTGGACACGGTGAGGAAGTTTTGGGACAGTCCCGGCCCTGATCGTTCTGACAGTTCTTTTCTTAAACGACGTGGTGCCATGTTCGGGCGAATCCTAACGCGGTGGCTGAGCCGCTGGATCTGGGGCGTTGCCGTATTGGCATGCTTGTGCATGTCAGGCTGCGCGAGGCTGGATCTGCGTGGGCCGGGCTTCGCGCGCGACGACGCCTTCGACTGGAGCGGCTCGGTCCGACGGCCGGACGAACAGGTCGAATTCTTCGGCTTCAGCAACAAAGCCCGCGAAATCGAAAGCCACGTCGTGGGCCACTGAGCCTCGGCCCTGACAAACCGCCCTCTTCCGGCAGAGTCATTATCTTTGGGCCACCGTCTTTGGACCGTTGCATCCGGGCCGACGAGCCGGTAGGCTTGCGCTGGATTCTTTCTGCCCGCGTAACAAAGACGCCATGCCGACCATTTGCACATGCCCCGGATGTCAGCGACACGTGAGCCTTCCGGCCGACGTGCTCTCCCTGCCGAACGCCCACGTGCGGTGTCCGCTGTGTGAGGCTGAATTCGCCCTGAACCAGGTTGACACGCTCGTCGCGCCGGAGGTCATCCCGCTGGTCGGCGAAGCGGATGCGACGGCCGTCTCGGTCCCCACCGACCTGCCGACGACTCTTCCCGATATCCAGGCGGCAGCGGAGGCGGCGGTAGAAACAGGAGAAGCCGAAAAACAAAGCGACGATACGTCGGATGACAACACGTCCACCGAGGCCTCGTTCGACTTCGTGCCAGACGCGAACGACGATTCGGACGACTCGGCCGCGGCGGTGGCGGCCCGGCTTCGCAAAGGGGGCAAGCGGGGGAGCGTCCTGCGCGAGATCGTCAAAATCGTCCTGGGCGGAGTGGCCGGACTGGCGATCGGCTATTACGGCTTGAACTACTACCAAGGCGCGCAGTGCGACTGGCTGGGCATCTATCTGCCCGGCTGCCCCCACACCTACCACCACTGGCCGGGCCCCAATTCAGCCGACCCCGACTCGACCGACCAAGACTCGCCCTTCTGGAGCGAATAGCCTGTCGGAGACGGTTGCGACGAGCCCCTGTAGAGATATCATGATGGCCAAGATGCCCGACTACGCTTCGGTGCGGGATTTTCTGCTCTATTCCGTTTCGCTACCGGAAAGGGCGTTGCGGAGCACCTCGGGCGTTGTCGGGGGGTTGCTGCGGGAATCGGCCTCGCTGCTGGTGCCCCGGGCGTTCCAGAACTCGAAGACCTATTCGGTGCTCGTCCGCCAGATGCTCGACTTCATGGCCGAGGACATCGGCGGGGTCGCCCGATCGGACGATCCCGACGCACCGGCCCCGGTCGAGAATTTCGTCGCCCGCAAGACGGTGGGCAACTTCATCGAAATGGCCGGCCTGGCCACGCTTCACCTCTCGCCGCTGATGCTGCTGGCCGTGGTCAGCGACGTCGCCTACGGCTCGCAGGCCTACGTCCTCGAACTGGCCGAGGAGCTGAAAAAGGAAGGCGTCATCGACGAGACCTCCACCATCCACCACGTCGACGACCTGTTCGAGGCCATCGCCCGAACGACCGAGGCCACGGCCACCGCCTTCGACACGCCGCCACTATCGATCGACGGCCTGAAGCAGACGATCAGCCAAACCCGCGAGTCGATCGGGGCCATCGACCCGGGCAGCGTCCTCCCACAGGCCGAGATGCAGCGACTTTGGGACGATATCCATGAAATCGCCCGAAAGGAAGGCGTCAACCCGTTCGCCGTCTCCAGCGCGATGACCCTCTACTCGCTGGACAAGATCGGCAAGCTGGGCCGCGGCGCCCTGTCGACCGTCCAAGTCGCCGGCCGCCTCTTCGACCGGCACGTAATCGACCACTACGCCGAATCCATCGGCCGGATCCGCGAAGACGGTTTTTATACCACCGTCGCCCGAACGAGCGGTCCCTACATCGACGCCGTCTGGCAGAACTTCTCCACCGAAAAATCCACTATCACCGAAGGTCTCCTCTCCGGCAAACTCCTCGGCCAAGCCTGGCACGGCGTCCGCCGCTGGCTGGGCGGGAGCGATCCGGTAGAGCCGGAGGAGCCCTGCTCAGAGAAAGAAAACTCCACCGAGGGAAAAGCGGGCTCGGACTCACCGGCGGACAGTACCCCTCCCGCCTGAAACCGTACTCCCGAGCGCTTGGCCCTATTTGGCTACGAGGCTCTAAGCGTTCCTTCTTCCATGAATCGTTCGAATCCGGCCTGGTCTAGATGACCGCGATACATCAGGTGTGTTCGAATGGAGAGGACATCCGCTTCTCGTGCTGGTTCTTTATCCCTATTCGACGGCATCAACACGCGAGCTTTCGATTCCGCGTGTTCAAAAACCAGGCAATTCGGCTCGACGCTCTCATGTGCATCGAAACCCAAATCCACGAGCAATTGTCGAAGCTGTTGGTTTGTTGGCTTCATAAGGGCAACTCCTTTACCCTTCGCGACACATTCGCTCAAGCGACATTTCGCGAAAACGATCTATTGACTTTACGGTGATTATATTTGACCACGGCATCCGAATTGTCGTCGTCTTTTGTTCTGGATCGAGCCCCTCCAGCACCTCATCGACATATCGACGGACATCCACCCAGTAGCCTCTGTGTCGCATGGCATCGTAGAGCACTAGCACAAACGGAAGTTTTTGAGCTTCCCAATACCAATAGTGTAAGTGTTGTGTCTTGATAGCAGGGCAAACGGCGAACTGGGTCTCCGTGTCCAAGTGGTCGGTAGCCTTGAGTTGGAAACGAACTTCGCCGTTCTCGAGCTCTCCGTTCTTGGGGGAGAAATGGAACATCGTTGCATCCCACCCGTACTCCCGTTTTGTCGCCGGAACCAGTTGGTGGCCCCGCTCGAGTACTTTTCGCTCCAAGAAGTTCAGGCTCATTTCCTCAATAATGTGCTCGCGCGTGCGATGCGTGTGCTCCCCACTCCAATCGAAAGGAAACATGCGTCAACCTCAGGCGCTGCGAGCCACGACGTATGTGGTTTCACTGTATCCATTTTCGGCTCTAGGCGGGGTCTTCCTTTGATCGCGGAATCATAACGTGATCCCAGAGGTCAATGCCAGATCAACCGCAGCACCACCCCCCGCCGGGTGGGCCCCCTGCTTCCGTATGAACTCCTTATTCAGTCTCCTTCACTATTGAAACGCGGGCGGGACGCAATCCGCACAGATTTCAGGGAGAGTCCTCTCCTTCCCGCAAGGGTACTGGCGTAACAGGCTCCAGCAGGCGAAACGAATTGAGGAACTTCGCGATATCTGGATGGTTGCGATCCTCTTTGGCAGTACTTGCGTAGACGAAATATGCTCGATCTTTGCCAACAAGATAACGGTGCTCCTGTAACGTAGAATCCATGCCATCCCCCGAGTGATACCAGCCAGGATGCCCTCCCTCAAGCTCAATGGGACGGAGCTGGAAGTTTATCTTGCCGCGATCGACTCGCCACTCATGGGGCTTGGCGCTTCCCCTAACGAGCGTGCCCCTGCGACAACTCACGCCAAATATACAATCTCGCCCTTCAATATTTGTGGTAACAGAATAACGAGTGCCCCGGGATATTTTGTTCAATTCGCTGTAGGGGGACTCGCTCGTACGAGTCTCCACAAAGCCAGGGTCTGGAAAGAGAACGGCGAAGTTGTCTTGTTCGGACCGGAACTCCTTCCAGCGCCTTGACTCGATTACAGGAGCATTTTGGTTCACTCGGTCGGGCGTTGCTTCTCTTTGGGAACTTGGGCTTCTGGCCACCGGGGCGCTGTCCGATACCCAAGTAACGATTCCCCACATCGATAGCGCCAAAATCACAACACCTCCGCTTATCGCTCCGCCGAGAATTACCATTCTTCGGACTTGCTTCTTGCGCCGACGTTTGGTGTTGGAACGTGGCGGTCCCAGTGGGGTCTCTCCAGATTGAGCGGCAAACGGATCCGCCGCCATCGCAGTTTCCAGATTGACCATCTCGCCAAGTCCTGCATCTTGCGGCATCGCGCTGGGTGCTTGTGCGGGAACTTCGAACGCCTGCCCGCAACGCTTACATTTCACCCGTCGCCCAGCCAAGTTAGCATTATACGGATAGGTTTCTGACACCCCGGGCATTGTATCGAGACACTCATCGCTCCCTCCCTTTGCGTTCCCATTAAAAACGCAGGCGCCCATCATTATGGCATACCGATGCCAAGATGAGTCTACATGAAGCCGCGAGCAGGGAAAAGCGATCCCATGCACCAATCGTGTGATTAGTCAACACATTTCGCCGGCACTTGCTATCGTGATCGCGTGTGTTTGCGTGTTGAACCCTCTACCGCTTGATCAACGGCACGATCTCGCGTTCCGTGTGGCCCGTGTAGAGTTGGCGGGGGCGGTGGATGCGTTTGTCGGGGGAGAGGTGCATTTCGCGCCAGTGGGCAATCCAACCAGGCAGGCGGCCCAGGGCGAAGAGGACGGTGAACATCTCTTTCGGGATGCCCAGGATCCGGTAGATGATGCCCGAGTAAAAGTCGATGTTCGGAAAGAGTTTCCGCTGGACGAAGTAGGGATCGGACAGGGCGATTTCCTCGAGTTCCTTGGCCAGTTCGAACATGGGATCGTCGCCCGCGAAACGATCCAGAAGCCGGCCGCAGATCGACTTGCAGACCTTCGCCCGGGGGTCGTAGTTCTTGTAGACGCGGTGGCCGAAGCCCATCAGGCGGAAGGGATCGTTGGGGTCCTTGGCCTTGTCGATGTACTTGCCCAGGTTCCGCCCGTCGGCCAGGATTGTTTCGAGCATGTCGATGCACGCTTCGTTGGCCCCGCCGTGCAGGGCTCCCCACAAGGCGCAGACGCCGGCCGAAATGGTCGAGAAGAGATTGACGTTACTGGAACCGACCATCCGGACGGTCGACGTGCTGCAATTCTGACCATGGTCGGCATGCAGAATCAGCAGCAAGTTGAGTGCGTCGACGAAATCGACGTCCATGCTGTACTTTTCGCTCGGCACGGCGAACATCATGTTCAGAAAGTTCTGACAATAGGTCAGGTGGTTCTGCGGATAGATGTAGGGCTGGCCGATGGACCGCTTGTAGCTGAAGGCGGCGATGGTCGGCATCTTGGCCAACATGCGATAGATGGCCAAGCGTCGCTGGGTCACATCCCGTGGATCGTTGAACTCCTTGTCGTAAATGGCCAGGGCCCCGACCACCGCGCTGAGGATGGCCATCGGGTGGGCATAGGGCGGAAAGCCGTCGTAGATTGTTTTCATGCCCTCATGCAAGAGGGTATGACGACGGATGTTGCCGCGAAAATCCTCGAGCTGATCGGCCGTGGGCAATTCGCCGAAGATGAGCAGATAGGCCGTCTCGGTGAAGTCGCACTGCTCGGCCAGCGCTTCGATCCGATAGCCCCGGTAGCGCAGCACGCCCTTCTCGCCGTCGACGTAGCAGATCGTGCTCATCGTCGTGCCCGTGTTGGCGTAGCCCTCGTCGAGCGTGATGTGTCCGGTCATCGCGTAGAGTTGCCCCACGTCGATGGCCCGATTGCCTTCTGTGCCAATGCGGACAGGCAATTCGTATTCCTTTCCGCCCAGGAGCAACCTGACCGTCTCGCCCGCGGTACCCATCGAACACCTCCTCACTCCAATTTGTCGTTTCGTGACGCGTCTGACTATCTGATCCCTTTGCTGGTCGTCTCTCCGCCGGAACATCAGGATGGCGCGGAACGGCGACGCGACTCCCGCAGCTTAGAGCTTAGCTCGTGCTAGACGAGGTGGTCGTCCGGTTGCCGACCAACCCCGCAATGTAGCAGCCGGTCGGGCCGTTCACAATTGGGCCAGGTGACCGCGCGTCCGAACCCCTTGTCGTGCAAGAGCTTGCGAGCGCACACCTTTCGCCGGGCAGGACCGCCCTCTTTGCAGATTAGCAAAAAGGACCGCTACGTTGCGGAGGAATCGGACGAGGCTTCCAGCATATCGACATACGAGCCGGGCAACAGGTTCGCCTCGGTCAGGTGGAACTGCTGGCAGAGTTCTTCGAGTTGGGCCAGGCCGTCTTTGTCATCCGTCTTCGGACCCAGCACGGCCTCGAACTCCAGAAAGTTGCCCAGCCCGTCGATCTGGTCCAAGTGGATCCGCACGGTGCTCCACAAGAACACCTCGCGCCGCTTGCGGACCACGGCACGAACGCCCAAGGCCGCGCGTAGGGCCACCTTGAGCGTCTCGGGATTGATGACCGGCACGAGGTGATAGTCGCTCGGTCGCGCGCCTGGTTGGTCGGGCCGTGAGTACCAAACCAATTGAGCTCCACGGTCGTTCACCTGGCGGAGCTTCAATCGGCCTTCATGGCAATGGAAGTAGGTATCCACCTGCTCCTGCAAACCAAGTTCCTTGGTCGCAAGCGACCGGGCGATCTCTCGGGCAGCCGCAATGTCGGTGAGCCGGGCTTTCAGTTCGATGTTTCGCATCAGGAGCCAACCTATCGGAGCACGGGCGGATCGATCGGGTTGACGTGCATGGCCGTCAGGTGGGGCGTCTGCTGCTCGTAGACATACGCCCGTTGACCGGTCACGCCGATCCATCGCCCCTCGTAGTGCCGAAGCTGCAAATCGGGAGACGGAGTGACGTAGTAGCGAACGGCGCCTCGCTGGTCGACCAGCGCGTAGCGCGGGGCACCTTCCTTGGTCGAAGTGACACGGGTGAGTCGGCCCGTGCCGTCGTAGCGGTCGTCCGTCGGGTCGGAAAGCGGCCGTGCGGGACGCTGGGCCGTGCGTTCCAAGCGACGGGGCGACCTGGCCAGCAACGAGTTGACGGAGTCTTGGCGTCGCTTCAAATCGGCGAAACGGTCGATCTTGGCCAGGAGGACTCTGGCTCGGCCTCGCTCGACCGCCGTGCCGGCCTGCTCGTGCAGCGCCTCGGCTTCATTCAGAAGCGCGTTGAAATGCCAGGAGTTCGGGTTCTTGGCCACCATCGCCGACAGGGCCAAGTCGGCCGCGTCGAGTTGCTGTTGGAAGGCCGTGCCCGAGGCCGCGATCGAGGAAGACCCACGCCCCGACCAGTCGTCCGACGAGCCAGACGGCCGCCGGGCGTGACGCAACATGGGACTCTCCTCGGGCGGGGCCTTGCGCACGCCGTCAACCGGATAGTCGGGATCGACAAAGCGGCGGTGAACCCACCTGAACTCGCCCGACGGAGGCGCGATCCGCGCCCAGCGTTTCTGGTTCGGGTCGAATCCCTTCGGTTCGAGCAGCTCGACCAGCTCGCCCTCGTGGAGTCGAACCTGGACCGAATCGCGGGTGTCGTTGAACCGGCTGCCCACTCGGGCGGCCACGTCGGCGCCGGCGATTCGGGCAAGGCCATCGCCCGTGGGCTGAACGTATCGGGTCGAGACCCAGGTGAAGCTTCCCTGAGGGGGCCGGATCGCGCACCATCCGCCCGGGTCGTGCCGATAGACCTCGACCTCTTGGCCCGCCTTGAGCTTGTCGGTCGGGTAGTAGTCCTGACCCGGCCCGCTGCGGACGTAGACGTCGTCGGCCGTGACGTAAGCCTTGTAGGGGAAGGCCCCCCCCAAGGCCGAGGCCGCCATCAGGCCGCAAAGGGGCAAAATCATGAGGAGTGCTGGGCGCATGATCCAAAAACCTCCTGGCCGGAACCGGCACGAGGAATCCGCGCGAATAGACGTTGGGAAAGGTAGACCGCGGCTTGTAGCCGATTTGGCCGGGCGACTCAAGGCCAATTCCCGTTTGATGCAACCCGGGCAAGGAAGTAGAATCGGTCTCTTATTCTTGTACCCCCGTTCACTGTCTGCGAAAAAGGTACCAGGCACCTTTTGTGCAAAGCACCCGAAGGGCCGTTCCGGCAAAAGGTGCCTGGTACCTTTTCCGCAGACCCCGTTCCCCGTCGAGACGCGTACCATGCCCCGCTACAATCCGGCCACGATCGAGCCCAAGTGGCAAGCCTATTGGGAGTCCCACCGCACGTTCGCCGCCGACCGGCTGCCGGGCAAGGACAAGATCTACGTGCTCGACATGTTCCCCTACCCCAGCGGGGATGGGCTCCATGTCGGACACCCCGAAGGCTACACAGCCACCGACATTGTCTGCCGCTACCGGCGGATGCGGGGCGCCAGCGTCATGCACCCGATGGGCTGGGACGCCTTCGGGCTGCCGGCTGAACAGCACGCCAAGAAGACGGGCACGCCCCCGAGGGTGACCACTGAAAAGAACATCACCACGTTCCGACGCCAGTTAAAAATGCTCGGCTTCAGCTACGACTGGGACCGTGAGCTGGCCACGACCGACGTCGACTACTTCCGTTGGACCCAGTTCATCTTTCTCGTGCTCTTCGATACGTGGTTCGATCCCGAGACCCAAAAGGGCCGGCCGATCGACGAGCTGCCTATCCCCAAGGACGTGGCGGCCGAAGGGGACGACGCGGTCCGCCAGTATCAGGACGAGCACCGCCTGGCCTATCAACTCGAAGCGCCGGTCAACTGGTGTCCCGAGTTGGGCACCGTGCTGGCTAACGAAGAAGTGGTCGGCGGCGTGAGCGAGCGCGGCGGACACCCGGTCACGCGGATCCCGCTTCGCCAGTGGATGCTGCGGATCACGGCCTATGCCGATCGGCTCGAAAAGGATCTCGAAGGGCTCGACTGGTCCGAAAGCATCAAGGCCCTGCAACGCAACTGGATCGGCCGCAGCACGGGCGCCGAGGTCGACTTCTACATCGGCGCCGAACCGACCGCTGACGGACGACCGAAGCAAAATACTTTTGACGCTTGGGCGGCGAATCGGGCCACCTCGGGCTATCCCCGCAAACCGGGTGACGACGTGCTGCGGGTTTACACGACCCGGCCCGACACGCTCTTCGGGGCCACCTACATGGTCGTCGCCCCCGAGCACCCGTTCCTTGCCCGACTGACCACGCCCGATCGGGCCAAGGCGGTCCAGGCCTATTGCGCCCGGGCCGCAAGCAAGAGCGATCTGGACCGGACCGACCTGGCCAAGGAAAAAACGGGCGAGTTCACCGGCTCGTACGCCATCAACCCGGTCAATGGCGAGGCCGTGCCCATCTGGGTGGCCGACTATGTCCTCATCAGTTACGGCACCGGAGCCATCATGGCCGTGCCGGCCCACGATACGCGCGACTTCGAGTTCGCCGAGACGTTCGACCTGCCGATCATCGCCGTGGTCGACCCGGGCGACGACCCCGAGGTGGACCGTAAGAAGGTCCTGGCCGGCAAGCAGTGCTCGGTGGCCGACGGCACGGCCGTCAACTCGGGTCCCTACGACGGGCTGTCGACGGCCCAGTTCAAAAAGAAGATCGCTGAAGACCTGGCCGCTAAAGGCGTGGCCCGATCGGCCGTTAACTGCAAGTTGCGCGACTGGCTCTTCAGCCGGCAGCACTTCTGGGGCGAGCCGTTCCCGATCCTGCACGAGTTGGACGCGTCGGGCAAGCCGACCGGCCGGCTGCGGACCGTGCCGGCCGAGGAACTGCCGGTCGACCTGCCGGCCGAGATGAAATTCAACGCGGCCCACGCCAGCCCCGAGCCGCCCTTGGACCAGGCCCCCGAGGATTGGCTCTACGTCACGATCGACGGCACTCGTTACAAACGCGAGACGAACAGCATGCCCCAATGGGCCGGTTCGTGCTGGTACTATCTCCGGTTCCTCGATCCGAAGAACCAAGAGGCGATGGTCGATCCCGAGGTCGAAAAGGCCTGGATGCCGGTCGACCTGTACGTCGGCGGGGCCGAGCACGCCGTGCTGCACCTGCTCTACGCCCGATTCTGGCACAAGGTGCTCTACGACCGGGGCTACGTCAGCACCGACGAGCCCTTTCAAAAACTGGTCAACCAGGGCATGATCCTCGGCGAGCCAGAACAGAGCTATTTCAGAACTAGGAATGGTGTACAGATTGATCCGAAAGAGGTCGTGACAAAGGAAGATGGAACACTGATCTGGCAGAACACGGGCGAAAAGTTGCTGTCGATGAAGATTACCGGAGAATGGAACAAACATGAGGATCATTATGTCAAACGTGTCCCAACCGAAATGCCTCAGGAAGAAGACTCACCGTTACGGGTTCAGGTAGATTATGTTGTGAGTCGGGCGTACAAGATGTCCAAGAGCCGGGGTAACGTGGTCAACCCGGACGAGGTCGTGGCCGACTACGGGGCCGACGCGCTGCGGCTGTATGAAATGTTCATGGGCCCGCTCGAAGCGGTCAAGCCGTGGAGTATGGAAGGCGTCAACGGCGTGTTCGGCTTCCTGGGCCGCGTCTGGCGGATGATCGTCGACGAACGGGCCGAGGCGATGACGCTCCACGACGCGATCACCAACGCCGAGCCGACGCCCGAGCAGAACCGGGTGCTCCACAAAACGATTCAGGCCGTGACGAACGACGTCGACCAGATGGCTTTCAACACGGCCATCGCCCGAATGATGGAGTTCACCAACTTCTT
>JAFGFF010000371.1 GCA_016931075.1 Pirellulales bacterium | reverse complement strand
GTCGACCGTACCGTCCATGGCGAGGTTGAGAAACTTGGCCTCGCGTTCTGGCACACCCTCGGAATGGAGAAAGAGGCAATCGTAGCCGCGTTGCTGTGCCTGGACTTCGATCACCGACGCGATATCGCTGAAGATGGTGTTTCGACTGTCGGGCAGAATGACGCCGAGGCGGTCGGTTCTCCCTCGCACGAGGTGCCGGGCATGGGCGTTGGGTCGCCACCCGAGCCGGGCCGCCGCGTCGTGAACAGCCTTTCGGGTGGCCGCACGGACATGGGGCTCGTTGTTGACCACGCGTGTGGCCGTCCGAAGGGAGACCTTGGCCGCCTTGGCAACATCTCTAATTGTGACAGGCATAATGCGTCTTTCGTCCCTTGGCTTCAACGGCCAGGTGCTGCCAGCCCAGACCACCTGCACATGACGTTCCGCGGCCCTGATTATAATCTGGCATACGTTGGCCATTCAAGTGGCTACACCGAATAATAGGCAATGCCACTAATGAGGTGTATGGCATACGTTAGCCGGAATACATTAACGAATTATATTCATTTTTATAGGTAGACCGTTGACAACGTATGCCAATTGGCATACGATAGCCAATTGTGGTCGCGTGGGACCTGAAACCTGAGAGCGATTTGCCGATTCCCAGGCCGGAGTTCTTCCGGAAGACACTTTTTATCCGCTTCACGAGCCATGCTTCCTTAGGATCGAGCGACCCCATCCAGATTCTGGAGTCCTTTACCGTGCGACATAAGCTGCTTCCGCCGATCGTGGCCCTAGTCACCCTAGCCATCTCCGCCGGGGTGCAAGCTGCCGACACGCCCAAAAAATTCGTTGTGCTTTCCGAGTTCCAGGTCTGGGCGGACGCCTCCGGCCCGGAAGTCTATCGGGAGTTCAACAAGCTCTACCTGACCCGCGGCCGATGCCACTCCTTCATGCTCTATCCACGGTACGACTATTTCGTCTGGGACGTGGACCGTATGAAGCATTGGGTGGACGAAGCGGTCGCCCTGAAGGCCTTCAACGTATTTTGCCTGGGCGACGACACGCGAACGGCCCAGGGCCGGCTGTTCACGCCCGAGGGCCTCAATCCGAATCTCGCGGAGACCTACTTCCAGATCATCGAATACGCCCACCAGAAGGGGCTGATGGTCTCGATCGAGCCGGTCGGGTTGCCCAAACCCCGCGACAAGGAACACTTTGTCGCCTGGCTGAAGACCTGGATCGGCCCCGACGTGCCCAAGGCCCGACGCGCCGACATCATCAAGCTCAGCATCGAGTGGTTCGGCGCGTTCGGCAATCCGCCCAACATCGCCTATGAACTGGAGGCCTTTTTCGAGGCCGCTCGCGAAGTCAATCCCGACGTGCTCGTTTACGTCGATTCGATCGGCGGACAGTGGCGCAGACCACAGCCGTTGCACCGGTGGTTATTGACCCAATACCCGGGCACGATCATCAGTCACTATCTGAACGTCGATCAGGTGGACGCGTTCCGCGAGATGGGCGCCCGGAACATGATGGTCCAGATCAACCCGTGCGAAGCCGTGCTCGGGGGCCCGTCCCACCTGTTCCTCTATTTCCACGAAACCGTGGCCTTCCTGCAAAAGGCCATGAAGAAGCGCGTGCGTTATGTCTCCCTGGCGGGCGTGAACTACGCCTACAGCCGGCGGGACTTCGATCTTTTCCTGGACGTCATTCGTCCTCATTTGAAGCTGGCGCCCGACGTCGAGTCGCTGCGCAAGAGCCTTGTACCGGACCAGGTCGCCGAACCGGTGACGAAGGAAGGGGTGAAGTCGCAACTCGAGGCGGTCCGGGCGGAACAACGGAAAAAGCGAAAAAAGCGGTGAGTTTAATCACCATGAATGGGGCAACGGGGGCAGCGAGGCACAGGAACAACCGATAGGCGAGAAGAGGCAAGGCGGAAAGGAGTGTTTTCGCGGGCGATCGATCCAGGTCCTTGCCGGGCCCGAAACAAAGCATCCCAAGAGGCGCGTGTGGGTGTGACCGAATAAACTTCGGTGTTTTGGACCTTCTTTGGAGGAGACTCGCCATCATGAGAAGCAGCTTGGTTTTGTTCCTTTTCTTTTCGGCAATTTGCATTGCCGGAATCGCATCCGCGGGCGTGCTCACCCCGGCGGACCTTTATGTCTATTATCCTATGGGAGACACTGCGGGCACGGTGCTCAACGACGCCAGCCCGAACAGTGCGGACGCTACGTTTTACCGGACGCTGAAATACAGCGAGCTTCCGGGCGTCGACGTTTCGAACGCTTCGGTCGCCGGGCCGACCGGCTTCGGCAACGCGCTGGGACTAGGCACGAAGAGTGTCGGCGGTGTCGATCATCAAGTCCTGGTTGACATCCCCACGTCCACCAATTTGCCCGGGGCGGGTGACAGCTATGCGGTGTCGTTCTGGGCCAGCACGAGCAGTTGGATCAACACCTACGGCCTGTTGGCGTCATACAACCTCAATGGGGCGCAGTGGAGCATCGGGTTGCACAACTCCTACGACGCTCTCGTGGCCTGGACCGGCGAGGCGGATCCCAACGGCTCGAGTTTCGCCTGGCAGGCCGATTGCTCGACTCTGCCCGTCGACACGTTCGCCCACTTCGTCGTGCAATTCGAGGGAGCGGCGGGCATTACCAACGTCTACGTGAACGGCGCGACGTCGACCGACGGTGGAGACGCCAATTTCTGGGGAAATGAAAAAACCGGCTTCACGCTCGGCGGACGGGTGCTCGACGCCCGAGGCTATACGGTGCCGGCCAACGACACGCGAATCGACGATTTCGCCATTATTAGCGGCGTGGTCGACGCAACCGACGTCAACAACCTGATGACCTCCGGGCCGAGCAGCCTGGGCACGAGATGCCTGGCGAACTACGCCATGGAAGAAACCACCGGCACGCAACTCGCCGACTCCAGCGTCAACGCCAACCACGGAACGCTCGTCGGCTATGCCCCTTCGACCATGGGATTGGCCGAACGAAGCGTGACGACGGCGTCCCGACCTGGCGTGTTCGGCAACGCCACCGAGTTCGCCAGCGGGCTGGGTGCGGAGCACGGGGAAGTGACCGCCGTGACCGATTTGCCCGAGCGCGGCGAGGCGTTCACCGTCTGCTTCTGGGCGAAGCACGACGAAAACATGGCCGATTTGTACGGCTGGGACCAATCGGGCATGATCCTCAGTTGGTCGAACGATCCCACTCCGGGCGCGTCCGGGCATGACGGCCTGGGCTTCTCCGTGGCGTTCAATTATCAGGAAGCCGACGGCTCCTTGATTGTCCGGCGGACGAGCGGGAATTACACCAGCACCGGCGATCAGGACACCTACGGCGTCTATCTGGGCGAGGGTTCCTCGGGGAATGGATTAAACCTTGATCCCACCGCTTTACACCATTTCGCTGTGACCGTCGATGAAACCGGCACGATCATGGGCATTTACGTAGACGGCGTGCTCGTCGGCAAGCAAATCTCCAACGGCTTTGGAGTTACCGACGAGAACATGGCGTCCATCGGCTGCCGGATCAAGAACGGTGTACTCGACAGCGCGCTCAGTGGCTATATCGATGATCTGGCCGTGTTCAAGGGTGTTCTGTTAGACACGCAGATCAACGACATCATGACGAGGGGGGTCGCGGCGGCGGTGGTTCCCGAGCCGTCGGCAGTGGTTCTGCTGCTGACGGGGCTACTGGCCGCGGTGGCTGCCGGCCGACGAGTCGGCCGCGGCTAGAGGCGTTTGACCGGAACGAGAAGAGCCGGCGTGAGGCCACGCCGGGTTCGTGAGACCGGCAAGTCGCGAGCCCGGTAGGCCTCCGCCGAATATTGTCGTCCGCACCGGACACGGCGATCGGTCTTGCCGGAGCGGAAAAGGAACCGTTTCGTGACGATGCAGACATCATTTGTTTGGGAGATGCAATCATGAGGATATCCTCACTCTTCGCGCTTTCCGTGGCAACGCTCTTGCTCGTTGCCACCGCTGCGGTCGCGCAGCAGATTCCCCTGTCGCGAGTCAGTGCACATTACAATTTCGAAGACACTTCCGGAACGGCGTTCACCGACACGGGCGCGCATGACGTCGACGCGACCTACTATCGGGCGTTGCGGTTCAACGAACTCCCGCCGCTGGACGTCTCGTACGTGACTAACTATGCGGGGGCCGTTGGCAACGCCCTCAATCTTGGCACGCGAACCGTTATCGACACCAACCACCAGATCATGGTCAATATCCCGGCCAGCGAAAATCTACCGGGAGCTGGCGATAGCTTCGCCGTCTCGTTCTGGCTCAATTCCGACGAGTTCTACAACTCGTACGGACTGCTGACCTCCTACAACCTCAATGGACTCGAGTGGACGATCGGATTGCACAACACCTCGTCTGTCAAGGGGCTGCTGGTCTGGACTGATGACGCGGATGTGGCGGGCAACACCGAGTATTCCGTCGATTGCAGCGAGACCGGCGCTGATCTCTATGCCGGTTACTTCGCCCATTTTGTCGTCCAGTTCGAGGGCACTTCCGGCATCACGAATGTCTACGTCAATGGAAACCAGGTGGTCGACAGTGGATCGACGAGTACTTTCTGGGGCAACGAACGCGAAGGCTTCGTCCTCGGTGGCCGGGTCCTCGACGCGAGACCGTACACCGTGTGCAGCAACAACCCCGTGATGGACGACTTTGCCATCATCAGCGGCGTGGTCGACGCGACCGACGTCAGCAATCTGTACACCTCGGGGGCTGCCAGCTTGGGCACCCGACGGTTGGCCCATTACACGATGGACGACTTTGTCGGTACACAGATTACTGATTCCAGCGACAATGCAAACCATGGAACCCTGGTCAGCTACGATTCGACGACAATGGGCCTGGATGCCCGCGATCTCGCAAGCGCGTCGCGGACCGGTGTGTTCGGCAATAGTGTCGAACTGGCCAACGGGGTCGCCAAGGAACACAACTTGCTCGCAACGCCCGAGAACTTGCCCGCACGCGGCGAAGCATTCACCGTGTGTTTCTGGGCGAAACCCGACGAAAACATGGCCGACCTGTACGGCTGGGACTCCGCCGGCGTCGTCATGAGTTGGTCAAATGATCCAACTCCAGGTGAACCTGGTGATGACGGCCTGGGCTTCTCCGTTTCATTTAACTATCAGGAGGCAGATGGTTCCTTGATCGTCCGCCGGACTAGTGGCGATTACACGAGCAGCTCGGATCAGGATACCTACGGTGTCTATCTCGGCGAGGGTTCCTCGGGAAACGGCTTGCAGCTCGATCCGACCGTCTTTCATCACTTCGCCGTGACCGTGGATGAAACCGGCACGATCATGGGCATTTACGTGGACGGCGCGTACGTCGCCGAGCAAATCGCCAACGGTTACGGTGTCACCGACGAGAACACCGCGGTCATCGGATGCCGGATCAAAAACGGCTCGCCCGACAGCGCGTTTTCCGGCTACCTCGACGACCTGGCCGTGTTCGACGGCATCCTGACGGAGGCGCAGATCGCCAAGATTATTGCCACCGGCGTCGACTCAATCATCGGGTCGGTCCCCGGCGACGTGGACGGCGACGGGTATGTCAGCGCAGTCGACGCCCGGATTCTCGCCGCCAATTGGCTCAAGCCGAACGCGACGCCGGAGATGGGAGACCTCAACGGCGACCAGATCGTCAACGACCTGGATGCATCGATCCTGGCTGCGAACTGGACGGGAGACCCGACCGAGGGCGTCGGCGTGCCGGAGCCGTCGCTGGTCGTCCTTGTGGCGGGGGCTTTGTTGGCGCTGGGTGCGTTGCGAAGGCGCCGCGCCCGATAGGAAGTCCGTGTTATCTCGCTTCAGGGCTGCACCCTCACCGCTCGGCTCCCGCACCTCCCGCGGGAGCCGGGCAGGTGAGGGAATGCCGATTCGGGCAACCTCGTTCTCAATAGGGAAGTGACCATGGTCCGTCCAACCAGAAATAGGGCCTCGGAGGCCCGCGGGGGCTTCACGCTCGTGGAACTCCTGGTCGTTATTGCGATCATCGGGATTCTGATCGCGCTCTTGTTACCTGCGGTGCAGGCAGCCCGCGAGGCGGCCCGACGACTCCAGTGCTCTAACCGCATACGGCAAGTCGCGGTGGGAATGCACTCGTATCATACCGCGCACAAGACTCTTCCCTACGGTTCGGAATACGACAGCGGCGGCACCGGCGCGACGACCGGTCCGAAGGGAACGGCCACGGCCTTCCTGTTGCCGTATATCGAGCAGCAGGCGATCTACGACCTGTTTGACTTCAACTACATGTTCAGCAGTTCGCGGAACCGCGAGGCGGTCCGGAGTCCTATTCCCGAATTGACCTGCCCGAGCGATCCGCAGTCGGCCGAACCCATTCTCGATAATCGTGGCCAGCAATCCATCGGGAATCCCACGATGTGCTTGGGGCTTTGGTTCGCACCGTGTTTGGGCCCGACCCACGACCGTTGGCCCGGCGTGCGGCCGTGCGTATTTTGCGACGCGGTCGGCAGCGGATACGGAACCTGGACCGAGGAGGACTTCTGCTACTGCTGCTGGGGATTCAACTATGGTACCGGAGGAATTGTGTCCTACTGGAAAAGGGGCGTTTTCCCGGGCATGTTCGCCCGCTACAAAATAGGCGTCAAGTTCAAGGAAGTGACCGACGGGTTGAGCAACACGATCATGCTGGGCGAGACCATTCCCGCGCACAGCGTGCTCAACGGAGCCTATATGCAGAACCTTCCTGCCTGCCCCACCAATATTCCCATCAACACAATGCTTGACGATGGAGGCTCCTCCTCCGGCGGCTCTAGCGGAAACGGGAGTTGGCAGTATACGACAGGCTTCAAGAGCTATCACCCGGGTGGCGCCAACTTCGCCATGGGCGATGGCAGCGTCGAGTTCATCAACGAAACGATCGACTACCAACTCTATAACGCCATGGGCACGAAGGACGGCGGTGAGACCCTGGCCGAGACCAAATAAACCCCGATCGAGAGGCGCCATTCGTGTTCCCCTGTAAGTTCCTCCCTGCCGCGAGTCTGGTTCTGTTGGCCGTCCTGACGCTGCCTGGCTGCGGCCCGAAGCGTCCTCAGACCGTGCCCGTCTCGGGTACGATCACGTTTGGCGGCGGTCCTTGGCCCGCGGAGGCGACCCTCATCTTCACCTGCGAGAAGCCCGCCGAAGGCTTTCCCAAAAGGCCGGGCAGAGCCTTTATCGCGACGGACGGATCGTTCACCGTCAGTACCTTCGAGAACAAGGGCGACGGCCTGATGCCCGGCAAGTACCGCGCTCACGTCGTCTGTGAAGAAACTGTCAAGGGCAAGATCGTCTCGCACGTGCCGGCAAAGTACCAAGTCGGCTTGACCAGCGGCCTGGAACTCACCGTGGAACCCGGCTCCGCCCCGATTCACATCTCGTGGGACGTGCCACGCAAGTGAGAAATCGCGCTCATCGCCCGCCGTGTTGATTCAAGAAATAGAGTGCTGCGTACACTCGCGAATCGACCAGTTTGCCGGAGGCGGTGGCGTTGTGGAGCCAGGCGGGGGCGTCGGCCAGGGGGACTTCGTGGATGAGAATGTCTTCAGAGGCGTCACCGCCGCCGGAGGAGAGGCGTTCGAGGTCTTCGGCCAGGAACATGGTGACGGTCTCGTCGGTCAGGCCGGCGGAGGAGGCCACCGTAACGAGCCGCGTCCACCGCCCGGCGGCGTAGCCCGTCTCTTCGAGCAGCTCGCGCTGGGCCGCCTGTTCGAGCGATTCGTCAGCCTGATCGTCCAGATCGCCGGCCAAGCCCGCAGGCAGCTCGATCACCCGTTCGCGCACCGGCGGCCGATACTGCTCGACCAACACGAGCCGGTCCTCGACTGTCTTTGCCACGATACAAACCACGCCCGTGCTCCCGATCCGCTCGACAAACGACCAGCCGTTGCGGTCCACGAGCCGTAGGTGCTTCGTTTGGGCAACAAGAGTATCGGTTGGCTCTTTCTCGTGGTTCATGCGCGTGCCTGCTGTGTAAGAGAATTGCTGAATTGTTGCTGAAAGGGGCCGATGAACTTGTGATCTTCTGTCGTGTCGAGGACGGCGAAGACGACCGTGTCGAAGAAGTGATTGAATGTGCCGGCGTGCCCCAGGTGTTGGCCGAACCAATGTGCCACACTCGCCGGATCGTTCCTGAAAACGCCACAGCCCCATGCCCCGAGTACAAGTGCTTTGTGGCCATGCACGACGGCCAGCGAGAGCACCTTCTCGATCCGATCTATCATGACCTCGGATATCTTTGGTGCGTTCTCTGGCTCATTGCGACACACCGCCCCAGCGTTGACCGCCGGAGCCGTAAGCATCGACACGCAGTAGGGGGAAGCCAGGAGTTCATCCACATCATTCCGAAAAACAGGCACCAGGGGCGAGTAGATCATATGGTCCGTGTACAAGCACGTGCCACACGCACGATTCGTATCGTAGTACTGCTCTTCCGGCGAGATGCAGGCGTAGAGTGCTGAGGCGCGAGCCAGGCTTTCTTCCTGTGCTTGGCTTCCGTTGAGGAAACCACCGCCGGGGTTCTTGGCCGATGCGAAGTTCAGGCAAAGCACGTCCAGAGCACCGTCAGCACTCACAAGTTGTCGCGCTGCAGCCAGGGTGGTTGCGTTCAACACTCGAAAGCACGTGGGATCCGATATGGAAGCCTTGGCGAGTGCCTGGTCGCGTTGCTCGAACACGGCAGCGAAATCGTCTGGTGCGTAAAGACGAGTTCCCGCGACGGATTGCCGTACCTCCTCGCCGATGGGTACTGTTGTTCCGTCGGAGAGTCTGTATTCTCCGTTGCGGATAATATCCAGTGTGTTCCGTGCAATTTGGGCTCTTTGCTTTCGGCTAGCCATTTCAAGTCTCTATTCGTGATTGCAGATATTGTGTTGGAAAAAATGTCCGATCAGTTCGCGTTCGTCGTCTACGCGACTACGGTTGGTCAACCTGATGCATATGCAACTGTGCCGGGCTGTCGCCGCTGATTCGGATTAGCCGGTCGGGGTGCTGGTACTGGGCCACCAGGTAGCGAGTCAGATCGACCTGCATTTCTCGCATGGCAGAGAGGTATTTTGACTTCTCTTGGTTCAGGGCCTGGCGGTGTTCGAGCGCGATCTGGTTTGACTCGCGTCGGGCGTCGGTCTTAGCGTGTCGCTCGGCGGCCAGGCGGCGCATCTGCTCGTCGTGGTCCAGACGCTTCAGACGGACGGAGTGCTCGGCCTGTTCGCGTTCCATGGCCTGGCGTTGTTGGGCCCGGGCGGCCTCGCGAGCCTGTTTCAAGTCGGCCAGGTCTTGGGCCTGGCCCTCGGTCTCGGCTTCGAGCTTCAGCCGCGTCCTGGCTTCGATCGCCCCGTCGTGCATCGTCTGCAGCGTGTTGCTGGCTATGTAGCCGCGATAGACGACTTTGCCGACCCGATAACCGATACGCAGGGCACGCGCGACGAGATTGCCGTAGGTTTCCAACTCGTTGAGTTGCTGTGTATCCTGCTTGAACTGCTCGAAAGACCTCGCGGCCACGAAATCGATCACATCGGCCGTCACCGCGTTGATGAAATCGGCGATCGGGTCATGCGTCCGGTCGAGCATCGTTTCGACGTCGGTCAGCTCGAAAAAAATCATCAGCTTGACCGCAAGCAAGGCGTCGTCAGCCGTGCGGATGTCTTCGACCTGGTGGTACATCTGGTCGGGTATGACGCGTAGTTTGCGGAACTGAAGTCCCCGAGGCACCTTTCGTTCCGGCCGTTTGGGATCGGCCCCGTGCCATCGGAACTCATGGAGCCACTCATTTTCGTCAGGCACCCAGAGGGCCGGTCCCCGCTCGACTCGCCGCGTGACGTCCCCCTCGGCCCGCCGGTAGACGACGATCGCCTCGTTCGCGTCCAGCGACAGTGCGTCGCGAACGTCAACCGCCTGATGCTCGACCGGATCGAACCACACGGCCGCCGGGCCGCGGACATGTTCGCAATGCCCGTCGGTGAAATGGATTGCCAAGTACTGATCGGCCCGTGCACGAAACTGCGGCAACGTCTCGACCTTCTTGCCCAACAAGCACAAGAACCGTGGGCCGTCCACACGTTGCAGCCGCCCTCGTTTGTCCCACACGGCCACGCGTTGGCCCTGTCGTATCGTGCGGATCTGGAACATGGGAATCTCCTCCTGCCTACTCGGGGAAAT
>JAFGFF010000370.1 GCA_016931075.1 Pirellulales bacterium | reverse complement strand
TTCGGTTCGCCCGGGTCCCAATCGGTGTAGGCCCAGGGTTCGCCGGTCACCCAGGCCCAGCCGGCGGCCGGATCGGCCTCGGGCTGCGGCGGTGGGCCAAACTGATAACCGCCCAGATACGGGCCCTGCCAGTTTTCGGCGCTGTCCAGGATCCAATATTGTTCCTGATTTGCGCCGACCGTGTAGTAGACGAAGTCGTTCTCGGCCGAGCTGGTGATCGTGGCCAGATAGCCGCCCAGGCCTTCCGCGGCCACGCGCGCTTGTTCCCACGTCAGGCCCTGGTTGGGAAACCCGGGCGCGGTCCGGATTTCATACCAGTGACCGTTCTCGGCCCATTGAATGGGCGCTGCCGACACGGCGGTCACCACCACACACAAGATTACCAATGAAACAACAAGCCTGCCAACCATGCTGATTCTCCCAATCGGTTGAGTGCGTCACGATGAGCGACAAGAAAAGCCCGCCGGGCAGCCCTCCACCCGGCGGTCGAGACGTTCAACATTGTCCCGCCGGGCCGCCGGACATGTCAACCATTTGCCACGGTTTCCTCACAAGAAACCCTCAAAAAGGCACTTGGTAAGTGCTGCTAAACACCTTTTCCTGCCAGGCTCAACGGGGTGACCAGGTCGAAACGGGCTGGCTCTTCACGGCGCATCGAGGGCACGACTCGCACACTTCGGCGCCGTCCCAGCAATAGGTGCACAGCTTCTCTTTCGGCAGGCCGATCGACGAAACCAGGTCGTCGAGCTTCTGGTACTTCAGAGACGTCAGGCCCAGCCGGTGGCGGATCCGCTCGACCATGGCCTGATGACGTTCGGACGAGGCATCGGCGTACTCGGCCAGTTGATCGGGCGTGCCGCCGAGCTGCTTGATGGCCTTGCGGCCCGCCAGATCGAGCACCGACTTGGATCGCGAGAAGTTCAGGAACTTGCAGCCGTGGATCAGCGGGGGACACGCCGGCCGCATGTGGACTTCGTTGGCTCCGTAGTCGTAGAGCCGTTGGATCGTGTCCTTCAACTGGGTGCCGCGGACGATCGAGTCCTCGCAGAAGAGCAGCCGCCGGCCGCGGATCAGTTCGCGGATGGGGATCAGCTTCATCCGGGCGACCAGGTCGCGGACACGTTGGTCCTGCGGCATGAAGCTCCGCGGCCAGGTGGGTGTGTATTTGACGAACGGCCGGCCGTAGGGCACGCCCGCCGCGTTGGCGTAGCCGATGGCGTGGCCCGTGCCCGAGTCGGGAATGCCGGCCACCAGATCGACCTGGCTGTCGTCGCCCCTGGCCAGGGCCGCGCCGCACCGGTTGCGGACGACCTCGGTGTTGATGCCCTCGTAATTCGAGGCCGGGTAGCCGTAGTAAACCCAAAGGAAAGAACAAATCTGCATCTTGTCGCCGGGCGGCAGGAGTGTTTCGACCCCTTCGGCCGTGATCCGCACGATCTCGCCCGGCCCAAGGTATCGCTCGATCTCGTAGTCCAAGTTCGGCAGGGCACAGGTTTCCAGCGAAACGCAGAAGGCCCCTTCTTTCTCGCCCAGCACCAGCGGCGTGCGTCCCAGCCGGTCCCGGGCGGCGTAGATGCACCGGTCGGTCAGCAGGAGGATCGAGCACGACCCTTCGATCAGGTCCTGGGCACGGCGGATGCCTTCCTCGAACGAGTTTTCGCTGTTGATCAGTGTGGCAACCAGTTCGGTCGGGTTGACCGCCTCGCCGCTCATTTCGGAGAAATGGGCCGTCCGGTTGTGAAACACCTCGGCGGCCAGCGCGTCGAGGTTGTCGATCCGCCCGACGGTCACCAGGGCGTACGTGCCCAGATGCGAGCCGATGATCAGCGGCTGGTCCTCGTAGTCGCTGATGACGCCGATTCCGATCGGCCCGTGCAGTTTGCCCAGGTCGTCCTCGAACTTGCTGCGGAACTGCGAGTTGGTAATGTCCTTGATGAAGCGGGTGAACCCGCCGCCGTTCTTGACGGCCATGCCCCCGCGGACCGTGCCCAAGTGCGAATGGTAGTCCGTGCCGTAGAAAAGATCGGCCACACAATCATCCTTCGAGGCTACTCCATAGACTCCGCCCATGTCGGTGTTCTCCTGTTGTGCACGTTCGAGATCCAAGACCCAAAGGGCCGGTTGCCGGCTGTGCCTGACACGATAGGGGAAATGAGCCTGAAGGAAAAGGGTTCGCCACCAGGGCACCCCTCGACTGGGGCGGGCCGTCCGAGTAAAACGACTCAATTCGGCGACGTGGCCCATGCCGGCAGGTGCCCGCCGGCTCGGATCGACCAAGATCCCCTACTATTCGCCCCATTTCTTAGCGTGAAATCCCACCCTACTTGACCTGAGGTCTCACCCCGATTAATACCACATCAACCAGAGGTTTCAGTCCACGCCTATGTGTGATTCAACAAGGCTTGGGACAACAATCTCTTTCATGTCCAGAATCCACTCGTGTTGGTCGACAGAACCACCACTCAAAGCCTGCCTAATCGAAGGCAGAGGAGTCGAGCACATGCGGATAATTGTTCGCCTGTTCCTGGTTCCACTTCTTCCAGTTATGCTTGGCTGTTCGGACTCTGTGAAACATAAACCTGCTTCGAAAACGGGGAACTCGGAGACAAAACTGATCCCTGCGGGCGATCTGATGGCGGACCAGATGGCCTATGAGTTTGCTATTTATTATCTCCCCCGACCTGACAAGGATCCACTTGGCGAACTCAATCGGCTTCTCAAAGACAGATTCAAGGGATTCACCAAGGTCGAGAAGATATCTCCTTCGGAAACACAAAAGGCTGTTGCAGCTCGTATCATCAAGGACGTGAAGGAATCCTACGCTCCGCCCGACCTGGAATCGCTCCAACACTCCGGGCGAGGGCTCGATCGACAGCAGGCGACAGCTCTGCAGGGCTGCGAGTGTACCCTGGTGCTTGACTTCGCGTATCCCCGAGAGCATGTATGGGACGGGATGCGCGAGGCCGTCCAGCTCTTGAGCCAGCTTGCCCGTGCCACCGGGGGACTCGTGTGGGACGAAGAGACCAGAGAGACCTTCACGCCGGACGAATGGGACAAGCGGCGAATCGCCGAGGGGACTGAAGACGTGCCCGACATCTCCAATCACATCACGATCCATGTCTACAGCTCGGGGGAGCACGTTCGGGCGATCACGCTGGGGATGGCGAAGTTCGGGCTGCCCGACGTTGTTGTCGACCGTTTCTCATGGTCGGATAGCAAGAAAATGGGGCATCTCATGAACCTTCTCGCTCAGGCAATGGCCGAGGGTGCCGAGGCCAAAGCGAACGGCGATCTGGACCTGGATATCAAGGCAATCCGACATCTAAAGGTGCGGGAATTGATGTTGTCGTCGCCGGGCCCAAACGCCACGTCGAAAGCGCTCCTGTCCTTGCGGAAGGGAGTGTGGGAAGAAGGAGACCCCCAAAATCGGCTCATCGCAATCGGTGCAGATCGCTACGCCGGACCTGACGTTCATGCGAGGCAGGAAAAAATGCTCGGTGGCCTCTTCGGCTGGGAAGACTCCATAGTCTACCTGAAGCACAACGAGAAAATCCTGGAAGCCAGCCGGCGCGCGAAAGCGAAGCTGCCCGCGCTGAAGAAGGCATTCCACGCCGGGTTGGCTCCAGGTGAGTTCATCCTGCTCAAAGCTCCCTTCGAAACACCTGACGGCGGGGATGAGTGGATGTGGGTTGAAGTGACATCCTGGAAAGGCGCAAGAGTCAAAGGACTTCTGAAGAACGAGCCGTTCAACATCCCGGACCTGCATTCAGGACAGATCGTCGAGATCTCAGAAACCGAGGTGTTCGACTACGTCAGAAGGTATCCCGACGGCCGCAGTGAGGGAAACGAAACTGGAAAGATCATTCAGAAGAACAAAGAGGCCCAAGAATAAACATAGACGTTATAGCGGTGTGTATCGACACGGATTCCGGGCAACAGCGGCAAGACGCAACCCGAAAGCCACAGAACTTCTTTCTCACCTGACTCTCCAAGCAGGAACCACACTCCCCATGTCCCCATCAGAATCGCCCATTTTCCCAATTGCCAGTGACGACGCCGAGATGGAACAGGCCGTGAAGATGGCCAGGCAGACGTTTCGGTTCTTCTGGCGTGAGATGGCGTGGGAACAACGCAGGATTATTCCGGCGTTGGACATGGCGGCGATCAAGGCGTCGCTCTCCGACCCGCCCGAGGTTCGGGCGGAGAATCCGGATGGATTTGAAGTCGAGCACATGTGGCTGGCGGACGTCGAGTTCGACGGACGTCAGATCAGCGGGACGCTGCTCAACACGCCTCACACGTTGAAATCGTTCAAGGAAGGAAAACGTGTCACCATCACGGGCAAACAACTCGGCGACTGGATGTACGTCGCCGACGGCAACGTCTACGGCGGGTTCACGGTCAATTTGATACGATCGCGGATGGGCAAGGGCGAGCGGAAGCAACACGATCGGGCGTGGGGACTCGACTTCGGCGAGCCCGGGCTGGTCTACGTGGTTCCGCCCGAATACCTCGGCGAGGCCCCGATAAAAAAGAAGGGCCTGTTCGGCTCCGGCGCGTCGAAGCCCGGCCCACAGGACTACGCGGCCGCCGCGACCGTGGAACACCCGATGTCGGTCAACATGCGCGAGTCGCTCGAACAGACGCTGGCCGGAGACCCGAGTTTCGTCCACACGGCCGACGACCGCGGCTTCAACGTCCTCCACCAACTCTCGCTGGCCGGCTCGTTCGACGGCGTCGACGTCTGCCTGAACCACGGCGCCGACCCGAACAAACCCACCTCCAACAGCCTAACCCCCTTCACCCTGGCCAAGAGCCTCGGCTGGAAAAAAGTCATGGCCCGCCTTCAACAAGCCGGCGGGGCGTAGGGTGATCCAAGACGCCTTGATAAGAAACTCGGTTGCATCCTTCCTTAAAAACCCGTCCAGAAAAGGTGACAACCAATTAGATAATCATGCCCTGGCGTTGCCGAAATTCAATTATTGGTGGCCAGACCGATCGGCTGAGGCGGGAGATTCTTGACTTGCCTGATGATATGACCGAGCTTCGTTTCGATCTGGACCTTCAATAGGTGACATAATGGAAAATCTCGACCAACTTTTGCGGGATTTTAGAAGCGACGAAGCTGACCGATGCTGGGTTGTCTCACAGTTGGAGGAAGTACCAGATGAACGTGTGGTGTCACTGTTCGTAGCAACGCTCGAAGATGCTGACGAAGACGAAGATGTGCGGATTGAGATTCTCAAGTCGCTCGTTATGCGAAAGGACTCGGCTGAGAACCACACCCGCATGGGAGAGGCTGTCTTGAATGTGCTGCGGAACAATGACGATGATCTGATCCGCTCGTACGCTGCAAAAGCACTCCGATCATATCCAGAAGTCGAAGGTGTGCTGGATTGCTTAGAGTCAATAGTCAGCAGTGAGTCTGAGGACATTGATTTACGGCACAACGCACTGACGGCAATCGAAACCAATCGATCTCTGGCGAGTTATCATGGATCACTGCAACGTCTCGTGAATGTTCCAGAACTGGGGCAAAGTGCTCAACGTGCCCTTGACTCCGTTTAGCCTTGTCCACTGTGCTAGACCTGCCTTGGTCCAACGACTTCATGCAACCTAGATGCAGGAGCCTGGAAGAGAGAGTTCTTGATACCGTGAAAGGAGAGTTCGGGGGACGCCATCGATAACTCTTGACAAGTGTGTCGGGAAGTTCCGGGAAAATTCCTTCTTCGAAAAAGGAATAGCAACAGTTGGGACGGAGTCAGTCTTTAGGGAGACGAAAAGGGCATTGCTACAGATTTCCTTAATGAAATCAATACAATTGTTGGTCCGATTCGTTGGAGAACGCAAATGGCATTTCGTTGGGGATTTCAGTGGGGCAAGGTGGGGGCTGGCGCGCTGATGTTCTTGGTCGGAGGCGGCATCTCGCTCGCGCTCTACTATGGCGCCGGTCGGATCAACCTGTGGGCGGCCGGGACCACGGTGGTCGGTCTGTTCCTAATGCTTTCCGGCCTGATGGGCGAAGAAGGCGTTTGGTGAAAGCACACCGAAAACGCGCCGCGTCGTTCTACCACGGCTTCTTCGGCACGAGGTCTTTGACGCGGTCGAGCAGCTTGGGACGGGTGGGGGAGTCTTCTTCCTTGGCCAGGGCGGCCGGGTCGGAGCGGCGGGCGACGGCGTCTTGAAGGGGGACGTTTTCGACGCTTCCACAGGCCAATGGTCCACCACCAGCCTCTCGCTGGCGCGAGCCGAGTTGTCTGCTGGGTCGGTTGGTGATCTCGCCATCTTTGGCGGCGATGAGCCAAGTATCGCGACCCGCTCTGACGTGGTCGACGTCTTCGCCAATCCGGTTCCCGAGCCCTCGTCTCTGGTGCTCATTGCCTTGGGGCTAGTCACGCTGATTGCCCGTCGTCGCTTTCGGTAGGCTCGACGAAGACGTTTTCGACCTGGACGTTGTCACCGTTGTCAATCTTCGGTGTGGTTTTCCAGAATCGGCACCACGACCCGAACCAGGGCACCGGCGCCGGGGGTGCTTTGGATGGTCAGGCGGCCGCCGAGAAGCCGGGCGCGTTGGCGGATGCTTTCGAGGCCGAAGTGGCCTTTGTCGATTGCTTCGGTGTTAAACCCGATGCCCCAGTCCTGGACCTCCAGGCGGACGTCCTGGCCCTCTTGGACCATGGTGACCGTGACCTTCTCGCTCTTGCTGTGCTTGCAGGCGTTGGTCAGGGCCTCTTGCACCATGCGATAAAGGGCGTTTTCCAAGATCGGCGGCAGGCGGTCGAACCGGACGCTGGTGTGGCATTCGATCTTCGGACCGCCGCACTTCTGCTGTTCGCAGGCCATGCTCACGATGGCCGTGGCCAGCCCTCGTTCGTCGATGACCGGATGGCGGACTTCGCTGATGAGCCGCCGCGCCTCGGCGTGGGCTCGACGGATAAGTTCCACGGCCGTTTGGTAGGATTTTTCGGCGTCTTGCGGCGCGTTTTGCTTCATCGCGTTGAAGGCCTGAAACTCCATGCCCGCGGCGGCCAGATACTGGGCCAGTCCGTCGTGGATGTCGTAGGCGATGATTTGTCGCTCGTGGTCGCTGGCTTGCAGCATTTTCCAGAGGGACTGCCGCTCCCGTTCCAGGGCGTCCTGGGTCTGTTTGCGCTCGGTGATATCACGGAGAACGGCCACGAAGCATTCTGGCTTGCCTGTCGTGTCGTGGATCGTGGCGGCGGACAGCTCGCCGATGAAATGGGTCCCGTCTTTCCTCACCAGTTCGTACTCGATGTCGCGAGTCATTCCCTCTTCCAGCGTCTTCTGGAGATTGGCCAGGAATCTTGGACGGTCCTTGGGATCGAAGAAGTCGAGCGGGTTCCTAGCCCGCATCTCCTCGACGCTTTCGGCCCCGTACATTTGAAGCGCTTGGCGCGAGGCGAACGTGACACGGCCGGTCAGATCGCCCGTGAAAACGGCGTCGGGCGACATGTCGACCAGCGTCCTGAAGTTAGCCTCGCTTTCCTGCAATGCTTTGTTTACGGCCCTCAGCTCCGAGGTCCGTTCGGCGACCCGTTCTTCAAGCTCGTCGTGCGCTTTTTCCAGCGCTTCTTTTGCCCACCTTTCATCCGTGATGTCTCGTCCGATTCCGAACACGATTTCTCGATCCGGCACCGGAATGACGACCCAGTCGATCCAACGGCAAGAACCGTCCTTGCAGACCTTGCGGTCCAAGTAGTTGGTGAGCGTCTCGCCTCGTTTCAATTTTTCCAAATGCGCGGTGGCCTTCACTCGATCGCTGAGATGGACGAATTCGAATACGGGCCGGGACAGCAACTCCTGCTCGGACCAACCGAGAATGGTCGTAAAGGCCGCATTCACTTCCTTGTAGTAGCCGTCAAAACCGGCCGTGGCGACCAGCACCGGCAGATTGTCGGTGATCCGTCGTTGATCGGCAACCTGTTGTCGAAGCGCCGTCAATTCCTCGACGAGCTGTTGCTTGGTCTTGTTATGGTCGCTCACGTCGGGAACTCCTGTGACTTCGAGTCTCCGTTTGCGGGCAATCAGGCCTGGCTGTGTGAATCCATGGAATCACACCCTGGAGGGCGCGCTACCGTCACGTCCGCCGTCGGGTGCTCGGCCACGCTCAGAGCGTGGCCCTCCAACGACGTGGGTGGCTTGGACTCACGGGTCGAAGCCACCGGTTAGTCTCCCTTGTTATAAGATACTACTCGTCGTTGCCAGGCCGCGTGCGACGACCTTCTTTTTTACGTGATTGCCTCCGTTTCTGGTCGAGGCGACGGCGGACGGAGCCGGCGGTAGGGCGGGTCGGCTTGCGGACGCGGGGCGTTTGGGCCACTTCGGCCAGCATGGCCCGAAGCTTTTCCAGGCAGTCGGCCACGTTCCGGCCCGCGTCGCGGAACCGCTGGCTGGTCAAAAGCAAGTCGCCCTCGGTCGTGATCCGACGGGCGAATCGCGCGAGAAAGCGTTGACGGACCGCCTCGGGCAGACTGGGACTCTGGCGGACCGACCAGCGGAGTTGAGCCTTCGTGCTGACCTTGTTCACGTTCTGGCCGCCCGGGCCCGAGCTTCGCGCGAATGTGAACGTGATCTCCCGCAACGGGATCTTCAGTCGGGCGTTGACCACGAGCATGAGGAGCCTCCCGTCACGCGCCGCCGACCAGCCGGTTGAACGCATCCTTGGCGTGTTCGAGAATCGCCGGATAGTCGGCCGGCTCGAACTCCTCGCCCAGCAGCTCGACATCGTAGTCGCCGTCGTAGCCGGCAGCCTTCAACGCGGCGACGATCTCGGGCAGCGGGATCACCCCTTCGCCCAGCCGGCAGCGGTTCTGTTCGCCCTCGGGCGGACGCCGGGCGTCGCCCAATTGGACCAGCGCGATCCACGGGGCCAGCCGGGCAATCCACTCGATGACGTCCGGCTCCTGGCCGAAGTGGTAGGTGTCGAAAATCATTTTCGAGTGGGAACCGCCTACTTCTTCCAATAGTCCGAGGGTCTCGTCCAGCGACGTGAGGAACGTCCACTCGGTCGCACAGCCCGGGTGCATCGGCTCGAGGGCCAGGGTCACGCCATACTCCTCGGCCTGGGGAGCCAGCTCCTCGAGCGCGCCGCGGATCAGCCGCCGGGCGTGGTTATGGGTGTGGCCGGCCCGACCCCCGCTGTAGAGGATAAGCGTTCCGGTCTTCAGGGCCGCCGCCGTTTCCAACGCTTCGATGGCGTCCAGGATGCTGTCGCGGTAGGTCCGACCGTCGCTGCCGGTAAACCCGCCCGCCCAGAGAAGATGGGAAACCTTCAGCCCATGCTCTTCCAGCAGCTCGACGGCCTGCGAACGGCCGAAGTCGGACAGTTTTTGACGCCAGACCCCGATGGCCGGGATGCCGGCTTGGTGGTATTGGATGACGTCTTGCTCGAAGGACCAGCGGAAGGTGGTGGTTTCGTTGACCGACAGTCGAGCCATCCCTACGCCTCCTTAGCGGGCCCAAGACGAACTCCTCCCCCATGATCGGCGTAGTATGGTGGATTCCCTCCCCCATGTAAAGCAGACCCCGACGTGCTTGACCATTCAACGGGTGCCACTGCTGGCTTGCCCAGCAGTGCTAGGAAGAAGGCGTCCACAACAAGCTCTGCTGGACAAGCCAGCAGTGGCACCCCCTATTGAAAAGACCAGGCAGGGACCGACTGGGCTTGACCCACCCCCGGCGCGCCGCCACACTACCAAGCCCATGAAGATCCTCACGCGATACATCCTGATCGAATTGGTCAAGTGGTTCCTGCTCTCGCTGACCGTCTTGACCATGATCTTCGTCGTGTTCGTCGTGGCCCAAAAGGCGATCGCCAAGGGCCTGCCGCCGGCCCAGGTGATCGAGCTGATCCCGTACGTCCTGCCCCAGGCCGTGACGTACACCCTGCCGGGCACGCTCTTGCTGGCTGCCACGAGCGTCTACGGCCGGATGTCCGGATTCAACGAGGTGGTCGCGATCAAGGCCCAGGGCATCTCGCCCCGCAAGCTCCTCGAGCCGATCTGGGCCCTGGCCTTCGTGGCCAGCCTGCTGACCGTGTACCTCTACGACGTCTCTGTTTCGTGGGGCCGGCAGAACGCCCAACGGGTCGTCGTCGAATCGGTCGAGGAGATCGCCTACGGGATGCTCCGCACGCAACGGCGATACAGCTCGGGCAGCTTCTCGATCACGGTCAAACGGGTCGACGACCACAAGCTCATCCGGCCCCACCTCATCATCCCCCCCCGCGGCGACAAGCCGGGCTACCTCGTCGTGGCCGAGGAGGCCGAGATGTGGTCGGACAAGGAACAGGGCATCCTGAAGATCGTCGCACGCAACGGGAGCGTCACCGGCGACGACGGCGTGACGGTCCTGTTTCTGGACGGCGAGATCCCGATCGAATTCCCCCTGCGCGACGCCAGCCAGTCGGTCGAGCACACCGACGCGCCCTCCCGGCTCCCGCTGCGCATGATTCCCGACGAGATCGTCCAGGAAGAGGAAACCATCCGCCGGCGCGAGAAGAACCTGGCCGTTCGGGCGGCCTGCCAGATGATCTGCGGCGACATCGGCGCCCTGACCGACGACCAGTGGGAAAGCGACGCCCGGGCGTTGGAACTCAGCCGCGAGCGTCTCTACCGCCTCGAGACCGAGCCGCCCCGCCGCTGGTCGACCGGGTTCAGTTGCCTCTGTTTCGCCTGGATCGGCGCCCCGATGGCCATCCGCCTGCGCAATCGCGAGTTCCTGACCAGCTTCTTCCTCTGCTTCCTGCCGATCCTGGTCGTCTTCTACCCCCTGCACATCGTCGCCGTCAACGTCGCCAAAGACGGCCGCCTCACCCCCTGGGCCATCTGGGGTGGCAACATCCTCCTTCTCATCTGGGGGACCTATCTGCTGCGCAAGGTGATCCGCTACTGAGCCGTCGCCCAAACACCGACACGGCCCGACACCGTCCTCCCGGCCGCCGGTTGGGCCTTATTGAGGGCAGAAATCTGGCCCAAGAATAAACGATGGAGCACAGGATCGATTGAAAATCGACACCAAAATGGGCTAGTGGAAGAAATCGATGGGTCGGTTTGATCGCTTCCGGAACAAGGATCTGACGTCCCCCGCTCAAATCCAAAATCTGACATCCCAGATGAAATCCCGAGTCCTGAGCTTCCAGTCCCTAGAAGCGGTTTCAAAACTGGTCTTGGCTGCCCACACCGGTGACGAATAGCACGTTTTTCACGGGAATCTCTGACAATCGCCGACCGCGTTTGCCCCCCATTGGATAGTTTTGAAACTGCTTCTAGTCACCAGTCCCCAATCCTATAATGCTGTTGCTCGCGCCAGTGTCACCCAACTAAACAACTTTCATTTGGAGAACGTCCATGACTCGGCCGGTGCGGTGGTTGTGCTTTGTTGTGTTGGTGCTGGGCTGGTCGACGATGAGTGACGGGCAGCGGGGGAGAGCACTGGCGTGTTTTGCGGTGATTGCGGGCCGTGAGGCGACCGAGGATGGGTCGGTGCTGGTGGGGCACAACGAGCAGGACACGGGTGTTCGGGTATTGAGTTTCTGCAAGGTGCCGCGGAGGACTCATGCTGAGGGAGAAACGGTGCGGCTGCACCGGGGCGGGACGTTGCCCGAGGTGGGCCAGACGGCCGCCTATCTCTGGTCGCAATGCCCGAAGGAGGAGTTCGGCAACAGCTATTTGAACGAGCACGGCGTCTGCGTGGTGAGCAACCGGTGTGAAACGCGGCAGGACGAATACGACGGGCTGGTCAAGCAGGGCGAGATCTCCGACGGGGGCATCGGATTCCGGCTGCGTCAGTTGGTGGCCGAGCGGGCGAAGACTGCCCGAGAGGGCGTCGATCTGGCCGGGCGGCTGGTCGAGCGATTCGGCTACGTGGCCAACGGCCGGACCTACACGATCGCCGACCCGCGCGAGGCGTGGCTGTTCGCGGTGATCGGCGGTCGCCAGTGGGTGGCCCGAAGGGTGCCCGACGACGCGGTCGTCCTGCTGCCGAACGTCCACGTCATTCGCCAGATCGACCTGACCGACAAGGCCAACTGCCTTGGCTCGGCCGGGGTGATCGACTACGCGGTCAAGCGTGGCTGGTACGACCCGACGCGCGACGGGCCGTTC
>JAFGFF010000369.1 GCA_016931075.1 Pirellulales bacterium | reverse complement strand
GCCGCGGGGTTGTGTCTTCGGAAATCTTACTTGGGCCCGCTTTTTGCGCCCGAACCGCCTTGGCCACCTCTTTGAGCCCAGTCTGACACGATTCACCTCGCGTTCCTTGTCGGCAACCGCCGCCCCAAAACGACCCCCGATCAGTTTATGGTCGAGGGCTATGATAGTCCAGAGGGAAGGGATGGAAGGGATGTTCAGGCAGTCAAACCGTATTTCAGGTTACGAAAACCTGAAACTGGGTTGAGATGGCTCCGAGTGCGGACACAGCCTGTTCTACCTACCTGGCTGTTGACGCGGTATTTTGACCACCTTGGGAGACGTTTCTCATGGCGCTGGTGATCTGGCGTATGCCTGCCGATTGTTGCGTCACCGCTGCAAAAATCTGCTGCACACGATTAGACGTGTTCTCGATTGCCTCGGCCAGTTTTTCAAGGACCGTGTTGGTCTCGTGTAGTAGGCGACGTCCTTCCTTGGTTCTTCGAATCGCTTGCCGGATTTGTCCTGTAGCGTTCTTGCTCTGCAGGGACAGATTGCGGACCTCGGAGGCGACGACGGCGAATCCTCGGCCAGATTCCCCGGCCTTGGCCGCCTCAATACTGGCGTTGACCGCCAAGAGATTCGACTGCTCGGCCATGTCGTGGACTGTCTCAATGGTGTTTTCGGTGTCGGCAGTCTGCTCTACTACCTGCAAGGCTTTGGCAAGGGCGCTCAGCCCTTGTCGACCCTGCTTGACCGCAACATGGGCGGTGTCGACGACCACTTGAGTGTTGTTGGCAATGGTCGAAACCATTGCGTTGCTTTCTTCTATGGTGCTTGTCACTTCGGACACGGTCGTCGCCTGCTGTGAAGAGATGGCAGACGATTCTTGCACGGTTGCCGATAGTTGGGAGGTGTGGGTTGACAGTTCGTCGATTCGTCGCTGTAGCGTTGTGAGCATCAAGCGGTACATTATCACTTGGGCGTGGGTCCTTCCAGCAGCGACGCTCGTGTTGTTGCCGCGGCCTGTGTCCATTTCACGAATGGTCCGAAGTACCCGGACCCGAGTTCCGGCAAAGGAACGGATGGGGCGGCGGCACCGTTGGCCGAATCCGACCGGAATATGATCTGGATCACACCGTGTTTTGGACTTTTCCAGTGACTCGTGATTTGCGTGTCTTTTCAAAGGGATCTTCCATCCGGAGCCCACTTTGATGGCAGATACCGGGGTGTGTCAATAAATCCTCCAAAACATCCTTGACCGTCTTGCCGATGGTCGCCTACCATCGGGCCGGCTTTCGGCAGGGTAGTTAGTTAGTTAAGGATCGAGTTGAAAATGAAGCGTTCCTTTGCAGACGACCTGGATCTGATGGAAACGTTGCTCGTTTTGCTTGACCTGGTTTTTCCCGGTTTGCGGCGGAATGCACAGAACGTCAGGACTTTCGGGACCTCCTGGGAATCGGTATCCACTCCGTTCGTCCATTCCGAGCAAGGCCGCGCTGTTTCCCACGTTGGCGTGATTGAATTGTCGTTGGTGCTGTTGGGCCGGACCGTCAAAGTCGGTTCGATCCACGCCGTGGCCACTCACCCCGAGTTCCGGCGCAGAGGTCACTACCGCCGGACCATGGAAGAAGCCCTCCATCACTGTTCGGACCGCTACGAGACCCAGATTCTCACCACTGCCCATCCCGAGTACTTCGAGCCCTTTGGCTTTCGGGCCGTGGAAGAACACTGTTACGTCTTCGAGTGCGATTCGCCGGGCGGTTGATCGACCTTCGAAACCTTGGGGATCTGGCCTTGCTGCGACGGTTGTTGGAGTCTCGAAAGCCCGTGTCACGGGTGGTTGGGGTCGTGGATGAGAAGGCCGTGTTCTTTTTCAATGAAGGCAACCGTCCCTTGTACTACGCGGAAGACTTGGACGTGGTGATCTGCCTCGAGTTGGATGGAACGCGGCTCAAACTTTTTGATGTCGTGGGTCCACACATTCCGCCCATGGCCGTGCTGCTTCACCGGGTGGTTTGGCCCGTCGAAGAAGTTGTTGTGTGCTTTGCGGCCGATGGGTTGGGCGTCGAGGCGACGCCTACACCGTACATCTTCGACCACGACGGGCCGTCGTTTTTGATGGTGCGTGGACCCTTTGTTGCCGAGGGCCGGCCCTTCAGTCTTCCGCGTTCGGCGCGTACCTGAATCGACCGAACGAGTCGTCCCCTCTCCGCTTTTCCACCGGCTGCCGATCCGCCGCGTTATCGGTGTCACTTTGTGGCGTGCACGAAGTTGGCGATGTCTTGGATGACTTCGGCGGCCACGTGGCCGGGTTGTTCGTAGTAAGGACAGGATCTGGGTCGGGGATCGGTACAAGGGGCTCTCGCTCCTCGAAGACGGCAAGCTGACCGTGGTCAAGGACAACCTCAGAGCCACCAGCCTGGATACCTCGGGGGCTCTGCTCATCACCGCGGACGAAATCATCGCCAGCACGGAAGACGGTGAGAGCTACTGGGGCATCCGAACCAATGCGCTCGTGGACTGCCTGAGCTCTCAAAAGCCCGCATGGCTCTGAGATCCCACCTGAGAGGAGCTTTCTTCCGTGGCCAGGGAGGCCTGTGCTGACCCGGCGAACGACCTGTATCTGAGCGCCATCTCCACATGGGAGATGCGCAGGATACGTTGATATCGATTATGCTGAGCGGGGTGGACGCGTGGCCGGCCGGCTACCCGTCGGACCACATTCGGGCGTCGCTGTGCGAAGTGCTCGCGGATCGGGGGCGAATCGACGAGGCGCGCACCGTCCTGACGGACATCGTCGACGCACAGGACGCGGTCTTCGCCGCTTTCGGGGCGGCGATGCGTGCGTTCACCCGAGGACGGCCGGACGATGCGACGGCTTTCGCCGCCTTCGCCCGCGAGCGGATTCCCGCCGCCCGAAAGGCGGGTTTCGTCGAGCGAGGGTTCAACATTCCCCTCGCGGTGCGCCTCGAGCTTGCGGACGCGCTCACCTACCAGGCCGCCAGGGAGAACGCAGGGTTCGCCGCGGCGATGGAGCGCGCCCATGCCCAACGCGACGTCGCTGGTGAGAGCGAGGTGGGCGAGTGCGAGCGGGCCTGTTCATCTTCGGCCAGGCCGAGCTGGCGCGGGATCTCAAGGAGGTGTTCTCCTTCCGCCGGTTCGGAGGCATGATCACCTTCACGCCCTGTACCTAGCGCTAGCCGTGGGAGCT
>JAFGFF010000368.1 GCA_016931075.1 Pirellulales bacterium | reverse complement strand
TCGATGCCGATCAGGTTCACCTGCTTGTAAATCGAGCGGCCGGCATACTCGAAGGTGAGCATCGCGGGCACGGCCACCGTTGGCGACATGCCCTCGACGTCGTCGCCGACCACGCTACGAATGGCCTCCTCGTGCCACAGGGCGTCCGGCATGCCCTCGAAGCTCTGGGCCTCGAACACCAGGTCCGAAATGATCCCGTGGATGCGGTTCTGCATCTCGGTCGTGAAGCCCTGCATCACGCTGTTGACCACGATCATCGTGGCCACGCCCAGCGTGACGCTGATGATCGACACCAACGCGATATAGCGCGTGCAGAGGTAACGCCAGCAGAGGAGGAGTTTGTACATGACGAGGGATTGGGGATTAGGGATTGGGGATTAGGCCGCTTGCGGCTTCACAATTCAGACGTCTCCCTCCTTCTCCGGCCGCAACAGCGGAAACAGTATCACCTCGCGAATCGTCTGCGAATTGGTCAACAACATCACGAGCCGGTCGATGCCGATGCCCAGGCCGCCGGCCGGGGGCATCCCGTGACGCAACGCTCGTACGAAGTCGCGGTCCATCTTGGCCATCGACTCCTCTTCCGGCAGACCGGCCAGTTGGCTCGCAAAGAGCTCTTCCTGCAAATCCGGATCGTTCAGTTCGGTGTAGGCGTTGGCCACCTCCATGCCCTGGATGAACAACTCGAACCGCTCGGCCACGGCCGGATTCGTGGCCTTCCGCTTGGTCAATGGACAAATGCTGGCCGGATAGTCGAGCACGAAGATCGGCCCGGTCAACGCGCCTTCCACCCTTTCTTCGAAGACGAAGCTCTTCACTACATCAGGATGCTTGCCGGCGGTACTGAAGCCAATCTGTTCAGCCAGTCGGGCAATGCCCGCCGTGTCATCGGCTCGGATTCCCGTGTGTTCCACAAACAGTTCGTCGTAGGTCTTCCGTGCGAACGGCGGTGTGAAGTCGATTTCCGCATCGCCCCAGGGCAAAGTCATCCCAACATCTCCCCTCTCCCTCTGGGAGAGGGGCCGGGGGTGAGGGCTGTCAGAATCGCTCGTTGTCTTTGCTGCCTCAGCCGAATTAGTCTCACCACCAGCCATCACCCTAGCCCTCTCCCGGAGCGAGAGGGGACCTGATTCCATCGCACGAATGGCGTCCACAATGACGGCCTCGGTCAGGTCCATCATCGTCTCGTAGTTGCCGTAGGCCTGGTAGACCTCGAGCATGGTGAACTCGGGATTGTGCCGAGGGCTGATCCCTTCGTTGCGATAGACGCGGCCCAATTCGTACACCCGCTCGATCCCGCCGACCAGCAGCCGCTTGAGATGCAACTCCAGCGCGATCCGCATGAAAAGGTCGATGTCCAGGGCGTTGTGGTGGGTGGTAAACGGTCGGGCGGCCGCCCCGCCGGCGATGGCGTGCAGCGTCGGGCCCTCGACTTCGACAAAGCCCTGGCTGGCCAGCGTGTTGCGGACCGATTGGACGATTTTCGTCCGCCGCAGGGCCCGTTCCAACGCGCCCTCGGTGTGGATCAGGTCGAGATAGCGCATCCGTTGGCGCAGCTCGGGGTCGCGGAGGCCCTTGTGCTTGGCCGGGGGCGGTTCGATCGACTTGGTCAGGAAATGGAGCTTTTCGGCGAAGATGGTCAGCTCGCCCGTCTTGGTCTTTTTCAACTCGCCGTCGACGCCGATCAGGTCGCCCAGGTCGAAGCACTGGGCCAACTCCCAGGCCTCCTCGCCGACCTGGTTGCGGCCGACGAACAACTGGATCTGGCCCGTCCAGTCGCGGATGTCGATGAAGATCAGCTTCCCCTTCTTGCGGGAAAGGACGATCCGGCCGGCCGCGCGGACCTTGGGCCCATGCTGCTCGGGCGGCTGGCCCGTGGCGCAGTCTCCCTGCGGCTCGATCTCGATCTCCCCCTCCCGGGCACGGATCTGCCCGATGGCCTCGTGGTCGTCGAAGCGTCCCCCCCAGGGGTCGACGCCGAGCTCTTTGATTTTCTTCAGTTTCTCCCGGCGCGCGGCTTCGAGCATACCGCCCCCGCCGGAAGCGTCTCCATCGATTGAATCTGTCATGGGGTGTCTGGTTCCAAGCTGTTGCGTCAAAAGACCATAGAACCGCGACATTGTAGTGGAATGGGGGTTTGGGTCAATGTCAGATGGGCCGCCGACGGTATGGCTTCCCGCCTTCCGTCTCCCTCTGGGAGAGGGTAACCGGGTGCCATGCTCCACGTTTGCTTGGGCATGTTCTCTCTGGGGATGTCGCAGTTCCCATATACCCACATAAGCGTGGAACACGGCACCCCAGATCGAACCGGCCTTTCCCCGTGGGCTACATTACGAGAGAATGTCCCTCGCTTCCTCCCACCTGCCGCGTTTCCCTTACTAATCCACCTAGCCTCGCCAAGGTACTGCCATGCCCGCTTCCGAGTCGCTCATTGATCCTCAGCCCACACTTGCTCTGATCGAAGCCGCCGCGGCCGACGGCCGTCTTTCGCCTGGCGCGGTCGAGAACCTTCGGATCTGGCTGACCGAGCCTCGCTACGCCGAGTTCGCCCCGCAGATCGTCGAGCACGTCGAGCAAGAAAAATGGGCCGAGTTGGACGACGCGTTCTGGACGGTCATCCCGTTCGGAACCGGTGGGCGGCGCGGCAAGATGTACCCGATCGGCAGCAATGCGATCAACGACCGGACCATCGGCGAGAGCGCCCAGGGCCTGGCCGACTACGTCAAGGAGCAAGCGGGCGACGGCCCGCTGGCCTGTGCGATCGCCTACGACACGCGGCATCGCAGCCGGCATTTCGCCGAGTTGTGCTCCGAGATCATGGTTGCGGCCGGGTTCCAGGTTTGGTTCCTCGACGGATACCGCAGCACGCCCGAGCTGTCCTTCGCCGTCCGCTACAAGCACTGTGCTTGCGGCATCATGGTCACGGCCAGCCACAATCCGCCCAGCGACAACGCGGTCAAAGCCTATTGGGCCAGCGGAGGGCAAATCCTGCCGCCGCACGACAAGGGCGTGATCGATCGGGTGATGAGCGTCACCGAGATTCAGCAGGTGCCGTTTGACGAAGCCTTGGCCTCGGGTAGGGTTGTTTGCTGTCAGGAAGAGGTCGATCGGGCCTTCTTCGACGCGGTCGTTCGGCAGAGCAAGCCCGGGCCGCGCGATTTGAAGATCATCTACTCGCCCCTGCACGGCGTCGGCGCGTCGGCTGTCATGCCGGCGCTGGCGGCGGCCGGATTCGAGCAGGTCGAACTGTTCGGCCCGCACGCCGAGCCCAGCGGCGATTTTCCGAACGTGCCGGGCCATGTCTCGAATCCCGAAAATCCCCGCGTCTTCGATGCAATCATCGAGCGTGCCAAGGAAACCGGCGCCGAGTTGAGTCTGGCCACCGATCCCGACTGCGACCGGGTGGGCTGCGCCGCGCCGACCTCCATCGCGCCCGACGCCCCGTGGGACGTTTTGACCGGCAACCAGATCGGGGCCGTCCTGGTCGACTACCTCCTGGCCAGCGGCAAGCAGCAAGGCACGCTCACGCCCGAGCATTACGTGGTCAAGACGCTCGTCACGACCGAGTTGATCCGCCGGATCGCCGACGCCTACGGGGTCGAGACGGTCGGCGAC
>JAFGFF010000367.1 GCA_016931075.1 Pirellulales bacterium | reverse complement strand
CACAAGAGCCCAGCACTCCTCACAGTAGGAAAACTCGTTCTTTTCCTAACGTTCCGCAGCAGGCAGGCTTTGATATGAAGATGCTGACAAGAATATGATGACAGTCTGCAATATGAAATACGGCCTTGGACAAGCCTACCTGTCTACAACTGCAATCTAACAGACGCAAAGAGATCTGTCAATGTCTTTTCGTAATTTTCGGCCCCTGCCTTGAATTTTTTTGGACATCCCTTAAGATTCACCCGTTTTCCTGGTTTTGGAGCCAACCATGCAGGGCGATCAGATCGCGAAAATCGATGTTATCAGGCGACAGCTTTCCGCGTGCGGCCAAGGTCATCTCCTGGACTTCTGGGATCGACTGGGTCCTGCCGAGCAGGCCGGGCTGGTCCAACAGATCCAGGAACTGGACCTGGACAAGATCCCCACCTGGGTCGAAACCCTGGTCCGGAACGCCCCGCAAACCCCAGTGCGGCACGAGGAATTCCAGCCGGCCCCTTCCTACGGAATCGCGCCCAGGACCGATGCCGAACGCCGCAAGTACGCCGACGCCGTGAAACTTGGCAAAGAACTGATAGCGGCAGGAAAGGTGGCGGCGTTCGTGGTCGCCGGAGGCCAGGGAACGCGTTTGGGTTTCGACGGCCCCAAGGGCAACTACCCTATCAGCCCGGTCAGGCACAAGACGCTCTTCCAGGTATTCGCCGAAACCATCCAAGCGGTTTCCCGCCGCTACCGCACCGTCTGCCCCTGGTACATCATGACCAGCCCGATGAACCACGAGGCGACGGTGCAAATCTTCGAATCCAATCATTTATACGGCCTGGACCGAGACAGTGTTTTGATCTTTCAGCAGGGAACGCTGCCCAATTTCGGGTTCGACGGAAAGATTCTGATGGCCGACAGGGCCTCCATCGCCCGCTCGCCCGACGGCCACGGCGGCAGCATCCGGGCCCTGGCCCGCAGCGGCGCCCTGGCGGACATGAAGAAACGCGGCGTCGAGTACCTCAGCTACTGGCAGGTCGACAACCCGCTGGTGAAGCTCTTCGACCCGCTTTTTGTCGGCCTGCACGCCATCGACGGCGCGCAAATGTCATCTAAGGCAGTGATTAAGAACGATCCCAAGGAGAAAGTGGGCAACTTCTGCCTCGTCGACGGCAAGGTCACCGTCATCGAGTACAGCGATCTGGACGACAGTCTGGCCGAGAGACGAAATCCGGACGGATCTTTGGCATTTCGCCTCGGCAGCATCGCGATTCACATCATCAGCACCGATTTCATCGAGAAGCTGAACACCGAGGGCTTCTCGCTGCCACTGCACCGGGCGGTGAAGAAGATCCCCCACATCGATTCGCGGGGCAATTCTGTCGAGCCGGCCGAACCCAACGGCGTCAAGCTCGAATCGTTCATCTTCGACGCGCTGCCCATCGCGGATCGGTCGATCATCCTCGACATCGACCGCACCGAGCAGTTCGCCCCGACCAAGAACGCCACGGGCGTCGACAGCGCCGAATCGACGCGGGTGATGATGGTGGAGCGGGCCGCCAAGTGGCTCGAATCGGCGGGCGTGGCCGTGCCGCGAAAGCCGGACGGCTCCCCCGACTGTCTGCTGGAGATCGCCCCGTCTTTCGCGCTCGAACCCGAGGACCTCGAGGCCAGGCTGGACCAGATCCCGGCCATCACCGCCGGTGACGAGGTATACCTCGGTGGGATGTAAAGATCAAAAAGCAAAAATCAAGATTGCGGAATCCGCCTTCGGCGGATGACCTCTTCAATCTTGATCTTTGATTCTTGAATTTTGATCTCCCAAGGCTACTTCGTGGAGAACTTGTGTATGGTTCGGCTGGTGAACGTCTGCCCCGGCTCCAGGACCGTCGACGGGAAATTGGGTTTGTTTGGCGAGTCGGGATAGTGCTGGGTTTCCAGACAGAAACCGGCGTGTTTGTCGTACCGGGTGCCGCCCTTGCCCGCCAATCCATCGAGGAAGTTGCCCGTGTAGAGCTGGACCCCCGGCTCGGTGGTGTGGATCTCCATGACGCGGCCCGTGCCGGGCTCGCGCACCTGGGCGCAGCGTTTCAGATCGCCCGGCTTGCCTTTGAGCACAAAGTTGTGGTCGTACCCGTTTCCCGTCTGGCGAATCCGCGAGCCGATCGTCCGGGTCCGCGTGAAGTCCAACGGCATGTCCAAGACACTGGCGATGACCCCCCTCGGGATCAATCCCTTGTCGATGAGCGTGAACTTCTCGGCGGCCAGTTGAAGCTCGTGGCCCAGAATATCGCCGTTGCCCTGCCCGGCGAGGTTCCAGTAGCTGTGATTCGTCAGATTGACCACCGTCTTCTTGTCCGTCCGCGCCTCGTAGCTGATGCAGAGCTCGTCGGCGTTCGTCAGCATGTACGTCACGATGCACTGGAGGTTGCCCGGATACCCTTCCTCGCCGTCGGCGCTCAGGTAGCTCATCTTGACCCAGGCCTCGTCCTCGGCCGCCACCACCTCTTTCGTATGCCATACGACCTTGTCGAAGCCCTTGATGCCGCCGTGCAGATGGTTCGGACCGTTGTTGGCCGCCAGCTTGTATTCGACCCCATCGAGCTTGAACTTGGCGCCGCCGATGCGGTTGGCGTAGCGGCCCACGGTAGCGCCCATGTACGCGGTGTGGTTGATATAGCCCTGCAAGTCGTCGAATCCCAGCACGACGTCGCCGAGGTTGCCATTGCGATCCGGCACGTATAAGGAAACGAGCGTCGCCCCGTAGTCCGTGATCCGCGCCCGAAGTCCTTTGGAGCTGGCGAGCGTGTAGACGGAAGCCTCCTGGCCTTCCGCGGTTCGTCCAAACGGTTCCTTATGCGCGTTCATAGGCACATCTCCTTCCAAACGTCGTGCGGGCGACGTCCTGCGTATCACGCGACGCAGCCCGCAAGACGCGCGACACAAGACGAATCCGGAGTATACAGAACCCGCGCGGGCCTGTCAAAGAGCTTTGCGCCCTCGGTGGAATGTAAAGATGAAAACGCGAGAATCAATCCGCCTTCGGCGGACAACCTCGTCCGTTTTGATCTTTGATTGTTGGACTTTTGATCTCCGAAGGCCACGAAGTGTGAAGTGTAAAGTTTGAAGTGTGAAGCAGTCCGCCAACGGCGGATGGGCGTACTTCAAACTTGAAACTTGCGGACGGGACCACGAATGGCCGGAAACACCGTCGCTCCGACGCAAGGGTTCATGCGAATCCTGCTGAGACCGACGTCGCCCTGGAAGGTAGGGGCGAGGCATGCCTCGCCCCCACAAATCGGTTTCGT
>JAFGFF010000366.1 GCA_016931075.1 Pirellulales bacterium | reverse complement strand
TTTTCCCGCCATTATCCGCTATTGGCGGATCTCGTCTATCCCGACCTCATGCGGCAATCGTCCGCCGCGGGCGGCCAGGGCGGCCGTGCGGCCGGCGGCTTCGCCCATGGCGACGGCGTTGCCGGTGACGCGGTAGCTGGCGTGGGCGAGGAAATCACCGCTGATGCATCGGCCGGCCATCAACAGGCCGTCGACGTCCTTGGCAATCAAGGACCGGAGCGGGATGTCGTAGGGGATCACCCGGACGCCTTCGTTGGAAAAGCTGCCCCCGGCGTGTTTCGGGTCCAGGGCGTGGACGTCGACGGCGAACGAGGCCCGGCACACCGCGTCGTCGAATCGGGCCCCGCGAAGCAGGTCGTCGCCGGTGAGCGTGTAGCGGCCGTGGATTCGTCGGGCTTCGCGGACGCCGATTTGCGGGCTGGTCGCCAGCAGTTGCAGGTCGCGCCAGACCCCGCCGAGCCGTCGCAAGGCGTCGACGATGCGGTGGATCTCGGCCCGGGCGGCGATCGTGGCGTCGGTTACCTGTTGGGCATTGACGCCCGAGGCGCCGTACTGGTGGTTGGCCATCATGGCGAAATGGTCTTCGCGGATGCAGAAGAGCGTCGGGCTCTTGTACGAGGGCGTGACGCCGGCACGTTTCAACTCGGCCAGGAAGGCGGCCTTCGAGGCCTTCGACGTGACGCCGTCGCCGCGGACGAACCGTTGGGCGTTGAGCCGTTTGTAGTGAATGCCGCCCAGCAGGGCGATCATGCTCATCGGCTGGGTCTTGCCCGAGACGGGGTGTCCCCAGTCGAACCCGCAGCCGGCCCTGGCGGCCAGGTCGCCGTCGCCCGTGGCGTCAATGAAGGCCCCGGCGGCCAGCGCCTGGCGGCCGGATTTGTTTTCGACGATCGCGTGGGTCACCCGGCGTCCGTCCTTGACCGCATCGACGACCCGGCTGAGGTAGAGCGGCCGGACGCCCGCGTCGAGGCAAAGATTTTCGAGGACGAACTTCATCGCCTCGACGTCGAACTTGCCGGGATCGCGCTGCGCGCCCGTCTTGGCCAGCGCGGCAAGAATCTCCGCGACCAGGCCCTTTTTCTTGTTCTTGCGGTCCAGAATCAGGTTGACCATCGAGGCCGTCCAGACGCCGCCCAAAAAGCCCTGGTTCTCGATCAGTCGGACCTTCGCCCCCGACCGCCCCGCCGCCACGGCCGCCGCGACGCCCGCCGGCCCACCGCCACAGACGACCACGTCGGCCCGCTCGACGACCGGCACGTCGACGGCTTGCCGGACGACGTTACCCTTCGTGCCCTCGTCCCCCGCCGTAGCCTCGCCAGATCGACCCGCCACCGACGCCAACGCGCCCAACGCCCCGGCCGTGAGAAATTGTCTGCGTTTCATGGGAGGCGTCCAAGTAGACGAATTGAATCACGGCGGGTGCCATGTCCACGCTCGCGTGGACATACAGAGGTAACGGACCTCCGTGAAGGCATGCCCACGCGAGCGTGGACATGGCACCCTACAGGCTATGCTAGCCCTATCTTCCCCTGCTGCCCTGGGGCATGTCAACTCGACCGGCTATCCCGACTTGGCTTCCGGCAGATCGACTTCGAGCGGGGCGGCGTCAATCGGAGCGGCGTCGGAGCCGTTGCCCGAGCGGAGGCGGATGGTCTCGTTGTCGGGCTGGGCGATATGCACGGTGGGCTGAGGTGCGGAGGCGGCGGGGCGGTGCGGCGCGACGTGGGGGCCGCCACGGCCGACGGACACCGGCGGTTCGAGCAACGGCAATTCGACTCGATCGGCGGCGGTTTCCTCCATGGCAAGCGTCTCGTCGGACGCTGCGGCCAGCCCGAGCAGACGGCGAACGCCGCCGCCCAGGTCGTCCAGCAGGCTGTAGACGACCGGCACGATGACCAGCGTCAGGATGGTCGAGGTCACCAGCCCGCCGACGATGGCCGTGCCCATCGGAGCACGGGTTTCGGCTCCCGAGCCGAGACCGATGGCCACGGGCACCATTCCGGCGATGGTCGACAGGGCCGTCATGAGAATCGGCCGCAACCGGACGGGTCCGGCCGTGAGGATGGCCTGGTTGCGTTCCATGCCGCCGCGCCGGAGGAAGTTGGTGTAGTCGATCAAAAGAATCGCGTTTTTCGTGACCAGGCCCATCAGCATGATCATCCCGATCATCGAGAAGATGCTCAGCGTCCGTCCCGTCACGGCCAGCAGGCCCAGCGCCCCGACGATCGACAGCGGCAGCGAGAGCATCACCGTGAACGGGTGGACCAGGCTCTCGAACTGCGCGGCCAGGACCATGTAGATCAGCACCACGGCCAGCATCAGGCTGAAATTGATCGAGGCGAACGATTCGTCCATCATCTGGGCGTCGCCGGCGAACTTGGTCGTGACGCCCTCGGGCAGGCCCGTCGCGGCGACGACCTGATTCACGTCCTCCATCGCGGCGTCAAGCGGTTTGCTCTCTTCGAGGTTGGCGAACACGGTCACCGAGCGGGCGCGGTCCTCGCGGTCGATCTGGACTGGGCCGCTGGCCGGCTGGACGTCGACCAGGTTGCGCAGGTCGATCAGTTGGCCCTTGTCGCTTCGCACGGGCACGTCGAGCACGGAGTCGGGCCGATCGCGGTCGCCAGCGACCAGACGGACCCGGACGTCGTATGTTTTTCCGCCTTCCTCGAACCGGCCGGCTTTCTCGCCGCCGACCAGCGTGTGGACGGCCCGGCCCAGCTTGTCAGTGCTCACGTGCATCGCGGCGGCCCGGTCGCGGTCGGGCAGGACGTTGATCTCAGGCTTGCCCGCGTCGTAGCTCGAATTGACGTCGACGATGCCCGGCTCTTTCTTGAGTCGCTCGATCACCTGGTTGGACACGGCGACCATCTTGTCGAGATCGCGGCCCTGAATGTTGTATTGCAACGGCGCGGTCCGGAACCCGCCGCCGCTGATCCGGGGAACGACCTCGACGCTGATCTTCAAATGGGCCAGGTCGGCCAGCTCGCGCCGGGCCATCGCCATGATCTCGGCCTGCGAATAGTCGCGCTGGTCCTTGGGCACCAGCCGGGTGAGCACGGTGGCCACGTTGACCCGCTCCTCGACGCCCGAGCCGACCGTGGTGAAGACCTGGCGCACGCCCGGCAGTTGCCAGAGCCGGCCTTCGATCTCGGCCAGCATCTGGCTGGTGGCGTCGAGCGAGGTGCCGATCGGCGTTTCGATCTGAACGTTGAACTCGCTCTCGTCGGCGTTGGGCACGAACTCCTTGCCGAGGAACGGGGTGACGGCCAGGCTCGAGGCGAACGCCGCGACAGCCAGCCCCACGACCGCCCAGCGATGGCGCATCGCCAACCGCAGCGTGGCGGCGTAGGATTTCTCGATCCTCTCAAGGCACCACTCGATCGCCCGGAACGTCCGGCCGTGGGTCTTCGTCGGTTTGTTGAGGATCCGCGAACAGAGCATCGGCGAGAGGGTCACGGCCACGAGCGTCGAGACGACCACCGCGAAGGACACCGTCAGGCCGAACTCGAAGAAGAACCGGCCGACGATCCCCTCCATGAACGCCACCGGCACGAACACGGCCAAAACGGCCAGCGACGTGGCGATCACGGCGAATCCGATCTCGGCGATGGCCAGCCGAGCCGCCTCCATCCGCGGTTTGCCTTCCTCCATGTGCCGGTAGGAGTTCTCCAGCACCACGATCGAGTCGTCGATGATCATGCCGACCGAGATGGTCAGCGCCAGCATCGTCATCATGTTGACCGTGAAGCCCATCGCCAGCATGAAAGCGAACGTCGAGATGATCGTCGTGGGGATCGTGATCGCCGCCACGAGCGAACCCCGCAGGCTCCGCAGGAAGAGCAGAATGACCAGCACGGCCAGCACGCCGCCGCGGACCAGTTCGCCCTTCGCCTCGTTGATGCTGTCCTCGACGAAGACCGACAAGTCCTGGGCCAGGCTCAATTCGTAACCCTCGGGCAGGCTTTGGCGGATGGCGTCAAGGCGTCCTTTCACCTCGCTGGCCACGGCGACCATGTTCGTGCCCGACTGGCGACGCACCAGCAGCGAAACGGCCCGCTGGCCGTCCAGCCGCGCGAGGCTCCGGCAGTCTTCCAGCCCGTCCTCGACCCAGGCGACGTCGGAAATTCGGATCGGAGCCCCGTCGCGGTAGGCGATGATCAGGTTCTCGAAATCCTCGACCCGCTCGACCTTGCCCTTGGTCTTGACGATCATCTCCTGGGTGTCGGTTTCGACGCGTCCGCCGGGCGGTTCGACGTTCTCGCGGCGCAGGGCGTCGGTCACGTCCTGGGCCGAGAGGTTGTGGGCGCGCAGCACGTCGCCGCGGACCCAGATTCGCACTTCCCGCTCGCGGTCGCCCACCAGCCGGACGTTGCCCACGCCGGGCGTGCCCTCGATCTTCGGTTTGACCACGTCGTCGGCATATCGCGACAGCTCGCGGATGTCGACCGGGCCCGAGAGGACGATCGCCAGGATGGGCGACGAGTTGACGTCGAACTTCTCGATGATCGGCGCTTCGATTTCCAGCGGCAGATCGCCCCGGATGGCCGCCACCTTGTCGCGGACCTCCTGGCTGGCGACGTCGACGTTCACTTCGAGTTCGAACTCGATGAAGACCTGGCCCAGGCCTTCGATGCTCTCGCTGCGGAGGGTTTTGATGCCGCTGATCGTGTTGACCGACTCTTCGATCTTGTCGACCACCTCGGTCTCGACCGTCTCGGGATCGGCGCCGGGATAGGGCACCGTCACGGTGACGACCGGGATTTCCACGTCGGGGAAGAGGTCCACGCCGATCGATCGGAACGATACGACGCCGAAGACCACGAGAGCCAACATGCTCATCGAGGCCAGGATGGGCCGCCTGATGGAGACTTCTGCTATTTTCATTGCTTGGCGTCCCCCGTCTTCGCGGCGTGGGGCGTTTCGTGTTCCGGTGGAGTGTCGATCAGGTGGGCCTGGACGGTCATCCCGTCGGCCATCATGCCCGGCTTGTCGATGACGACCCGGTCGCCGGCGTCCAGCCCGGCGCGAATCTGGCGGCAGGTCGCGTTGCTGATGCCCGGCTCGACCTCGCGTCGCTGGACGACGCCGTCCTTGCAGACGAACACGGCCAATCGGCCTTCGCTCATCACAACCGCCCGGCGGGGAACGCAGAGAACCTCGTCGGCCATGGCGATGGGCAGATGGACTTTGACCAGCCCGCCGGGGCGGAGCAGGCCTTGACGATTATCGATCGACACACGCACCCGGACGGTCCGCGTCTGCGGATCGATCTTTTCGTTGATCAGGTCGACCACTCCCGGCACGCTCTCGGCCCTGCCCGCCACCTCGACGGCGGCGACCGTATCGAGCTTCACGCAGTCCTGATAGCGTTCGGGCACGGCCACCTCGGCCAGGAGGACGCGGGGATCGACAATTTGCAGGATTTCGACACGGGGCATCGCCGTGACGCGTTCGCCCACGTCGACGTACCGCTCGGAGACGACCGCGTCGTAGGGTGCCCGGATCGACGTCTTATGAAGCCGCTCTTCACACTGTTTTACCCGGACCTCGGCGGTGGCAATTTGGGCCTTTCCCACGGCGATTTCCTCCGGGGTCGGGCCGGCCTTGGCCAGCTTGAGCGCGGCCTGGGCTCGCTCCAACACGGCGGCCGACGTCCGCTCGGCCATGAGGTCCTGGTCGTACTTGCTCCGGGAAACCGCATTGTCCTTGACCATGTCGAGCGATCGGGCCAGGTCGGCCGCGCATCGGGCGTGCGTCGCTTCGGCCTCCTTCACCTGGGCCTCCATTTGGGCCACTTCTTCCGGCCGGCGCCAGGCGAAGAGGTGTTCGAGGTTCTTCTGCGCCAGATTCAGATTGGCCTTGGCCGCGTCGAGTTCCAACTGAAAATCGGTCGGGTCGATCTGGCAGATCACCTGACCCTTCTTGACCGGATTGCCGATGTCCAGTCCCAGGGCGACCGACTCCTTTCGTCCGTTCGTCTCGAATTGGATCTTCCGATCGGAGAGAGGAAAAGACTGGATGATGCCGTCAACTTCGGAAACGATCGTCGTGGCACGGATGGGAATCAACGTGCCGACCAGTTCGAGAGTCATTTCGATCCTCGACGGCTGGATTTCGATCACCTCGACGTTCAACGCGCGAGGACTCTTCGTCGGCGCCGACTCGGCCGCCCCCTGACCGCCGCACCCGGCGGCTACCGCCAACAACCCGGCGGCAATGCAACACAATCCATGATGTCGGTTCATTCTGCTTGTTCCTTCTGTTCCTTCCGGTCAGTTGGCGGTTCGGCCGGGTTCGTTCGGATCCCCTGAAGAAATGTATCAATGGCCACGCGTCCCACCTCGGCGGTGGTGCGATGGGCCAAGTCGTAACAACCCTGAAAAGCGATTCCGTAGAGCAGTCCCCCCAGCCCGACGATCGCCGCGTTAACGTCGACCGGCCGGATCTCGCCCCGTTGAATGCCTTCACGGAAGATGGCGGCGAATCGCTCGATCAGCGCGTCGTGGTACTCTTGATGGGGCTCGGGCACGGAGCCGCGGAACTCGGCCCGGTCGAGCACGCAGATTTCCAGGCAGGCCGGGTTGGCGTCGAAGAACTCGTAGTAGGCCACGGCCGCGGCGCGGATCTTCTCCAGCGGGGAATCGACCGGTTCGGTGGCGGCCCAGATATGGTCGGCCATCCGTTGGGTAACTTCGAGTGCGGCGGCCCAGAAGAGGTCCTGCTTGTTGCCGAAGTAGCGGTAGACCGTTCCTTTGCCCACGCCCGCGCGGTCGGCGATGACCTGGACGTCGGCATTGCGAAATCCCTGCTCGGCGAAGACGTCGATCGCCTGCTGGAGGATGGCGGCCTGTTTGGCCGTATCGGGATGGGAGGACGCGGTCGAGCTCATGGTTCTGCCCTATAGATAGACCTGGCGTAACAGCACCCGGCACCGGACGGACGCGTCCGTCCAAGCCATCCTATGCGGAACTTCCCCTGCAGTCAAGTCAAGAAAGAGAAATAGGTTCTTGAGACAAGAACGCAATAGGTCATCAGCCAGTGAGAGACGCAATAATCATCTTTTTGTTAGACAATGAGTCGATATCAGCATGGTTGCGATGTGACCTCTTTCTGCCAAAGCCTTATGAAAAACACCCAAAACGGCCCGCTTTCGGCATAATCCGACCTGACTGTGATCCGAATAGCCCTGAGGGGGAAACATGACCGGGCTTCATTCATGCTCTTTCTGAGAACGGGACAAATCCGCCCCTCTGATTGGGGATTGCTGCCCCGGTCCGGTCTGTTAGCATGAGATGTGTTGCCGCGTTCACGTCTGGGGCTCTTTTGGCTGGTGGCCACCCTTCAGGCCCGACCAGATTCTCTCTAATGCGGCCTTCCCCGAAGTCCGCGTTTTCTGGGATTCGGCGGGTTTGATTTCTGCCGTTCGGGGCTTCTTGCCAGGGGCCTTTCGGGACGGAACGTCTCGGCCGCGGATTGGTCTTTTCGATTTGACAAACCAGTGCATGGCGCCCGCGCCGCACCTCCATGGAACGCCCCTCGCCCCGCGCCCTATATCCCGAGCTGTGTGAATTCTCGCCGGTCGGATGTCTGACGATCACCGAGTCGGGCATCATTCTCGGGGCCAACCGGATGGCGGCTGCGTTGCTGCGCGCCTCGAGTGATGCCTTGATGGATCGGCCGCTTTTGGACTTCATCGTTTCGGAAGACGAAGAGGTCTACCGGGCCCACGTCGCGCGACTCTTGGAGACCGGCGCGCCGCAATCTTGTGAATTGCGGATCGCCACTGAGGAACACGACTCGTTCTGGGCCGGTCTGAAGTCGATCGTGCTCGACGCGTCGGACGGCTCGGGCAAGCGGATCCGAACCGTATTGAGCGATGTAAGCCAACGCCGCCAGGTCGAGGAGACCCTTCGCGCCCACGAGGCCCAGCTCGGCAACGCCATGACCATCGCCAAGCTGGGCTATTGGGAATACGATTTCGACGAGGATCTCTTCACGTTCAACGATCACTTCTACGACATCTTTCGCACCACGGCCGAGGCGGTCGGCGGCTATAAGATGACGCCGGAGGACTACGCTAATCGGTTCATCCATCCCGACGATCGTTGCCTCGTTCCGCAGGAGATGAAGAATGCCATCGAGGCAACCGATCCGGGGTTCAGCCGGACCCTCGAACACCGCATCCTCTTCGCCGACGGCGAAGTGGGCCACATCGCCGTGCGGTTTTTCATCGTCAAGGACGAGCACGGCCGGACGATCAAGACCTACGGCGCCAACCAGGACATTACAGATCGCAAACGGGCCGAGGAGGCGCTGCGCCAAGCCCGGGACGAACTGGAACAACGCGTTGAAGAACGCACCGAGGAACTCGTTACCGTCAATGCTCGCCTGCGTGACGAAATCGCCGAGCGCCAACGGAGCGAAGAGCGCGAACGGCAGCTCCAGAGCAACCTTGCCCATGTCGACCGGTTGACCACCGTGGGCGAGATGGCCAGCGGCTTGGCGCACGAACTGAATCAGCCGCTCGGCGCGATCGTTCTCCGCGCCGAAGGCCTCATTCATCGATTCCATGACCAAGGCGAATTGCCCAACGAGCTACTGCTGGAGTCGCTTGCCTTCCTGGCCGACCAGGCCCATCGGTCAGGCGACCTCGTCCGGCGGATGCGGCAGTTCGCCAAACGGGCCGAACCCCAGCGGACCATCTTGTGCCTGGCCGACGTCATCGCCGAGGTCGTCGGGCTGCTGGAGAACGCCATACACGACGCGGGCATCACGCTGCGTGTCGATGTCGCCCCGTCGCTCCCGCCCGTGTTCGCCGACAAGATCCTCCTGCAACAAGTCCTCGTGAACCTGATGCGAAACGCCGTCGAAGCCATGGAAACCACGCTCGTCGGACAGCGACGGCTCGACGTGAGGGCTCGGACAAACGGGGAAATGCTGGAGGTTTCCGTCCGGGATACGGGTTGCGGAATCCCGGTCGAAAAAGCCGGGTGTCCCGATGACTTGTTTGGGACCTTCTTTTCGACCAAGATAGAAGGGATGGGAATGGGCCTGTCCATCGGCCGGTCGATTATCGACTCGCACGGCGGGCGGATTTGGGCGACTCCGAATCCAGAACAAGGGACGACATTCACCTTCACTGTGCCAAGCGCTGCCCAGAAGCAGAAACGATGAGCCCAAAGACGACCGTTTATGTGGTGGATGACGACCGAGCGATGGTCAGCTCGTTGACGTCGCTGATCGAGATCTTCGGCTTCGACGTGAAGGAGTTCACTTCGGCCGAGGATTTTCTCGCGGCATACACCCCTTCCGGCCCCGCCTGCCTGGTCGTCGACATGCGGCTGCCGCGGATGAGTGGGCTGGAACTCGTCCGGGAGCTGGCTTCGCAGGGCAAGCCGCTCCCGGCCATCTTCATCACGGGGGACGCCGACGCTGGCAGCATGGCGGAAGCCAACGAACAAGGCGCGGTCGGGTTGCTCGAAAAACCCTTCCGCTCACAGGAACTGCGAGACAGCATCCACGCCGCCCTGGCTCAGAACGGATCACGGCCGGGCAAGCCGCTGCCACGGTGATCTCCGACCGACAGGTCACCCAAACCGCCCCCTACTCCACGGACTTGCCGTCGATGAAGTCCTTAACCTTCTGGGTGCTCGGCAGGCCGATCAGGCGTGATGCCTGCCAGCCTTCGGGTGTTCTTTCGATCCGAACCATCTGGGGAATCGAGTTCCCTTTCAAGAGTTTCGCGGCGAGAGCCCGCTCACGGTCAACGTCGACGTGATAGCGGACCACGTTGGCCAAGTGCCCCTGTTCGGCCAGCTTCGGCAGGACCCGGTTTTCCAACTCAACGCACGCCGGGCACCAGGTGGCGCCGATCGTCACGACCAGCGGCCGTTGGGTGGTCGCACTGGCCCTCTGGGCCGCCTCGAAGGTTTGGGGCCCAGGGGCCACGAGCGACGCCTGCAATAACAGACTCATCATGATCGGAGACATTGCCTCTTCCCTCCATTCCATTGGGTAGCGTTTTTTCTTCCCGTTCACCCATCGCATCGATTGCGATGTTATTTAGAAACATGCTATGCAAGCCCCGTACCAGTCGACCGATTCGTGCTAGAATCCGTGGTGCTAGACTGGCGTAAGTCGAGATTTAAAAAGGGTTTGCAGCATAGCGTGTACTGCTGGAGAATGCTGTCCCAGATACCGCCTAACCAGAAAGGTTTTCCGCACCTGATCTGCCAGAAGGCATTCACGGGTGTAAACCAAAGCGCCCAGGTGAACACTGCTGGACACTTTGGATGAACACTATTGGCCAGCTTGCAGAGTGGCACTTGGTCTGAGTGGGTCACTTCAATCCGCCCCAACGGGGCCTGGTTCTCCCAGCCCAGGGCATCCGCCCTGGGGATTCAGACCGGTTACAAAGTTTTATTTCGGGCCAACGGCCCAACGGTTCGGCAAAACGGTTGGCCCGTTGAGCCGAAACACCATTGTCTCGCCAAACCGGTCCCCAGGGCGATGCCCTGGGCTGGGAGAACGGCTGGGCCTTCGGCCCGACTGACCGAAGCGCCTCGCTCAACACGGACCGGCGAAAACAACTCAATCCGAAGGGTGAGAGCGTTGTGTGTTACCCAGGGAGAGAACGTTTATCAACCTGGTCGCCCGAGCCGCAGGGTGTGAATCCGCTTGTAGAGGGTTGTGCGGCTGACGCCCAACTGCCGGGCCGTTTTCGCGACATTCCAGCGGTTGGCTTCCAGCAGGCCGCGAAGCTGCTCGGGGCTGGTGACGTCGGCCACACTCAACGCCTGGTCCGTTCGATGAAAGGCGGGGCCTAGTAAACCGGCCTGGTCCCGGATCTCGGGAGGCAGGTGTTCCGGGCCGATCTGACCGCTTCGCGCTTTGACGAAGGCGTATTCGATTGCGTTTTCCAGTTCCCGGACGTTGCCCGGCCAGGGGTAGTCCAGAATCAGGGCCATCGCCTCCTGGCCGGCGCCCTCGATCGCCCGGCCTGTCTGTTCGGCGAACAGATCGACGAAGTGCTGCGCCAGAAGCGGCAGATCATCGCGCCGCTCGCGCAGGGCGGGCAGCCGGATCGGCACGACGCGCAGCCGGTAGTAGAGGTCCTGACGAAAATCGCCCGAGCCGACCATCTCGGCCAACGGGCGGTGCGTGGCGGCGATCACGCGGATGTCGACCGGGATGGTTTGATCGCCGCCGACTCGTTGGATCACCCGTTCTTGCAGCACGCGCAGCAGTTTCACCTGGATCGCGGGTGCCAGATCGCCGATTTCGTCGAGGAAAATGGTCCCTCGGCTGGCCGCCTCGAATCGTCCCTGTTTGTCGCGCATCGCCCCGGTAAAGGCCCCTTTGACGTGGCCGAACAGCTCGCTTTCGAGCACGCCTTCGGCCAGTGAGGAACAGTCGACCGCCACGAACGGCCCGTTGGTCCGAGGGCTGAGGTGGTGGATCGCCCGGGCGACCAGTTCTTTGCCCGTGCCGCTTTCACCTTCGATCAGAACCGTCGCGTCGGAGTCGGCCACCTCTTCGATCAGGCGGAAAATCTCCTGCATCGGCTTGCTTTTTCCGACCAGGTTGTGGAGCTGATACTGCCGGGTGAGGTCAGCCTTCAGGCGGAGCAGTTCGGTCGTGTCGCGGAAGACAACTACGTTGCCGGCCGGACCGTCGGGTCCTGTCTGAAGCGGATTGGTCCGAAAGGTGAGTATCCGGTCGTCGCCGCTACGTGTTTGAAACTTCGACAGGATGTTTTCGACCGGCTGGCCGGCCTGAACGGCGTTACGGACCTCGTGGGCCGCTGCACAGAACTTCTCGCCGAACAGGCTACGGCAGGTATGGTGCAGCGCCTCGTCCTTTTCGACCTCGAGGATCTCGCAGGCCGCGCGGTTCACGCTCAAAACCCTTCCAGACCAGTCAAGCGTCACGATCCCTTCGGCCAGACTATCCAGAATGGCCTCCAAGGCCTCACGACTAAGCAGCATCTCTTCGGACGGTGCGCTCATCGGCAACCTGTTGAGCAAGTGTTTCTCTAAGAATGAGTATTGGAAAAGGGTGCCACTGCTGGCTTGTCCAGCAGTGTGGACCACGCTTTCCGAAAAAACACTGCTGGACAAGCCAGCAGTGGCACCCGGCAATCCTCTGGGGACGGCAAGGTCAGTCCATTATAGGCGCGGTCGTCTTGGAGACCAGTTCGATCCGTACAGCCGGAAAACTCGGCAATGCGAACGTCCGTTGCCCACCAATAATCCTCGCATCTTGCCCACTCGTTGTCTTTTCGCGTCGTATACTTGTTGCGATTCGGCATCATTCCCCAGGGCGAAAGGGCTTCTTCGCCCGCACGATGGGCACAATCGGAGCAGGTGGCAGGTGAGACGGACCTTCCTCGAACAACACGGCGTGCGGGCCCTCGGGCTGGCGTTGGCGGCATGGGCCGTTTTTTACACAGCACAAGTGCAAGCGGCGGCCCAACGCCCTTACGCTCCGGTCGAGCGGATCGTCGGCCCTGCGGCCGTCTGGCGAGGGCTGGAACGCGAGCTTCTATTGGACGCGGCGGACGGATCGCTCGACCGGTTCAGCCTGCTAGGGGCCGCCCTGGTTGCCAGCGGTGTGGACAACCCGGCCCGGTTGACGGCCTACCAGGCCCACGTGGCCGAGCTGGTCCGGCAGTGGCGCGACAGCGGCCAGATCCAAGGCGCGCCCCGTCAACGTGCCGAAGCATTATTCACACTCATGCACCGCTGCTGCCTGCGTGGAGGCTACCGGTTCGAATGCACCAACCTGACGTCGGTGCTGGACGAAGGCCGGTTCAACTGCGTCAGCGCGTCGGTTTTCTTCTGTTGCCTGGGCCGGGAGTTCGGCCTGGACGTCCGAGGGCTGGAAGTGCCCGGCCACGCGATGAGTTGCCTTGTTTTACAGGGCGAAATGCTCCCGGTCGAGAGCACGTGTCCCGACTGGTTCCGGCTTTCGGCCGATCCCGCGCGGAGGGCCGATCTGCTTCGCAAGACGCTCGGTTCCGAAGCCGCGGCGGTCGCTGTTCAGACCGGTCCGAAGCGTCGCCAGGTTTCCAGTGCGGCCCTAATCGCTACGATCTACTACAATCGGGGCGTCGATCTGCTCAACCACAAGCGATTTGCCGAAGCGGCGGCGGCCAACCTGAAGGCCCTCGAACTCGACCCGGCCAACGAGACGGCCCGGGGGAATCTACTCGCGACGCTCAACAATTGGGCCATCCATGAAGGAAGCCAAGGGCGGTACCAGCAGGCGGCCGACCTGCTGAACGTTGGACTGGCCGTGGCCCCCGATTTCAAGACCTTTGCCATCAACCGGGCCCACGTCCAACATCAATGGCGTCAGGCCCAAAAGAGGGGGCCAGCGGCCGGAAACCGGCCCCTGGGACACAGCTTTCGACCGCAAAACGACCGTCCCGGACTCGAATAGGTCCTAGGGGCAACGTCAAGGTTGGAAATGAGTTACTGTTGCGGAAGGTTGGGTGCGTCTTTCCGCAACAGTAACAAATTAGGGTGCCACTGCTGGCTTGCCCAGCAGTGCAGGCCCTACGGACACACCAAAGCACTGCTGGACAAGCCAGCAGTGGCACCCAGTCGAGTTGTACCGGTTCCGAGCGGAACTTTTTGACTTGGGCCGATCCGTAACCTAGGCTTCTTTTGGCCGACGCATGACGTTGGTCGGAGTCGGGGCAAACGTCTCTTCTTTTATTCTCTTCCGGAATTTCGTGCCACCGCGGGATAGCATCCCCCCTTCAATGTTCGCACGGGCTTTTTCCGGCAACTATAGGTTCTTGTGGGGTCAGAGTATCTATCTGGAGTGATCGAAACCGTGTTACTTACCGTCGGGTTCGCCTCTCCACGTCGGTCCAAAAGGTTTTCAGAGTTTTCGACGACGCCGCGCCGGCGGCGATCGCGGGAGGCACGCAAATGAACACGCTTGTCAACGAGTCACTACCAGATCTGGGCGTCGACCAGGAGAATGTGCCGCTACCGGAAGAGAACGTGCGGACGCATGTCTGTGGCCTGTTGACAAGCCTCTACCCCCGACCGGAGACCACCGAGCGACGCAGCCAACGCCGCTACCCGTTCCCCTACTTGGTTCAGCTTACCCCCGTCGGCGAAGAAGGGACCGAGCCGATTGGCGAGACGGTCGTGGTCGTGGGCAAACACCTTTCAGAACGCGGTCTGGGCTTCTACCACCTCAAGCCGCTTCCCTACCGGCGAATGATCGTATCGATCGAGGTGAGCAACGGCTCCTGGGTCGGGTTCCTGATCGACCTGACCTGGTGCCGCTTCACCAAACAAGGCTGGTACGAGAGCGGCGGCCGATTTCTCGAAGTCGTCCCCTCGCCGGTCAGCAATAAGGATTGATCCGGCGTCGACCGAGAGATTCCCTTCAGATCTATTCACCCTAGACTCGCACTCCGGATTGTCGGCTCATTCCGTGCTGGCCGTGGCGGGTTTGGCGTCGGACGACTTGGGCTTCGCGTCCGACTTGGGCACGCTGTCGGCCTTCTTGGCCGCTTCGGCGCCCTTCTTGTACGACTCGCTCCGGTAGTCGGTCTGGTAGAAGCCCGAGCCCTTGAAGACGATCGCCGCCCCCGGCCCGATCAGCCGGCGGAGCTTCATCTTTCCGCACTCAGGGCACTTCTTGCGGGGCTCTTCGGTGATCGAGTGGAATATCTCGAACGAGTGATTGCAGGCGTCGCAGACGTAGTCGTAAGTCGGCATGGTTGGTTCTTCTTTTTTCGTAACCGTTCATGGCCTGCGGAAAAGGTGCCAGGCACCTTTTGCCGGAACGGCCCTTCGGGTGCTTCGCACAAAAGGTGCCTGGCACCTTTTCTGCCCTAGCTAACATACCCCCCAATTCCGGCAGGTTTGCCAGCAGAAAAGGGAAACTGGACTTCTTGCCCCCTCCCAAAGAGGGTGGCGGCGAAGCCGCCGGGCTGAGGTGGGACGTGTCAGCAAGGCAGGACAACCCTTTGATTCTGCCGCATGGCCGGCCCAGAGTCAACGCGCGTTTGTGGGCCAAGCAATGCAAGGGTGCACTGCGTACTTTGCTTCCGTGCTTACTAGGCACCCCGCCGCGCCTCGGTCCGCGCCACGCCGGCGTCCCGCCTCGACTCGGACTGCACCACGCCCCGAAGGGGCAGCCGTTCACCCAGCCCAGGGCAACGCCCTGGGAAAGGGGGCGACGCGAAAAGGTTTTCGGCCCAACGGGCCAACGGTTCCGCCGGCGGATCGGTTGGCCCGTTGGGCCGGACCAGCCGAAATCGTGCCCACCCGATCCCCAGGGCGTTGCCCCGGGCTGGGAGAACCGCAGGGCCTTCGGCCCAGAAAGCGTTCGGGGGATAGCCATGCCCTCACCCCCGGCCCCTCTCCCAGAGGGAGAGGGGAGATAGGCTTACTCTTTCTCTTTGGGAGAGGGTGGCGGCGAAGCCGCCGGGTGAGGGCTGGTTGCCTCTTGAAGAGATTCCTCTTTGATCGGCCCACTCCCGCTCGGTGGCGCTGATGGATTCTTCGGACGAGACGTTTCCTCGGCTGGCTCCGATTTCGTGTCTGGCTTCGCCTCGGTCTGGGAGGACTCCGGAGCTTTCGCCGGCGGAGCGTCTGACTCGGGCTTCTCCTCACCCGATTCGGGCGCGGGCGGTGACTCCGGCTTCGTCTCTGGCTTCGCCTCGGCCTGAGAGGATTCCAGAGCCTTCGCCGGCGGAGCGTCCGACTCGGGCTTCTCCTCAGCCGATTCGGACGCTGGCGGTGATTCCGGCTTTGGTTCGGGTTTCTTGGGCAGGGCCTCGGACGGAGAGTCTTTGACCAGTCCGCCGAGCTTCACCCGATACAAGCGTCCGTCGATTTCCAGATCGGTGCCGAGCCGATCCACGCGGGCTACGCGACCTTTCACCTCGCCCAGTTCGAACGTCTCGCCCTCGAAGATCTTCGCTTCCTTGCCGGTGGTTCGCACCAACAGCCACGCCTGCGGCCGGCTATCGACCGCCCCGGTCATCGTCACCGAGAGATACTCGGCGTGTTGAAACTTGGGCGGTGGCGGCGGAGGTGGTGGCGGAGGCGGAGGCGGCGTGTAAGGCGGAGGGGGAGGCGGGGGCGGCGTGTACGGCCGGAAGAGCCGCCGTTTGCCGAGCGTCTCGACATAGGGCGCCAGTTTTGCCTCGGCCAGACGGTCGCCAGGCACGTCGCTCAGCCGGTCAGTCCGATCGGCTCCGGGCAGGACCAATCCCTCGATTGTCAGGGTCAATTGGATATCGTCCGAGTCCTTCACGGGCATGACGTTCAAGTAGCGGATCTTGTGGAGATGCCCGGCCGAATAGAACCGGTGCAAGAGGTCGACGGCTTGGGGAACGGTTCCCCGGGCGATGACCGTGAAGGGGAGCCGGTCGTAGATCTTGCCAAACGGGAGCCGGTCGCGGCCGATCACGTTGCCTTCGCGGAGTCCGGCTTCGCTCAATTGCTTCAACAGCCAGTTCTGATAGAGCGAGTTGGCCGCTTCGAGGTCGGTCGGCAGCGAGCGCCGGCCCCACTGCTCCAATCGCTTCTTCGCTTCGGCCGCGTCGCGGATTTGTTTTTGTTGCTTATTGACCTGATCCAGCAGCGAGGCGTATTGCACCCGGACCGACTCGGGCGGCAGGACTAGCTGGACGAACACCAACGGAACCAACAAGGCCCCAGCTAGCGCCCCGGTCACGATCGCCAGCTTCTTTTCTCGGGCGGTCATCGCCATCACCGGTCCTCCTGCTTTGCCCCAGCGGGCTTGGAGGCGGCGTTGTCGATAACGACCGTCGACTTGAAGAAATAAGTGTAGGGCGACACCGTCCGGTCGGCCTTCCGGTCGTAGCCCTTGACGTCGTGGTGGGCTTCGCGGAGGTCCCGGTCCATCAGGTCGATGGCGTCGACCGACCGGGCGTAGCCGTGCAGATCGATCGATCCGCCGTCGCGCGTCGGTTGACACCGCAGCAGGATGAGCATGGCGTCTTCCGAGCTGGGTAGATGCTCGACGAGCCAGCGGAGTTCGTCCAGCCAGACGACGTCCGTATCGACCCACTCGCCGATCTTGGCGGCGGCTTTCGAGACGGTCTCGGCCTCGGTCACCTGGGGTTTCAGCCGGTTCGTTTCGGTCTTAAGGTCGGCAATTTTCGCTTTCAGATCATTCGTCGCCCAGAAGCGATAGCCCAGCCCGGCCAGCACCAAGAGCGCGGCGACCAGCCCGGCCAGCACGTAGGTCTGACGTCGGCCCTTGGCCTCGGGCGGTTTGCGCGGGTGAAGGAAATCGATCGCCGGCGCGGTGCGTGACAACTCGTCTTGGAGCGTGCCCAACAGCGAGGCGAACCGGCCCGGGATCTCGGGCAGGGCCATGTCATCGGCGCACTGAACGCCGGCCAGCGGATCAAACACGGTCGTGGGCACTTCGAGCCGCTGGCCGACTTGTTCGGCGGCCTGCTGGCACGCTTCACCCCGACCGCACAGCACGATCGACTCGACGCGCCGTCCGCCCAGTTGGTTCTGGGCCGCGACCATCGTGCGGCGAATTTCGGCCACCAGCGCCCCGAGCGCCTCGGGATCGCGCAACGGATCGCCGGGCAATCGGGCCGAGCGGAGGAAAACCTCGCGGCCGTCGACCAGCACGGTCAATTCGGCCTCGCCGGCCAGCGGGTCGACCAGCAGGCAGACCGGGGCCTTGCCGGCCAGACCGCCGCGGCGCCACAACGACGCCACCGCGCACGGCCGCAGGACCAAACGCCGGAGCTTCAGCCCGGCCTCGTTGCACGTCTTTTCCACCTGGCGGGCAAGCGACGGCTCGATCGCCGCGGCCAGGACGGTCCGCTGTTGGTGACCGTCTTCACCGGGCAGGAAGTCGAGCGGCCAGTCGTCCTTCAGCGCGCTGAACTCGCGCATCGCCTGGAAGCGGACCAGCTCGGGCAGCTCCTCGTCGGGGCACGGCGGGACGACTAACTGGCGCAACTCGACTTGGGTCCGCCCGACGGCCACGACCGTGTCGAGCCGCCCCAGCCCTCGCGCGGCCGCCGCCGCGGCCAACCGCTGGCCCACGTCGACCGTCGCCCCTTCTAGATTGCCGGCCAGCGAAACGCAAAACGCCTGCTCGACGAGCATCTGCCCGCCGCGCAGCGAGGCCACGGCCACCCGGGCTTCCGCGTCGTTGTATTCAAAGGCCAACAGTCGGGGCATGATCGACTCGGGGAGGATCGTCCTACGGTGGGTAGTATTGGTGTGGTTGGCATGCCCATGTTTGCAGGGCACACGACCTGTAGGAGGCGACTCCTGTCGCCGAATGAGGCCCGATTCCCCGAGCCTTCGGCGACAGGAGTCGCCTCCTACAGACAGGAGTCGCCTCCTACAGGACTTAGTTCCTATGGGGCTTCGATGCCCAGGGTCTCTCGGGCGTATCCTCGGCCCAAGTGGCTTAGCTCTCTCCAGAATAACACCCGGGCGGGCCGTTTGGTAGTGTCCAAAATGACCTCCAGACGCGTCGCCGGGCCGCCGGCGTCGAAGTAGCCGACCGCTTGGGTCCGAAAAACACATCCGCCCCCGCAGACGAACGGCATCAGGGCCTTCATCTGGTCCAAGTCGACGATCCCCTCGGCCAGGATCCACGTCTCGTGGCGCCGCTGGTCCTCGGCCTCGGCCGGATCGACCCGCCGCACGGAAACGATCTGGTCGACGATGTCCTGCGTCATCCCGGGGATGCCCATCAGCACGGTCCGCGACGCCTGATTGATGTTAATCCGACCCGGGATCATGGGCGACTTGTTCACCGTCACATGGTCCATCAGTTTCGGCAGATAGACGCTCATTACACCTGGCACATTAAGAAACGGACTTCCGATCACGCGTTTCTTATCTTCTTCCTTGAACTGCACCTGGACCGGTTTTCCGATCAGATCGAGCACGGTCGACAAGGGGAACTGGCCCTTGCGCGTCAGGTCGAGTTCACCGACATCCGGCGACCAGAGAGTAGTACTCGTGCCCGAGGTCGACTCATACGGTCCATTCTGCCGATAGGCCACGATATAATTGGCCCAAGAAACGTCGAACACCTCGGACAACTGCTTGTGCAGCTTCTCCATGTCGTCCTGGTTCAGGTCGATTCTCGCCTTGCCGTCGGGATCGAGATTCAACTCGAGGCTGTGCAGCGTCAGGTAGGCCGACCAGCCGCCGTCCATCGCGCCGTCGGCGTTGTCGACGTTTTCGATGCTCATCGGGTCCGGCTCGCCCGGGTCGCGGAACCCGTTGCGGTTCAAGTCGACGCCGAAGAGCAACTGGGGCGTCACGTCGCGGACCAAGAGCAGTTCCTCGACCGTGGCCACGGGTCCGTTCTTCGGGGCATAGGGCGGATCGAGGCCCGAGTAGTACTCGACCTCCGCGCCGAACTCCCGTGGCTCGTCGTCGGCGTCGATCCAATCGAGAATGGCGTCGGCGATCTGCTCGGTCATGCCGGGCAGACCCATCAGGATCTTCCGTCCGCTGCCGGGCTGTTGCTGATCGGCCGTGATCAGCGTGTTGAGGTTCAGCCGGGTTGATTCGTCCTCCAGCCCGAACCGCACGCCGCCCCGCCGCCCGTCCTCCATCGCTGGGGCCACCAGGGCGAACCGGCCGCGGGAATACGGGTCGTCGTCGGGCGTCACCAGCACGCCGCGGAACTTCTCCTCGTTGTTGTACCAACTGCCGGCGTCTTTCTGCACCTGGGCGTCCTGCGAAAGGAACCACCTCGCGGCCTCCACGCCCGAGGCGGCCAACGCATGGCTCTGCACACGCTCGGCCGCCAGTTTCGACGCTTCGTGCTCGACCAGCATCAACTGCGAAAACGTCAACGCAGCCAGGCTCAGCAGGGCCGTGACGACGAGAACCAATACGAGGACAGCGCCGCGACGTGACTTGGCTGCGGAATATCGAGGGTGGCACTGGCGTCTCGCCAGTGTTCCTCCACCAGCACTGGCGAGACGCCAGTGCCACCCGGTCGCCA
>JAFGFF010000365.1 GCA_016931075.1 Pirellulales bacterium | reverse complement strand
TTGTTGGGCGAGCAGATCACGCCGCTGCGCAGGTCGACCAGTTCGCCCGGGTCTTCGTAACGGAACCGGGGCGAGTCGTTATAGAAAACGATGGTCCGGTCGTGGCCCATCGCCTGGGGCTGGGCGTCGAGCACCGAGATCGTTTCGATGAACGACAGCCCGCCGCACAGCTCGGCCTCGTCTTCCCTCCGGCAGAGGCCCATCGTCTCGTGCCAGCCGGCCGAAGAGAGGAACCGTCGGGCGGTCAGTTCGGTGCCGTCTTCGAGCACGACGCAGCGGATCTGGCCGTCCTGGACGTCCAGCCGATCGACGCCAGCCCGGAGGCGCAGCTCGCCGCCCAAGTCGCGGAACTTTTTCAACAGCCGCCGCAGGATCAACCTCACGCCGGCGAACGGTCGGGCGAGCCCCTCAAGGTAGATCGCTCGAAACATGATCGAAAACTGAAGGAAGTCCATGTCATGTTCCCGCGCGCCGCCGTAGAAAAGCAACGGGCAGAAGAGCATCTCGACCAGCAGAGGATCGGTCACGTATTGGGCAACCTCATCCCGGGCCGAACGGCCGGAATCGCCCGCGCCCAACTGATCGTAGTCGGCAATCGCGTCGACCAGTCTGACGAAGCCGTCCTTCTGGTCGGGGAAACAGCGTTCGATTTCCGAGAGCAGCAACTCGGGCTCGTTGTTGAACCGCAGCCGCGCGTCGGGGAAGGCCACTTCGGAACCGACCTGTGGGGCCAGGGCGAATTCGTCCCAGCGGATCCGCAATTGGCGCAGCAGCCGGGCCAGTGGGCCGCGCCGGGCGCCGCGGGGCGTGAAGTTGGTCACCGCGTGCAGCCCGACGTCGAAGTCGCGGCTGCCGTGCCGGTAGAACGAGTTGAGCCCTCCGACCCGATCGTGCCGTTCGAGAATGCAGACGCGCCGGTCGAAATGGGCCAGGCGGATCCCGGCGGCCAAGCCCGACATTCCAGCGCCGATGATGATCGTGTCGTACATGGCGGCTAGTGGTTGGTGACTAGTGGCTGGTGGTTAGTGGCAGGCATAGCCTGACCTGCCTATTCTAGCCACTAGCCACTAACCACTCGCCACTATCTCACAGGTCCTTCATCAGCGGTTCGAGGTACGTGACGGTCTGGTTCATGCTGGCCAGTTCGGGGTAGTCCTGCTCGGGGATTTGAAGCCGGTAGCGTTTGCGGAGTTCCATGACGATGTCGAGGAAATCCATACTGTCTAGCTCGAGCTGATCGCGGAACGGGACGTCTTCCTTCAGACCGCTGAGGTCTTCGTCCGGGGCAATGTCAGATAGGATATCGACAATGGCTTCTTTGATCTCGGCAGCCGTCATGTTCGCACTCTCCGTGTGTCTCGTCTTGGGGGCAAGCCTCGGGAGCCGGCCCCGCGTTCATTCTACGTGTCGGGGCCAGTCAAATCCGTCTGACGATGACGACGGAGTTGATGCCCAGCATCCCGAAGGAATTATTCAAAAGGTACTCGACTTGCCCGGCCTGCTGGGGCTGGTTGGCCACCAGGCCAGGCAGCTCGCACTCGGGATCGAGCGAATCGAGGTTGATGGTTGGGTGGCAGACCCCGTCGTCAAACGCCGGCAGATTGCCGGCCAGTTCCAGGGCCCCGGCCGCGCCCATCGCGTGGCCGATGAAGCTCTTTGTATTGTTGAATCGGGTTCTCCCGCCGCCGGGCCACACTTGCCGCAGGGCCTTGCACTCCTCGATGTCGCCCGAGACGGTCGCCGTGGCGTGGGTATTGACGATGTCGATCTGGTCGGCCGTGATTTCCGCTCGCTTCAGGGCAAGCCGGATGCACTCGGCCTGGCGGTCGGCGTTGGGCAGGACGAAATCGGTCGCGTCGGTGTTCATGGCGTAACCGACGATCTCGCCGTAGAGCCTGGCCCCGCGTGCCCGGGCGTCGGTCAGCCGCTCGAGGACGAACATGCAGCCCCCCTCGGCGACGACGATGCCGTTGCGGTCGCGGTCGAAGGGCCGGGACGCTTTGGCCGGGTCGTCATGTCGGGCCAGGGCCCCTTGGCTGCTGAACCCGGCGAAGATGCCAAACGTGTGAATGCTTTCGGAGACGCCGCCGACCAGGGCCAGGTCGCATTCGCCCAGGCGGAGCATCTGCACGCCTTGAATCAAGCCCGCGTTGCCCGCGGCGCAGGCGGCGCCGATCGTGTAGTGTGGGCCGGTGACGCCCGCGTTCAGGGCGATCTCGCCGGCCGGGCTGTTGGCCACGGTCCGAGGATTGTGATGGTGCGACCAGTAGCTGCAATCATAATCGTAGGCCTTGATCTGGTAGATCTCGTTCTCGGTCTCGACGTTGCCGTGTTCGGTCGTGCCGACGTAGACGCCCACAGTCGAGCGGTCGACGTTGTCCCAATCGAGCCCCGAGTCGGCGATGGCCTCGCGCGTGCAGTAGATGCCGATGCTGCCCGCCCGGGTGCCGCGGCGGATCTCCTTGCGGCGTTGGTATTTGACCTCGTCGAAATGGCAGATCCCGGCCAGGGTCTTGCCAAAGTAGCGGATCTCGTAGTCGACAACGCCGCTGCGACCGCTCAGAAGGCTTTCGCGGAACTGAGCCAGCGAATCGCCATTCGGCGCGGTCAGGCCCACGCCGGTGATCACAATCCGTTGCTGTTCTGGTCGTTGGACCGCCATCGGTGGTTCGTCCGCTGGGGCGAAGGGGCACTCGGGGGGCCGTATCGGCGGGGGCTCCTCGGCCAGACCAGGCACCGTCGGCCAGATCCCCGAGTAGTAACAAACCCATGAGCGTACCGGGTTGATCGGGGTTTGGCAAGGCGTCTCCCCCCACCACTCGGAGGGGATTTGAGGTGGGCCCGGCATGGCGCATCCCGTCCGTCTATTTGTCCGAAAAACGCCCTCGTCAGCACGGCCGAACAGGACGCCATTTGACTATCTAGCGGGGGCTGAGTCTAATAGAAGTAGTGAGTTGGGCCAGGATCGGGCTAGTGTTCTGTCAGGCGATTTATTTCGGATAGGATCCGTAGGCCGGGTCGTGACCCGGCGAGAACAGGATTGTCGGGTAACGACCCGGCCTACGAGATTGGTTGATCCTCTCAATTCGCAGTCAATCGCTTGACGAACCACTGGATTCCGCACTTTTTCTATGGGGAACAGGACGGATGATGGGAAGAGCCCTGTCTTGGCTTCGCGCGAGTTTGCCTCTCCTTGGGGTGATCTCGATTCTAACGGCCCAACCTGCCTTGGCGGTTGTCGTCTCGACGACCCAGGGTAATCTGACGGCGCCGGAGGATGATTTCGGGTTCGCCAACGTCGGTGCCAAGGGCACCACCAACGGCGTTTATCTCGGCTATCGGTGGGTGCTGACCGCCGCGCATGTCGGCGCCGGGTCGATTATTCTCAACGGCCAGACTTACGAAGTCGAGCCGGGGACGGACCAGGTGCTTCTCAATCCGAATTACGAACTCTACGGCATGACGCAGTACACCGATCTTCGGCTCTACCGAATCGTGGAGAGCCCTCGTCTTCCCGTGTTGTCCGTGGCATCCGTGTCCACGCCAGGCAACAAGGAAGTCATCCTCGTGGGCGGCGGTTATGATCGGGAGTCGACGCTCACCATGTGGAATGATCCTGGCGATGACCAGCAATGGGTGGAAACGGATATTCCGCCCGGCGACTATCGAGGATTCAAACGCACCAGCACGCAGAGCATGCGTTGGGGTACGAACAAGACCGAGTACGTGTCTTCGAACTTCATCGTTCCCACGCCGAACCCTTCCGAAGGGATCTACGGGAAAATCTTCGCACAGGTGACGGATTTCGATGAGAACTACGGCACCGCGTTCGAAGCACAGGCGATGCAAAAAGATTCGGGTGGCGCGCTGTTCTACAAACGGAATGGAAAGTGGGAGCTGTCCGGCATCATCAGCATGGTGAGTTATAATCCGGACACGCCGGGTGGCGCGGGGAACACGGCCGTCTTCGGCCAATGCGCGACCTACTACGTCGACCTCGCGCGTTATCAGGATCAGATCCTCGACATCATCACCCCCATGCCGGGCGACGCCACCCTGGACGACGTGGTCGACGAGGAAGACTCTGCCGTTCTGGCGGCCAACTGGCTCAAGGAGACGACGCCCGAGTATACGGTCCTTTGGGAAGACGGCGACTTCAACGGCGACGGTCGGGTGGATGATCTCGACGCGTCCATCTTGGCCGCGAATTGGGGGACAGCCCACGAGACGCTTGGCGCCGCGCCGGAGCCGGCGAGCATGATTCTGCTCTTGAGCGGATTCCTGGCCATGCTGGCCTGGAGGACGCGTCGGCGCGCCTCGCGTTCTTCTTGAGCGGACGTAAAGAGCAATCTCCCCTCTCTCTTTGGGAGAGGGTGGCGGCGCAGCCGCCGGGTGAGGGCGAGTGGGTTAGTGCCTAGTGGTTAGAGATTGTGGTGGTCCGTTTGTCGATCAGCCGTAGTGGTCCATCTATCGATCAATGTCAGGCAGGGAAAAGGCCAATCTCGTAGGCCGGGTCGTGACCCGGCAAGGCTGTTAATCGCCGGGTCACGACCCGGCCTACGGGTTTGCCTGACATTAACCGATAGACGAACCAGTAGGACAGGCTGTTTCCTCACAGTTCTTGCTGCTTGTCAGGCACAGCCTGACCTACATGCTAGCCTGGCTACCAGCCACTAACCACCGGCCACTCATTGTCCCCCGGCCCCTCTCCCAATGGGAGAGAGGGGAGACGTAGGCATCTACGCCACGGGGCCCAGGGCCGTGCGGATCAGGTTGCGCTCGTTGTCGAACCATTCGGCGTAGCCCGGGCCAGGGCGGAAGTCGTCGTGAGCCTCGGCCAGGAGGTCTTTCATCCGCTCGCGAAGTTTCTTGAGCATGGGCAGGTGCTTCTGGCCCTCGACTAGATTGGTCATCTGGTAAGGATCGGCGTCGTTGTCGTAGAGTTCTTCCTTGCCGGTGAGCCACTTGACGTAGGTGTATTGGCCGGTGTGGACGCCTCGCCACTCGGGCCAGTTCGTGCCGGACTGGAAATAGTCCCAGTTGGACGAGTAGTTCATCATCAGCGTGTCTTCACGACCCGACGTGCTCTGGCCGAGCACGACGTCGCTCAGGTCCCGCCCGTCGACCTCCTCGGGGACGGCCAACCCAGTCAGGCCGCAAAGGGTCGGGAAGTAGTCGGGCGTCGTGATGAGGCTGTCGATTCGTTTTCCGGCCGGCACGCGGCCCGGCCAGCGGACGACCGTCGGGATGTGAACGGCCTCGGTGTAGGGGACCATCTTGTTGATTCGGTCGTGGCTGCCGTGCATTTCGCCGTGGTCGCTGGAGAAGACGACGATCGTGTTCTCGGCCAGGCCCGACTCGTCCAGAAACGCCATGATCCGCCCGATGTTGTCGTCGACGTTCTTCGCCATTGCGTAATAGCACCGGGTTTGAAGCGGGTTCTTCCGCCGAGGATGGTTTTTGGGAACGTTCGGGTTCCAGTGCAACTCCTTGGGGATGTTTTCGAGGTAGCCTGCTGGATTATGGCTGAGGCGGAACGGCGGATGAGGCGGATGGGGCGCGACGACCATGGCGAACGGTTGGCCGGCCGCATGCTGTTGTTTCATGTAGGCGATGGCCGAGTTCGTTTGCGAGTCGGTCTCGTAGGCCTTGTCGCGGATCTTTTTCGGCTCGTCGCGGTAGTACCAGTAGTTGTTGAAAGAGCAGTGGAAGTTATAGGCTTCCCAGTGCTGGAACCCGAGTCGGCCCGGGCCGGGCGGGACGAACTCGTATTCGGGATTTTCCTCCGCATGGGCCTTGAGCGCCTTGCGGTTGGGCTTGAGCAGCCCGCCGTGTTTGTGATACCCGCCGGCGAGGTGCCACTTGCCGATCATGGCCGTGCCGTAGCCGGCCCGGTCGAAGACGTTGGCCAGGCAGTTGGGATTCTGCCGGGCGCTGGCCTCGATGAAGTTCAACAGCGCGCCGGAGTGGGTCGCGTAGCGGCCCGTCATGAGCATGCCGCGATAGGGCGTGCAGACGGGGCAGATCGACAACGCGCGGTTGAACGTCGTTCCCTGCGAAGCCAACCGGTCCAGATGCGGCGTGGTGATGTTCCGCCCGCCGTACGTACCCATGCAATCGGCCCGAAATTGGTCGGCGAAGTAGAAGAGCACGTTGGGCCGACCGGCTGGTTTCTTCGGCTTCTCTTCTCCTCGCACCGCTCGAGGCAGGGCTCCCAACGCCACGCTTCCCGCCGCCGTGGCGACGAACTGTCGCCGATTCAGACTACTCATGTTGGAACTCCTTGTAGCCTTCCATCCATTCGTGCAGGGCGCAACGGCCCCCACCTCCCATCACCTTTACTCAGGATAAGGCCGGGATGAACGTTGTGCAACCCTGTAAAAAGCCGCGCATGAATTATTGACCTTCGCAGAAGTAGTGACTCCATCAGATTTGGAGTTTTGTGTGTTTGAGGAAGGCGGGCAAGAGGTTTTGGTTGTGGCGTAGGAGGGATAGGGAATCGGTGGTTTGTTGATAGAGGTGTTCCACGTCGTGGGCGGCAAAGTTGGGCTGGGAGCCGTACTTGCCGTGGCTCCAACAAGCCTCCACGGGATTCAACTCCGGACAGTAAGGCGGAAGGTATTCAAAACGGAACCAGGACGGATGCTCAAGAGTAAAATACTTGGCCGTTTTGAAATGAGCCCGGAGATTGTCCCAGACGATCACAACCCGATGGCGAAAACGATCGTGCAGTTCCCGCAGAAAGACGATCAGGCGCGACGTATCGATGTTCGCGTGATGAAGTTGGAAGGAGAAATCCATGTGCCGGCGAACGGGCGAAATCGACAACGCGCCGATCGCCGAGAGTCGATCGTGCCGGGCGGATTCAACGAGAATGGGCGTGCGACCCGACGGCGCCCAGGTTCGGCGAACGGTCGGTTGGAGCATGAAGCCCGATTCGTCCAAGAACGCTATATACCAGCCCCAGCGAGCCGCCCCCTTTTTATTCGCGGCCACTCGACCGCGAGCCAACGTTCCATCGCCTCGTGGTCTTGTTGCCGGGCACGACGTAGCGGTTTTTGCGGAGTGAAGTCCAGTTGACGCAAGATTCTCAACACATGGTTTGGATGATGTTCGACGCCGAACGCCTGCCGGATAACCTGAGCAAGACGTTTTCCGGTCCACAGATCGGACGAAAAGCCCGCGGCCATCGCGCCTCGCAGGACAATTCGCGTCAGCCTCTCTCTTTGCCTCTTGGACAGCCTGGGCGGCCGTCCCGGCAACGGTTTCGCGCGCAAACCGTCGAGTCCTTCGCGATGGACGACGTGTTTCCATCGCCTGACGGACGACGGCGAAACATTCATCGTCCGGACGACCTCCGCGTTCCTCTTGCCCGCAAGAAGAAGCCGCCCAGCAGCCAGACGACGAGCCTCCTGCTCCGCCTTGCTCCCCAATGTTCTGTTCATACACTCTCATACGACACAGCCTGAAAATAGGTTCACTACTTCTGCGAAGGTCAATAGTTGCCTGATTCGATATGTAGGAGGCGACTCCTGTCGCCGAATGGAGCTTGTTTTGCGGTCCATCGGCGACAGGAGTTGCCTCCTACAAATGCATATCTTTGGCAATTGATTTTTTCGGATCCTAAGCGGAGGCCCGCGATCCGCTACTTCGGACCCATCGAGTCGATCAGCAGGTCGGCCTGGAATCCGGTGGGCACTTCGCCGTCGCGAGCGTAGAGGTACAGGGCGGCCTGGAAAATGGCAAAAAGGACCGATTCAATCAGGGCCAAGACGATCAGGTAAATCACCGACAGGACGACGCACACGATCGTCACGGGCCACAGCCCGCTGCTCATGCCCAGGAACACGCCCAGCCCGATCACCAGATAAGCCGGGATGGACAGCAGGAAAAACACCATACCGAAGCTGAAGTTGCCTACGAGCTGTTGGCCCCATGTTTTTTTGAGCAGGGCGGTGGAGCGTTTCAACGCGGTCAGTGGGCCTTCGCGTTCGATGACTAGGATGGGAATCGCCAGGAAGCTGACGACCGACCAGGCCATGCCCAACAGGCCGGCTACCAGGGCGCCCACCTTTTCGGAGCGGTCTTCGATCAGACGCAGGATCAGGCCGACCGTGGCCGAGACCAAGGCCCAACCGATGATCAATGGCAGCCGCGACATGGCCGCGCGGAATCCGTCGCCCAGCGTCGGGTCGCCGCCGCTGAGCCGGATCGTCGCGCAGGCGATCACGGCCGAGTTGAAAAAGACGATGACCAGATAGTTGCAGAAGTAGAACGCGAAGAGCATGGCGTAATAGGCCACCTGGTCCCCGACCGGCGCGTTCTTGGCCGGTGGCGTCCAGCTATCCGTGAGAACCAGCGGCACGGCGAACGACGCCAGGACCATCAGGCAGCAGATGCCCGAGATCAGCGGGAAGATCAGCATCTCCTTGTCCTGCTTCAAAATCTCCCACGAGGCACCCATCAACGACCACGTATGCGAGATTCTACCGAACATGGTTCACTCCTTTGGTTGAAAAGGACGTTATCATTACACGTCGTTCAGTACATGAATGAGACTTCCGGACGTAGAACTTCCACTCGAAAAACAGGGGGCTCACGCCCCCCGCTCAGTTTTCCAATTTCCAATCCCTAGCCCCCAGTCCCTAGCCCCCAGCCCCCTCTACTCCTCCACCTTCTCCGGCACGTTCTCCAGCAACTCCAAAAGCACCTGGTCCGACGGAATGCCCTCGGCCTGGGCTTCGAAGTTGACGATCACGCGGTGGCGCATGGCGGGCAGGTAAACGCGGCGGACGTCTTCAAAACTGACGTTGTAGCGGCCGTCCAGCAGGGCGCGGACCTTGGCGGTCAGGGCCAGGGCCTGGGCGGCGCGGGGGCTGGCGCCCCAGCGAAGGTATTTGTTCGTCGGGCCTTGGGCGAACTGGCCTTCGGGATGCGTGGCCAACACGAGCCGTACGATGTAATCCTGAACGTGCTTGGCGAGGATCACTTCGCGGACCAGGGCCTGCCACTGGAGGATTTCCGGGCCGTCCATCACTTTGGACGGTTCGATCGTCTCGCCCCGCGTGGTCCGGTCGATGATCGCGGTGAGCTGTTCACGGTTCGAGTAGCCGACGATCAGTTTGAAGAGGAACCGGTCGAGTTGGGCCTCGGGCAGGGGATAAGTCCCTTCTTGTTCGATCGGGTTCTGCGTGGCCATGACGAAAAACGGCTTCTTCAGCTCGAACCGCGTGCCGGCGGCCGTGACGGTGCCTTCCTGCATCGTTTCGAGCATGGCCGACTGGGTCTTGGGCGTCGCCCGGTTGATTTCGTCGGCCAGACAGATCTGCGTAAAGATGGGACCCTTTTGGAACTCGAAGATCCGTCGGCCGTCGGGCGTTTCCATGACCATGTTCGTGCCGAGAATGTCGGCCGGCATCAGGTCGGGCGTGAATTGGATCCGGGAGAAGTCCAGGTTGAGCACCTTGGCCAGGGTTCGCACCAGGAGCGTTTTTCCCAGCCCGGGCACGCCTTCCAAGAGGCAGTGGCCGCCGACGAACAGCGACGTCAGCACGCCGTGAATGATTTCGTCGTGCCCCACGATCACCCGGGCGATCTGCTCATAGACGGCCCGATACCGCTCGACGAACTGCCGTGCCCTCTTCTCCATCGTTTCCGCAACGCTCATGGTTCGGTCCTATCGTTGGGGTGTATCGAATGGTTTGTATGATACCGAATTATCGCAGGTCAGGCTGTGCCTGGACTGGTGAATGCAATTTGCCGTTTAATATCCCATTTTTGTAGCGTCTGGGCATGGCACCTGGCGGTAACCCACACACTGTAGGGAACGCCCTCCGTGGCGTTCCTGCGGTTTCTACAGGATTGTTACCTTCAAAACCGGAACGCCACGGAGGGCGTTCCCTACAGGTCGATTGGCTATTCATGTCAGGCACAGCCTGACCTACGAGTTTGTATTTCCCTATTCTTTTGGGTTATTCTTGTCGTCCCAGACTTTCTTTTTGGCTCGCAGGAGGCGTTCGGTGTAGGATTCTTTCTCTTCCTCGGCCGGTTTGCCGGGGGCGATGGACGGTTTGGCGGCGGCCGGGCGGGTCGCCGCGCCGGGACCGGAGAGTTCTTCGACGCTGCCCAAGTCGGACGGGCCGGACGAAGTGTCGGTCGGGGCCTCGAATCGGGCGTCAGCGCGGATCCGGTCCAATTGGCCGCTGACTTCGGCCTTGCGGCTGCGCAGACGCTGCATAAACTCGGGCTGCTCGGGCTCGGGCTCGCGGCCGAACAGCCGGCCGATCACGCGACCGCAGGCCGTGAATGCCCCGGCGAAGTTTACCTGCACGCGGCGGAAGAAGACGTCGAAGAACAGGAAACAACTGGCCAGGAACACGAGCCAGGGCCATGTTTCCTGGCTGCTGGTCGCCTTGGGCAGGTCGTGGCGGAACGTGTTCACCTGGAGCCACTGCTTGAGTTCGTTACGCGTGTCGACCGGATCGGTCGCCGTGATGACCTCGCCCGGCGGCGAATCTTTCGGGGCCAGCGCGGCCATGCGGCGCAGCGGGGTGTCGTTGCTCGCGCGGTCGTGGAACTCGCTCGAACAGGGCACGTTCACGCCAGTGCGGATGGCGGCCTGGCCCTGGCCGGGATTGATCACCAAGAAGTGGCTGCCCGCCTGGGTCGCCGGAAACTCGCCTTCGTAGCGGCCGGGGGCCATCTGGCGGATCTTGATGTCGATCGGCTTCATGTCGGGGCCGACCGCCTGGCCGGTGACGTTCAGGAAGTTCAAGAACGCGTCGTCCTTGTCCAGGGCCGAGATGATCACCTTGACCGAGCCATTTTCGACCCGGGTGGTCACGTTGAACTTGCCCTCCTGGCCGGTTGGGCGCATCGACCAGCGGACGATCTGGCTGAAGAACTTGTCGTAGTTCTCCCACTGGGTCCACGAGTTGGCCCAGCGCGCCCCCGCGTCGGTCGTCAGGGCGACGGCTCGGCCCTGCCCATAGGGCCAACTGGCCAGGATCGTGCTGTGTTTTTCGTTGGTCGGCTTGGGCGAGACGAGGGCGATTTCAACCAGCGGGTTTTCCTTGACCGTGGTCATGACGAAGCCCGTGATGTCGGGAAGGTTCTCGCCCACGCCGCTGAGCATTTCATGCGGGAAGCGGATCTCGGGCGGGACGCCGTCCTTGTTCTCGTAGATGACCGGTTGGGCGATCTTCCGGGCTTCCTCCTGGAAGATCCGGGGCAGTGCTTTGGGATTTTTCGCTACGTGGTATTTGCCCCCGGTGGCCGCGGCGATGTTCCGAAGCGTCTGATGACCGACCGTTCCGTGGCACCCGACCGCTACGGTCGTCACCGTCACCTTCAGGTTGACCAGCGTTTTGATGACGTTGGGAGGGGGTTGCGTCGGATCGCCGTCGCTGATGATGATCATGTGCTTGACCGCGGCGTCGGGCAGGTTGGCGAACCCCCGCGCGGCCATCTGCATCGCCGGGCCGAACGTCGGCATGTCGCCCGGGCTCATCCGGGACAACAGGGACAGCATCTTTTTGCGGTTTGGGCCCACTTCGAGGAACCCCTTGCCCCAGAGCCACTGGTCGTTCATCTGCCAGTGGAGCACGCCGCAATAGTCCCGAGGGCCGAGTGTCTTGAGGGCTTCAACGGCAATCACCTTCTGCCAGTGGTTGCCCTGGGCCATTTCGCTGGCGTGCATGATCATGGCCAACGCGCCGCGAGGAACGACCTTGGCGCTTTCGATCTGGAAATCGATTGGCATGGCCTCTTCGAGCTTCGTGTTGTTCCAGCCGCCGGCGCCGAAGCTGTTGTTCCCGCCGAGCATGACCAGCCCGGCGCCCATCTCGTGGGTGTTGCTCACGAGCATGTCGATCTGGTCCTCGGTGAACCGCTCGCGAGGGACGTTGGCCAAGATGACCGTGTCGTAGGGCTGCAACTCGCCCAGCCCGGTGAAAAGTTGGTCGGTCGGCTGGACGTCGACTTCGAGGTTCTGCTTGCGGAGCCGCTGGACCAGGAAATCGAACAGGCCCCGGTTCTTGGCGTCATCGTCTTCGATCAGCAGGACGCGGCCCTTGCCCCGGACGTAGCAGAATCCGCTCGCCCGATTGTTTTCGGGCATCCCGTCGTCGGCCGGCCGGTCGGGGATGAAGACGGCCGTGTATTGGTAGAAGGCCGGTTGGTCGATCTCCTGGCGGAGCGTGACGACCGTCTTGCCCGGCGGCAGGTTGACTTTCTTCTCGCCCAGAAAGACCGTCCGTCCGCCGACCAACTGCGAGAAGACGACCTTGCCGGGGATCGTGCCGGCCGCGCCCGCCTCGCGCGGCGTCGTGTTGACCAGCACCGCGCGGAGTTCGAAGGGCTGGCCCTTGCGGACGTCGGACGGCATGGTCAGACGCTCGATGAGCACCTCGGACCGGGCCGTGTAGTAGATCGGCACCACGTCGATGCTCACGCCGCTGCCGACGAGCCCTCGGGCTTGCTCCAGCGAGTCGCCCAGGTTCTCGTTCCCGTCGCTGACGACGACGATCCGCTTGGCTGCGTCCTCGGGGAAAGACGCCAGGGCCAGCTTCATCGCCCCGGCCAGGTTCGTGTGGTCCGGATCGATCAGGCTCTCCAAGGCGGACGGGATCTGGACGTCGTCGTCGAACGGCGGCACCTCGATCGCCGCGTCCTTGCCGAAAACGACCACGCCGACGCGGTCTTCGTTCTCGCGGTGTTCGAGGATCGACTGGTTCACGTAGTCGATCATCGCCTTGCGTTGCGACTCGGGGATGCTTTTGGACTGGTCGAGCAGATAGATGACGGTCAGCCGGTCGCTCGTTTGCACCCAAAGCATCTGCGCCGCCGCCAGCAGCAGCAGTAGCAGGACGAAGGTCCGCAAGATCAACGCCGTCAGCCGCCGTCCCCGCCCCAACACGCCTAGGCGCCGATAGCTCCACCACCACAGCAACGGCAACAGCACCGCCGCCACGATCAGGTAAAAGGGCGATTGGAAATCGGGGAAATGGTCAAACATGATTCATATCGTAGGTCAGGCTGTGCCTGGGTATGGCGCCCGGCAGCAACCCACACCCTGTAGGGAACGCCCTCCGTGGCGTTCCAGTTGTGACGGTAACCATCCTGCACAAACCGCAGGAACGCCACGGAGGGCGTTCCCTACAGGGTGGTGATTGCCGGTTCGTGTCAGGCTACGGATTACGGATTATTGTCGACCCTCATTCTACATCACATTTTCACTCGATGAACACGGTGGTTGTTCGTATCCAGGACATGGATTCGGCCTTGGCTGTCGCGGACGAAGGCCCAGGGGTTGTAAAGCTCGCCTTCGCCCCGGCCGGGCTTGCCCCAGCAGCCCAGCGACTTGCCGTCGGGCGTGAAGCGTTGGATCCGGTTGTTGCCGTATTCACAGACGCACACGGTGCTGTCGGGCAGGATCTGGACGTCGTAGGGGTAGGAGAGTTGGCCCGGCTCGCTCCCCTCCGTCCCCCACATCTTCACCAGCTTGCCACGGGTGTCAAAAACCTGGATCCGGTGGTTGCCCGCGTCGGCTACCCAGATCTGGTCCTTGTCGTCGATGTCCATGTTCTGCGGTCGGGCGAAGTGGCCGGGTTCGGGGCCGTGCCCACCCCAGTAAAGGATGAACTGGCCGTCGGGCGAGTATTTCTGGATGCGGTCGAATTCACCGTACTGCGAAACGTAGAAGTTGCCCTGGCTGTCCTCGACCACGTCGGTCACCAGCCCGAACTGGCCCGGCTCGGGGCCGAACGTGCCGCCGATCTTCTTGAGCAGCTTACCCTCGGGCGAATAGACCAACACGCGATAGTAATGGGTATCGGCCACCAGGACGTTGCCGTCGTGCCCAATCGAGATGCCGGTCGGCTTGCCCGTCTCGTGGGCAGGCGTCCGCCAGCCGCGGAGAAAATGCCCGTCGGAGTCGAACACCTGAATCCGCGCCGTCATGTCGACGACATAGATCTGGTCGTTCTTGTCGATGGCCAGGGCGCGGGGCTTGTTGAACCGGCCGTCGGAGATGCCGCGCCTTCCCCAGATCTTGTCGAGGGTGCCCAGGCCGCCTTCCGGCCGCCCGCAGCCGGCCGTTTGGAAGACCAATCCCAGCAGGATCACCACAAGGCAGCAATGCCCCAGCGTGGCGGCGAGTCGGCGGAAGAGGTATTCACGGGTCGCGGGCATCGTTTCACCACGAAGTCGTGCGGCAACGATCGGGGACCACCGTTTCGAGGCGACGGCCTGGGGAAGAGTTTCCGTTCCGTTGGCAACCGTTCACACCCTGGGGCAACGCGGCGGAAAAGGTGACAGTCACCTTTTGCCGGAACGGCCCTTCGGGTGCTTCGCACAAAAGGTGGCTGTCACCTTTTCC
>JAFGFF010000364.1 GCA_016931075.1 Pirellulales bacterium | reverse complement strand
GGTCGACGTCGCTCCGGAGGATCTCGCGGAACTGGAAATCCAGCAGGAACGGGCCGCCCTGAGCGAGCATGAATCCGCACGAGAGAATGGCCGCTCCCATCGACGTGGCGAAGATGGCCACGGCCGTCCGCATCCGGTTACGAAACGTGCTCCGCAAGACGCCGCGCCAGGCGGAGCTTAAGCGCTTCCAAAGCCAAGTGATCCGCTCGATCAAAATGGCCCCGCCCGTCTTAGGCGGCTTGGGACGCATGGCCTCGGCCGGTTTCAGCCGCAAAACGGCCCGGGCGCCGCGGAGGCTGCCCAACGCCGCGCAGACCAGGCTGATGGCCAGTCCGGCGAACTGCAGGTCCCAGTGGGCCCGGTTGACCAGATCGGGAAACTCGAAGAATCCCCGATACATAATGATCATCCCGCCGGCCATGGCGTAGCCCATCAGGCTGCCGATCAGCCCTCCGGCCAGCCCCATCGTCAGGCCGAACTGGAGGAAGTGGAAAAAGATCTGCCGGTTCGTGTAGCCGAGCGCTTTGAGAGTGCCGACGATGGTCCGTTGCTGTTCGGCCAGCCGGCTCAGCAGGACGTTGAGCACGGTAGCCGCCACGCCCAGGAAGATCATGGGCATCACCACCGCGAAGCTGGCCAGCCCGTTGATTTCGTTGCTGATGAACAAGTTCGACGGCTGATCGCGCAGCGGAGTCGTCGAGAAGACGCCGTAGGGTTCCAGCAGTTGCTCGGCCTCGCGGAGCACGCCGTCCGGCTCGTCGCGCATCTGGGGCGAGAGCAGCCCGAGCACCTGGTTGGCCGCCCCGTCGAAGTCGAACACCTCTTCGGCATAGCTTTGTTTCAGATAGAAAACACCAAAATGCTCCGGGTCGGGCACGATCGCCCCGGGACCTAGCAGGTAGACGAACTCGCTACTGATCGCTGTTCCAACAATTAAAAGTTCTTGGCGCCGGTTGTTCAGCACCAGATGGATCCACTGGCCCGGGTAAAGCTTGTGTTTCGTGGCGAACGCCTCGTTGACGATCACCTCGTTCTCGCGCCGGTCGGTGAAGTAGCTGCCCCGGCGGAGCAGGATGTCGTCGATGCACGGTTCGCGCCGGTCGGGCAGCGACAGGACCTGGCCGTTGAGCGGCTGTCGCGTGCCGGGAAGATCGACCGTGGCGAAGAACTGGATCCGAGGGCGGATCTCGGCGACCCCGGGCAGCTCGGCAACGGCCTGCAATTCGGCCAGCGGGGCCTTTTTGAGTTCGATCGAGAAATCGGCCATCCGGCACTGCGTGTAGTACCGCGTCTTGGCGTCTTGCAGGTTGAGGTAGCAGGAGCCCATCGAGACGAAACAGGCCACGCCGACGGCCACGATGCTGACGATCGCCAGCAACAGCCCCAGCGACGTCCGCAGGTCGCGTCCGAGTTTTCGGCCCAGCACGCTCACCAGACGATCTCCTCCGGCGGGACCGGCTCGGCGTTTTCGCGGACGTCGACCACCTGGCCGCTGCGCAGCCGGATGATCCGGTCGGCGGCTTGGGCCAACGCGCCGTTGTGGGTGATGATCACGACGGTCGTGCCCAGTTGGTTCTTCAAATCGACCAGCAGCCGCAGCACCCGCTTGCCCGTGGCGAAGTCCAACGCGCCGGTCGGCTCGTCGCACAAGAGCAGTTCGGGCCGTTTGGCCAACGCCCGGGCGATGGCCACCCGCTGCTGCTCGCCGCCGGACAACTGCGAGGGGAAGTGATCCAGCCGTTCTTCAAGCCCGACCAACTCAAGAGCCTCGTCGACGTCCATCGGGTGGTGGCTGATCTCAGTCGAGACCATTACGTTTTCCCGCGCGGTCAGATTTGGCACGAGGTTGTAGAACTGAAAGACGAACCCGATCGTGTCGCGGCGATATTGGGTCAATTCCGAGCCCGAGAAGTCGCTCAGCCGCCGGTCGTGGAACCAGACCGTGCCGCCGGAGGCCGTGTCGAGCCCTCCGACAATGTTCAGAATGGTCGACTTGCCCGATCCGCTAGGCCCGACCAGGGCCAGCAACTCGCCCTGGTTGATCTCCATCGACACGTCCTGCAACGCCCGCACCGCCACCTCGCCCATCTGGAACGTCTTATCGACGTGCTCCAGCCGCAGCAGGGCCGTGTCGGTCGAAACCACCGGTGAGGAGGGCAACTGTGTCATGGCATCGTCAGGGGCTATGAGCAGGAAGGCAGGGAAGCGGCAAGAATCTGTTCCGGTTGGGTGGCACTGGCGTCTCGCCAGTGTTGGTGGCAAGAACACTGGCGAGACGCCAGTGCCACCCTCAATCACCACGAAATAGTCCTATCAGGAAGGTACGTCGGCACTTAGCACCGAGCAACGCCCCCCGGGGGCTGCTCGACTGGCCGGCGAGGCGGTTTCCGCTACAATCGACCGGACCGTCCTGATCCGTCCGCCCGGAGCGTATTCATACCTATTCGAGGCTGATTTGTGTTTCTTCACCTGTCCCTACGGGAAGACAGGCTCCGGGTTCATGAAGAAGTGCATTTTCGGACTGGAACACATGAAATGGTACACCAAGAACAGATCCAATTCACCACCCGCGGCCACGGCGATATGCACGATCTGACCGATCGGCTCGCGGGAATCGTGGAAGAGTCAGGCCTTACGACAGGCGTGGCCCAGGTCTTTTCGGTCGGCAGCACGTCGGCCGTGGGCGTGATCGAGTTCGAACCGGGCCTTCAGAGGGACGTGCCCGAGCTACTCGACCGGCTGATTCCCCCCAGCCGAGATTATGGCCACGAACAGGCCTGGCACGACGGCAACGGGCATTCCCATTTGCAATCAACTCTGCTGGGCCCGTCGCTGGCCGTGCCCGTGGCTGACGGCCGGCTCATGCTGGGCACTTGGCAACAGGTTTTCCATCTAGAGACCGACGTCCGGCCTCGCCAACGGACCGTCGTGGTTACGTTGCTGGGTGAGTAACGCAACAGGAGACTTACGTCCCCCGCTCGGTTCCAATCCCCAATCCCCAATCCCTAATCCCCAATCCCCAATCCCCCGCTTTTCACCCCGAGCGAGCGATGCGGATCGAGCCGGGGGCTTCGTCCTCGTCTTCATCCTCTTCACCCAGCTCGGGCGGCTCGGCGAATTCGTCCAACTCGGCCGGTTCTCGTTCCGCGTCGGCCCGGTCGGCCCGCGAGGTCGTCAGCCGGTAGTACGTCATGTACATCGCCGGCACGAGCACGAGGACCATAATCGTCGAGAGCATCAGGCCGAAGCAGAGGCTCGTGGCCATGGGGATGAGCACTTGGGCCTGGAACGACTTCTCCAGCAGGATCGGCATCAGGCCGACGATGGTCGTCACCGACGTCAGCAGCACCGGCCGGAACCGTCGCCGGCCGGCGTCGACCAGGGCCTCTTCGAGCGGTATGCCGCCGCGGATGCGATGGTTGATGAAGTCGATCAGGACGATCGAGTCGTTCACCACTACGCCGGTCAGGGCCACCAGTCCAAAGAGGCTGAACAGGGTCAGCTCCATGCGCAGGATCAAGTGCCCGTAGATGGCCCCGATGATGCCGAACGGGATGATGGCCATGATCAACAGTGGCTGGAGGTAGGACGTGAATTCGAGGGTCAAGAGGACGAACATGGCCAACAGCGCGATGCCCAGTCCGACCATCAGGCCGGCGACCGACTCGCGCGTCTGTTCGTTCTGTCCTTCCCAGCGGACGCGGACGTCGGGGTAATCTGTGAACAGCTTGGGCATGAAGTCGGTTTTGAGTTGCCCGATGAGCTTCTCAGCGTTGGCCACCTTTTCATCCAGATCGGCCGTGATCGTGATCGAGCGGAGCTGGTCGGCCCGATTGATCTGCGAATAGCCTCGTTGGACGTCGACGTCGGCCAGCTCGGTCAAGGGCCGTTCGGCCGAGCGGGTCCGGTCGAATCGCGAGGAGTTGCCGTTGTTCTGGGCGATCACCCCTTGGATAAGCTCCTTCACCGACGGGGCCGTGCGGATCCGGACTTCGTCGAACTGGGAGAGCCGCCGGCGTTCCTCTTCCGGATAGCGGACCATGAGCTTGACTTCATGGCGACCGCGCTGCAGCCGCATCACTTCCTGGCCGTAATATGCCGCCCGAACCGTCCCGGCGACGTCTTGCTCGCTGTTGCCCATGGCCTGGGCTTCGTCCTTGACTTTGAGCTGATACTCCCACTTGCCGGGCTGGGAGTCGTCGGCGATGTCGAAGACGCCTTCCTTCTTCTTAAGTTCTTCCTTGCAGGCCTCGGCCGCCGCCTCCAGGTCGGCCATGTGCTCGGGCTTGGCCAACAGCTTGAACTCGATCGCCTTCCCGCCTGGGCCCATGTGCCGGGCGCCGAACGTGACGCTTTCGGCGCCGGGGAACTGACCGGCGTACTTTCGCCACAGATCGGTCACCTCGACGCTCTTGATGTTTTGCCGCTTGGCCGCCTCGAGCAACTCGACGCCGACCGCCCCGACGTGGCTGCCCGTGGCCGGTTGTTCCTGCGAACGCCCCTGTGTGACGCTTGTGTGCCCTACGGCCCGATGGGTCAACTGGACCAATTGATCGCCGGGTGTTTCGAGCTTCTTGGACAGTTCTTTGTTGACTTTCCAGATTGCGTCCTCCAACCGCTTCGTGGCCGCTTCGGTCACCGCGGCGGGTGTGCCGTCGGGATACATGATCTGGGCCGAGATCGAGTCGCTGTCCAGTTTCGGGAACGCATTGAACGGCACCGCGCCCCAGAAAAACAGCGAGACGGTTACCAAAAGCAACGCCGTCGCCGCCGACAACACCATGCCCGGATAGCGAATCGTCCAACGCAGCAGCGGCGTGTAACCCCGGTTGATGAACTTCTCGAGCCCGGAGGACACGTGATGGTTGAGCCAGTCGATGAACCGTCCCACGAGCACGAGGAGGGCAACAACCTGAGGAAACGCGGCCACGAAAAGCCCCACCCCGCCGAACAGGCCAATCTTCCAACCGGGCACAGGATGCTGAGACACGGTCGCGATGATCACGCCCCACAGCGCCACGCCCATGATCGACCAGGCCATCGCGATCCCTGGCCGGCGAATCCACGTGAAGTACCGGGTCCACCAGCGGGGTACGCCGTGGGCCAGGTGGCAGGGAAGCACGAAGGTGCTTTCCAGCAACGAAATGATGAGCATGACAATCACGGCAAACGGCATCACCGCGAAGAACTTGCCCAAGATGCCCGGCACGAACAACAGCGGCGTGAAGGCGATGATTGTCGTCATGACCGAGGCGATCACCGACGGAATGACTTCGTACGTGCCGTCGACGGCGGCCGTGTGCCAGTCCTTGCCCGACTCGTGATGCGCATAGACGTTCTCGCCCACGACGATCGCGTCGTCGACCAGGATGCCCAGCGCGGTGAGGAACGCGAACATCGAGATCATGTTTAGCGTCTGGCCCGTCCCGAACAGGATCGCGCACGCGCCCAGGATCGAGATCGGCACGCCCGCGGCCACCCAAAACGCCAGCCGGAGCTGGAGGAACAGCGTCAGGACGACGAAGACCAGGATCAGGCCCTGCAGGCCGTTTCGGCCCAGCAGTTCCAGTCGGTCCTTGACCATGATCGAGACGTCGGACCAGCATGCGACCGAGTAGCCGTGGGGGAGCTGGATGCCGCCGGGCTGGTTGGCCGTGTCGACGAAATGGCGGACCTCGTCGGTGATGGCCAGCAGGTCTTCGCTCGAGACCTTCTGCACGTTGATGACCATGCCCGGCTTGCCGTTGATGAAATTCTCGGCCGTTGTGTCGTTGAACGCGTCGCGGACCACGCCCAGGTCGCCGACGGTCAGCACGACGCCGTCCGACTGCGTGATCAGCGGGATCTGCGAGATTCCCTCGCCGGTGAGCTGCTTGTTCTTGCCGCGAAGCAGCACTTCCTGCGACTCGGTCCGCATGGTTCCGCCGGGCATTTCGATGTTGCCGCGACGGATGATGTTGGCGACGTCCTGCAGCGTCAGGCCGTATTTGCGGAGCGTCTCTTCCGAGATTTCAACGTCGATTTGATACTCTTTCGTCCCGACCAACTCGGCCTGGGAGACCGAGGGGAGTAGGAGAATTGCGTCGCGGATCTTTTCGGCCTCGTCGCGAAGTTTCTTTTCCGACCCGCCTTCCGGCCCGAGCACGCCGACGCGAATAGCCGCGTTGCGCAGCGTGATTTGCTGGACTTCCGGGTCTTCGGCCAGTTCGGGGAAGCTGGGAATCCGGTCGACGTCGGAACGGACCTCGTTGAGCACCCGCTGGACGTCGGGAATGTTCGATTCGAGCTCGATCAGGACGGTTCCGGCGCCTTCCCGGGCGATCGACGTGATCTTCTTGATGCCGGCGATCGCCTGGACGGCCTCTTCGATCTTCTGGCAGATGCCTTCCTCGACCTCGGCCGGCGTCGCGCCGGGATAGGGCACGGTCACGGTGATGAAATCGAGGTCAAATTCCGGAAAGACCTCACGGCGCATGAAAAAGACGCTGGCGGCCCCCACCAACAGGATGGTGACCATCAGGGTGTTCATCGCCGGCATGTTGCCGATTGCCCAGCGAACCAGTGCCTTCATGCATTCACCTTCTCACGTTCCGCCCCGGGGCGCTTCGTTGTCTTCTTTCGATCGCGTCACGCGGATTTTTCCGGACCGTCGGATTTCTTCAACGCGTCATCCGGTGTCTCTCCCGGCTTCTTGTTCGCATCCTTCGGCGGCACGTCAGTCACCTTCATCCCGTCGAAGGGAGCCGTCAACTGCGAGGTGATGACCTTGTCGCCGACGGACAGTTCTTCGGGATCGGCCTCGACGACCGCGTCGTCCCCCGCGCTGCCGACCACGCGGACGGTGCGGATCTGAAGCTCGCCGTCGCGCATCACCCAGACCCGCTTGCCCGGGCGGACTGCGTTTTCCGGCAGCCGGATCAACGGGACGTCGGGCTTGGTGTGGATCTTCAGGCGGACGTACATCCCACGGACCAGGGCGGCCGGCCCTCGCATCAGGGCCCGTTTGCCGCTCTCGCCTAGCAACCGCACGTCCCGCGGTTTGTCCACGACGACGATGCAGGGAACCGTGCGGGTCGCTTCGTCCAGGCCGATGCCGTCGTAACGATCCAAAACGCCTTCCCAGGCGTAGTCGCGCCCGGCCAACGAGTAGATCACCGTCACGCCGGTCGGTGGAATCCGGTAGCTGGCCCCGTCGTGAACCGGCGCGCCCGGCTGGTTCCAGACCCAGTGGAGCTGATCCACCCGCAGGTTGCAGCGGACCTCGACCGAGGAGGTGTCTTCCATCGTCACCAGGGCCGCGCCTCGATTCAGGTAGGTGTCCGACTCGACGAACTCCCGAACGATCATCCCGGTGATGGGCGCGACGATCTTGGTCCGGTCCAGGTCGAGACGTGCCTTGCGCAATCCCACCTCGGCCAGTCGCTTCGCGCTGGTCAGCCGGTCCCGCTGCGTAGCCATGGTCCGCAACTGGTTCTGCAGGGTGACCAGGGCGTTTTCGGCGGCCAGCTTCTGGCGTTTCTGCTCGTTGACCTTGGCTTCCGTGACCACATGGTCTGGCGCAAGTTTCTCGATCCGCGCCACTTCCTCTTCCTGCAATTTGAGCGTCGCCTGAGCCAGGGCTTCAAGCGATTTGGTGTTCTTCTCCTGGACGGTAAGTTCCTTCAGGCTCACATCGGCCTGGGCGACCTCCTCGGTCAGCCGATCGACTTCTGCCTGATAATCACGAGGATCGATCTCCAGCAGCGGCGTCCCCTTCGTGACGTAGTTGCCCGCTTCGCAGATCTCGTCCTTGTGCAACACGCGACCGGCCACCTCGGCGGCCAGCGTGATCTCGCGCGAAGGGACGACCACGCCGTCGACGTCCAGGTCCAGCCCTTCGGTCTGCGACTGAGCCGTGACGACCAACACCTGGGTCGCATCGGGTTTACCCGCCTTCTTCTCGGCCGGCTTGCCCCCGCCCCAGACGGCGGCCGCCGTCAGCGCGAAGATGCCGCCCCCCAAAATCATCAAGGGCAAGACGAACCGAAACAGGAACGAAGGCGGAGGCTGCTCGTGATTCATGATTTTCTGGTCCGATGATTCTCTGTTCTAAAAGAAGACGCGAACCGTCCGTCTCAACCGGCCGCGACCAGCGGCTCCCTTAGCCCCAACGCGGCCAGGCACACGTCGGCCACGTGGTCGGATAGTTCCTCCACGCCGAAATGCGAGTCATATTCTTCGGGTGGGATGATCATCTGGATCACTTTCGACGCCGCGCGGAAATAGACGCACTGGCCGATGATGCTGAAGGCGATTTGGTGGCGTTTGGCCTCGGGCATGTCGGCCGGGAGCACCTCTTCCAGGATTCCCAGGAGCGTGCCGAAGTTCGCCCGAAAATAGCTTTGGAGCAACTCGCGGCAAGCAGGCGTTGGGTTGAGGATCTCACGCTGTATCAGTTGCATCTTCCAGGCGTCCGCCTCGGTGTCCATCAACCGCGAGAGGAACCGGCCAACGTAGGCCCGAAGCTTCTGGGCCGGTGGATCGTCCGGCGCCCAGGACGGGTTGTGGGCCATGTCGTTCTGGTCTGGATGAGCATGCCGGAGTGTCTCCAGGTAGAGCTTCTCCTTGTCGCCAAAGTAATAGTTCACCGCGGCCAGATTCACCCCGGCCTGGCGGCAAATCTCGCGGACCGTGGCCGCCTTGTAACCCCGGGCGGCAAACGTCTCGCCCGCCGCCTGAAGGATCCGCGTCCTCGTGTCTTCGCTATTGGCCATCGTACGAACCCCTGCCAATCCGGTTTTAGTC
>JAFGFF010000363.1 GCA_016931075.1 Pirellulales bacterium | reverse complement strand
ATCGGTTGGACGCGTCACTATTGCAGAACTTAACTTGCGTCTGCACGGTCACTTCCGACGCGAAGCGAAAAAAGCTGTCACGCTTCGGGTTGCGATTTGAGACAACCGATTTCCTTTAGGCGAAAATATATCAATCATGACACTTGTCACTAACCACTGACCACTAGCCACTAACTACGGCTTTGCGGCCGAAATGGTGCGGCGGATGACGTCGCGCATCAACTCGGAGGGGCCTTCTTGGCCGGTGAACAGCTCGAACTGGAGACATGCCTGGCGGACGAACATGTCCAGGCCGGTGACCACGCGGCAGTTGCGTGACCGGGCGTCCTTGATCAACAGGGTCGATTCGGGATTATACACGGCGTCGAAGACGACCATGGTGGGACGGAGGTTGAGCTTGGGGAAGGGCGTTTCGTCGACGTTGGGGTGCATGCCCACGGGTGTGCCGTTGACGAGGATGTCGGCCGAGACGGTCTGCCGCTTGTTCCACTCGATGGCGTGGCAGCCGAGCCGGGTGGCCAGTTGTCGGGCGACGTCGTTGCGACCGTCGGAGACGATAACCTTCGCCTCGCGCCGCTTCAGTCCGTAGACCAGGGCCTTGCCCACGCCGCCGGCGCCCAGCACCAGGGCCGTCTTTCCGGCAATCGGATTCTCCTTGCCGTCCTCGCTTCCACCCATGGCCTCTTCCAGGCTTGTCATGGCGGCCCGATAGTCGGTGTTATGGCCGATCCGGTTCGGTCCCTCGAAAACGATCGTGTTGCAGGCCCCGATTCCCTGCACGGCCTCGTCGGCCTTGGTCAGCTTGGGTAAGACGCCTTCCTTGTGCGGGATCGTCACGCTCAGGCCCCGCAGGTCCCACTGATCGGCCTCGTCTAAAAACGCGGCCAGGTCCTCGCGCGGGATCCGAAAGGGAAGATAGACCTTGTCCATGCCGCAATGGTCGAAGGCCGCGTTGTGGATCAACGGGCTGAGACTGTGACCAATCGGGTCGGCGATCACGCCGTAGACCTCGGTTGCCGGACCGATCTTTTCGTAGCGATAGATGTTCGTCATCTGCTCGAAGCTGAGCTGGCCCGGGGCCAACGTCCGCTCGTGGTGGAACGTCGCGTAGGTGAACGGCGCGCCGTACTTGCCGGCCAGGATCCGGCTGGGCACGCCGATGTCGCCCATGCAAACGCCGACCGTCGGCACGTCCGCGTTGCGGACCGTCTGCAACATGCGGAGATTGTCTTGCGGCCGGTTGGCCATCGTGCAGATTTTGATGACGTCGGGATCCAGCCCACGGAGTCGGGCGTAGACGGCGCCCAGATCGTCAGGCGTCTTGCGGAAGTCGTGCAGACTGATCACACGTTTCGTCTTGCCAAACCGCGGGATCAACCCGGCGATGTCCTCCTCGATATCAACGTAGTCGGCCCCCTCGGCGATCGCCAGCCGCAGAAGGACCTGGCGCTCCTGCTCCGTGCCGGCGAACCGGCCGCCGTCCTCCTCGCGGCGGAACGTGACGATCACCGGGCAAGGACGGTCGGTCAGCAGCCGCTTGAGGTTCACATTGCCCCGGATGTAGTCCAACCGCAGTTCGACCAGTTTGGCCCCCTGCTCGACCAGGTGCCGATGCTCGGCCATCATGTGCCGGTGCCGACTTCGCCCAATGCTCACGCAGATCATGAAAGGTTCTCCTTTCTCGTTCATGCTACCCGACGGCAAGGAGGGAGGCAAGTTCTGGAGGGCCATCTACATAGTCATCAGGGTGCCATGCCCACGCTTGTCGTGGGCATGTTCTCGCGGATAAAGCATGCCCACGACAAGCGTGGGCATGGCACCCAATTTCTTTCTCAAGATCGATTAGAGCCGCTTGAACTGCTTGTCCAGCTCGTCGCGGGAGAAGACCAAGGCGGCGGGCCGGCCGTGGGGACAGTGGTGGGGGTCGGAGACGAGGTGGCGTTGTTCCAGCAGGGCCTCGACTTCCTCGGGCGAGAGGCGGTCGCCCGCCTTGATCGCCGCCTTGCAGGCGATGCCGTGCATCAGGTCGTCCAACAGGTCGCGCCGGGTCGGCTCGCGGCCTTCGTCGACGAGTTCGGTCAGGAGCATCCTCAGGACGTCGGCCGGGTTGAGGTTGGCCAGCATGGCCGGATAGCCCGTCACGAGGATCGTGTCGCCGCCGAACGGCTCGATCGTCATGCCCAACTGGGCCAGCAGCTCGCGGTGCTCGACCGCCGCGGCCGCCTCGGCGGCGGCCAAGTCGACCGGCTCGGGCACGAGCAACGCCTGGGTCTCCACCTCGCCGGAGAGGATCCGCTGCCGGAGGTGCTCATAGAGGATCCGTTCGTGCAGGGCGTGCTGGTCGACGATGATCACGCCGTCGTCGCTCTCGGCGATCAGATAGCGGTTGTGAACTTGCATCGCCCGAGCCGAGATCGCACTGCTTCGGACAAAGTGAGGCGGTGAAACGCAACCCGGTTCGGCCGTCGGATTGTCCAGCGGCTCGTCGAAAGGCTCGTTCAGGCCAGGGGGACCTTCTTCGTCTTCCTCACGCACCGCCCGCCACGCTCGCCCCAACCGGGTCAGTTCCAACGGCGACCGGTCGGCCGATTCGTTCAGGGTGAAGGTTCCTTGGCGTTCGTCGGTGTCCTCGCCTTCCCGGCCTGGCCAACGGCTGACCTCGCCTTTGGCCCAATCGACCAGTTCCTCGCGCAATCGGGCCGTGTGGGCCTCGTCGTGGGCGCCGGTCGGATCGACGTCCTCCTCGGATCGCACCCGGGCGTGCAGGTCGGTCGAAAGGAACTTGGTCCGCAGCGTCGAGAGCAAGTGGCTGTAGAGCCGGCCCGGGTCTTGGAACCGGACCTCGATCTTCGTCGGGTGGACGTTCACATCAACCTGTTCCGGCGGCAGGGCCAGGTTCAAAAAGGCGATCGGGAACCGGCCCGTCAGCAACAAACCGCGATACGCCTCGCCCAGCGCGTGCTGCAGCGACCGGTCGCGAAAGTATCGCCCGTTGCAGAAGAGATACTGCATCTTCGTGTTCGCCCGGGAGTGGCTTGGATGGGCCACGTAGCCGGAAAGCTGCAGGTCGCCGTCGTCCCCTTCGACCCAGATGAGGCTCTCGGCAAGATCCCGTCCAAATGTCCGGGCGATCCGCTCTCGCCAGCCTTCGGTGCCGGAAAGCTCTAAGACGGTCTTGCCGTTGTGACTCAACCGAAAATCGATCTGTGGCAGGGCCAGGGCGATCCGAATCAGGGCCTCTTTGACGTGGCCGAACTCAGCCTGGGCTGAGCGGACGCCCTTGCGACGCACCGGCATATTGAAGAACAGGTTGCGGACTTCGATCGTTGTGCCGGTCGGGCAGCCGCACGGGCTGACCTCGCCCAGCCGCCCGCCGGTCGCTTCGATCTGTGCCCCTTCGGTCCGCTGGGCCGTCCGGCTGCGGATGCACACTCGGGCGACCTCGGCGATCGAGGCCAGGGCCTCGCCCCGGAAGCCCATCGTGCCGATCCGGAACAGGTCGTCGGCCTCCTGGATTTTGCTCGTCGCGTGGCACGCCAGCGCCAGTTCGAGCTCGTCCGACTCGATCCCGCACCCGTTGTCGGTCACGCAGATCGAATCGACGCCCCCCTCGGTCGCCGCCACCTGGATCCGCGTCGCGCCCGCGTCGACCGCGTTCTCGACCAACTCCTTCACAACACTCGCCGGCCGCTCGATCACCTCGCCCGCGGCGATCTTGTTGATCAGGCTCTGCGATAGGCGTTGGATGCGAGGCATGGGAGGAGGGGGATTAGGGATTGGGGATTGGGGGGTGTGGGTTCAGCCGATTCTATGGCGGAGTTTGGATCGGAGACTACGTAGCATTCTTGCTTCGGAGGCGCAGTGGTCAAGGGTGTCGCGGATATCGTCGGGTATGATGTAGCCGATGCGTTGGGCGAGAATAAGGTGCGTTTCCAATTCGGCGAGGGAACCTTGAGCAATGGCCAGGTGGCGGAGGTAGGTCTTCGTGGAACCGGTGGCGTGCCCCTCGGCAATGTTGGCCGGAATGGAAACAGCGGCGCGTTGCATCTGACTGACGAGGCCAAACACCTCATGCTTAGGCAACCGAGCCGAGAGGTAATACACGTCCTCGGCCACCTGCATCCCAAGTTTCCACACCTCCAACTCCCGGTAATTCAATCCCATCACTACCCCTCCAAGTGTTTTGTGACAACACACCCCCAATCCCCAATCCCCAATCCCTAATCCCCAATCCCCAATCCCCCCTTAATCTTCCGATACAACGTCCGCTCCCCAATCCCCAACATGGCCGCCGCTTCTTCGCGGTTGCCGCCGGTCATGTTGAGGGTTTCGGCAATGAAGCGGCGCTCGATCTCGGCCAGGGGTTGGCCGACCAGGGCGGAAAGGGAGGCGGACGGGGACGTGTCGGGCGGGGTGGACGGGTCGGCCAGTTCTTCGGGCAGGTCGTCGACGTCCAACAGGCCGTCGTAGTCCACGACGACCATGCTCTCGATCACGTTGCGCAACTGGCGGACGTTGCCCGGCCAATCGTAGGCCAGCAGTGTCCGCCGCGCGGCCAGCGAGACGCCCTTGATCCGCTTGCCGTGCTCGCCGGCGAACAGCTTGACGAAGTGGTCGATCAGCATGGGCATGTCCTGGCTCCGCTCGACCAGCGTCGGCAGCCGCAGCGTGACGACCTTCAACCGGTGGTACAAGTCGCTTCGGAACGTGCCGGCTTCGATCGCGTCCTCCAGGTTCCGGTTGGTCGCCGAGAGCACACGGACGTTGACTTTGACCGGGTCGTTCGAGCCGACGCGGGTGATCTCGCCGTTTTCGAGCACGCGAAGCAATTTGATCTGGGTCGGCATGGGCATGTCGCCCACTTCGTCCAAGAACATGGTCCCGCCGTGAGCGTATTCGAACTTGCCGACCCGATCAGTCGACGCGTCGGTGAACGCACCTTTGACGTGCCCGAAAAGTTCGCTCTCGAGGATGTTTTCGCTCAGCGCCGCGCAGTTCAAGGCGACGAACGGCTTGTTCTTTCGAGGGCTGTTCTGGTGGATCGACTGCGCGACGAGTTCCTTGCCCGTGCCCGTCTCGCCCTGGATGAGCACGGTCGCGTTGGTCGGGGCGATCCGCTGGAGGCGTTGGATGACGTCGCGCATCTGGGGGCTGGTTCCGATGACGCCTTCGAAGCCGAACTTTTCGTCCAGCCGGCGTTGGAGTTCCTCGTTCGCCCGGCGGAGGCTGGAACTCTCGGCCGCCTTCTCGGCGATCGCCCGAAGCTGGTCGAGGCTCAACGGCTTGAGCAGGTAGTTAAACGCCCCCTTCTGCATGGCCTCGACGGCCGAAGGCACGGTGCCGTGGCCCGTCATGAGGATGACCTCGCAGCCGGGCTGGGTTTCCTTCGCCCGAGCGAGGATTTCGAGCCCGTCGATGTCGTTCATCACGAGATCCGTGACGACCACGTCGAACGCGCCCTCCTCAAGCCGCTTAGCCCCGTCGGTTCCCGAGGTGGCCACATGGCAATGGAAGCCCACCCGTTCGAGGCTATCGGCCACCGTTTCGGCGTGGGACTCGTCGTTGTCGACAATCAGCACCTCGACGGGCGGCCCGTCGGTCGAGGCGTTATCCGGGTTGTTTGGAGATGATTTGGCGCTCATGCGGCCGATGATACCCCATTGCTGGACAGCCGACCAGATAGCCCCCCAGAGCCGGGGGCAAGATGGAGCAAAGACTAGGCCTCAGGAGTGTGGGAGACGTTGTCCGGCGGTGTCTGGCGGAGAATGAAGGAGAAGTCGAAAAAACTCCTGCCGGACAAGCTAGCCGTGGCAACCTCTTTCAATGGGCTGCTAGGGTCGCCGAGCCGTGACCACGTATTGATACGCCAGGAGCGTCATCACGTCGCGTCGGGTGAGATCGAAGAGTTTCAGGTGGTCCAGATCAAGCGTGTTGCCCGTCTCGGGCAGTTGGGCCAGGTCCATCGTTGGGTTGAGCACCGCGTTGATATCGAGGATGTTCAGGCCGGCCCCGGCAACGAACGTTTCAATCTCGCGGAGTGTGAAGAACCGCAGGTGGGTCGCGTCCAGCAGGCCGGCGCTCTGGTAGGTCCACCGGCCGCGGACCAGGTCTTGCAGGATGGCCACGTTCTGGATGTTGGGCAACGACAGGACCGCATGGCCCCCGGGCCGGACGCACTGGGCCAGATCGGCCAGGACGTCCCACGGGTTGCGGAGGTGTTCGAGGACGTCCAGGGCCAAGAGCAAGTCGAAGTCGTCCGGCTTCAGGCCCAATTCGCCGGACGTGGTCGCATCCAGATCAGCCACGTGGGTCTCGTCGATCGACGCCCTGGCCAATTCGATCGCCTCGGCCGACACGTCGATTCCGACATAGTGCTCGACCGATACAACCTCGCGCAACGCCCTGGCGGTCGCTCCCGCCGCGCAGCCGATCTCCAACACCCGGCCGGTCGGCAGACCCTGAGTGCGGATCGTCTCGATCGCGTCGTACCGAACCGTCTGAAAGTATTGACCGGCCGTCGCCAGGTCGAGCGGATTGTGCTTGTGTTTCACGTTCCCATGTTTCACCTGCACGGTGGTCCCAGCGTCTCCCCTCTCCCTTTGGGAGAGGGGCCGGGGGTGAGGGTGCGACCCACTTGCCTTGCTTGATACCCTGCCAACAGACGCCTTTTCATTGCCGGAACCTTGCACAGGCACGTTTAATACCTCCCTCAAATACTCAGTCATCGGACGTTTCTCAAAAAGGGCTGCCCCGGCGGCTGCGATCCGACGCCGCGACTCGGGCTCGGCCAGATAGCGCCGGCAGACGTCCACCAACTCGCCTCGGGGCGCCGTGACGATCCCGCCCTCGAACGGATTGCGCGGCGACTCCTCCGAAATGACGAAACAGCCGTTGTTCAGAAGGTAAGAAATCCTCGCCTGCTCCATGACTTGAGCGTCGTAGTAGTGCAGGTTCAGAAGGATCTTCGATCGGCCGATGTATGTGTCACGCTCTTGACCGTAAACTCCGAACAGGGCTTCGACCCGACCGTGCCGGGCCAACGCGTCGAGCACCTCGCGCCGGCGTTCGTTTAATGCCCCGTAGAAAAGCACGTCAATGTCCGGTTCCGGGCAATGGGCGATTTGCCGGAGCCGCTCGTGGAACCCGATCGGCAACAACCGTGTGTTCGTCACGCCCTTGGCGGCCAAGAACTCCAGATTTTCGGGCGAGTAGTCCCAAACCTCCTCGGCGGCGTGGAACAGATCGAGGTAGCGAGGTTCGAACCAGCCTTCGCGGTCGGAGAGCTGTTCGAGCTGATAAATGACGAACCGATGCCCAGCGAGGTCCTCGGGCCGTTGGATCAGGTGGTAGCCCAGTAGGACGTTTGTATCGCCCGGCTCCAATCGGTTTACCTGGTACCGGCAGCGGTGACCCAGCGACTGGAACGAGCACTCCAACAGCCGGCCGATCTCAGCGAAGGCCTGGGAGTGGGCGTAGCCTTCCGGTTCGAGCAGAACGACGTTATAGCTCACGCCACGTTGGTCCGATATTTGGCCAGGCCGAATTGTCGCTTCACGACGAACTGGTCCATGGCCTCACGGCGCTCGGGCGTAAGTTCCGTGTCGCAGAACTCGGCCAGCCGCCCGGCCACGGCCTGATGGTCGTCCTTGAACTCGGCGTAGTCGACGACGATCTGGGGACCGTCGCAGCCGGCGAGAGTCTGTTGAAGTCGATCCTGGTACATGCACAACACGTTGTGGATGTAGACCGGATCGAGCTTGTAGATGAGCGAACAGGCCGCGACGTTTTCTTCCATGTCGCGGTGAGTGAGAACGAAACGCGGATTTTCGAGGTGGGGCAAGTAGAGCCCCAGCGTCAGACAGGTGGCCGGGTTCTTGAAACCCCAGGCCGGAAACGCCGCGTGTTGGGCCACCAACGCACGGATGTCGTCGGCCACAGCGGGACCTTGTTGACAGACGTCCTCCCACGGCGGCGGATTCCAATAGGCGGCCACCGGGTTGTCGGGATACTGCCGCCGGCCGCGCCAGGCCAGCTTGTAGATCTTCTGGTTGATCTCGGCCGACGCCCGGCTCTCGTAGTAGCCCTTGGGAGCGTAGAAGTCGGGTGCCGCAATCGAGTAGTCGACCTGGACGCCCAGGCGACTAAGAACTCCGGCTGCCAGACTCGTGCCAGACCGGGCGCTGCCCAAGACTACATAAGTGACGCTCATCGAGATCCTCCCAAGATCATCTGCAATCGCAGCCGCACCAAGCAGTGTGGTATCACAGGGCGTCTCAGAGGGGGAGGATGACGGTCCACCCTAGTATTACACACTCACCGTCCTCGTGCCCTGACGCCGGCCCGGATGATCGTGCCAAACGGCCTTCTAATCAAGGCCAATTCCGGGATTCAAGCGGTAGCAGCGGCAGCCGGACGCCTATCCTTAGGCAACTGCTAGCACTGACGGGGGAGGTGGAAAGACATCATGCCGAAATGGGCCATGTCGACCGGCCCGCTCGACACGACCGGCGGGATGGATTATCACAGGAGCATCCACGCTCTGTCCCATCCAAAATCAGAAAAAAGGGGGACAGACATGTATACAATAGGAGCATTGAGAAGTCTGGCGAGCCCATCGGGGGCCGGAAGATTATACAGTCATCCCAGTATGACCAGTATATGCGCCTGTCCCCTTTTCT
>JAFGFF010000043.1 GCA_016931075.1 Pirellulales bacterium | reverse complement strand
CCTCAATTTGGCTTTGACTCTTGGGTGAGGGGGGGTAATGACGCTGCCCGATCAAGGTATTTCGTTATCGGGGCTAACACGGTGTTACGTGTCAGCGGGCGCCCAAAACCAGCCAGCGATGGGCGCGTTAAAACCGGCCATGATTGAGGAGATTGGATTCGTCATTTAGCCTTCAGCATCCCCCAGCTGAAGGAGATCCTGAATGACGAATCGACTCGCAATGGCCCAAATTAACGCAATTCTCACGCTTCACCAATCATCCCACTCCAATCGACAGATCGCCCGCATGTTGGGCGTCGACCGGGAGACAGTCGGCAAGTACGTCGCGCTGGGGCAGGCTCAAAACGGGCCAAACGCGCCCACCGGGTCCGAGGCTGACGGCGGAGGGGGTGGGCCACCTCCTCTGGCTGGCCCGGCCAGTGACTGCGAACCGTTCCGCCAGCTCGTTCTCCAGAAACTGGAGCAAGGGCTCTCGGCGGTGCGGATTCACCAGGATCTCCAAGAAGAGCCCGGCTTCACGGCCAGCTACTACAGCGTCCGCCGCTTTGTCAACCGGCTGAAGCGGAAGTCGGAGCTTCCTTTCCGACGCCTGGAGACCGCGCCGGGCGAGGAGGCCCAGGTCGATTTCGGCACCGCCGCGCCGGTGATCGACCGCGACGGCAAGCGTCGTCGGCCGTGGCTCTTCCGCATCGTGCTGAGCCACAGCCGCAAGGGCTACAGCGAGGCGGTTTACCACCAGAGCACCGAAGCGTTCATCCAGTGCCTGGAAAACGCCTTCCACCACTTCGGCGGCGCGCCCAAGCGGCTGGTGATCGACAATCTGAAGGCGGCGGTCCACAAGGCCGACTGGTACGATCCCGAGATTCACCCGAAGCTCCAGTCCTTCGCCGCCCACTACGGCACGGTCTTTCTGCCGACCAGGCCGTACACACCGCGTCACAAGGGCAAGGTGGAAAGCGGCGTGAACTATGCCCAAGAGAACGCCTTGAAGGGACGGACGTTCGACAGCCTGACCCAGCAGAATGTGTTTCTGTTGGACTGGGAGACGCACGTGGCCGACACGCGGATCCACGGCACCACGAAGCGACAGGTGGCCAAGCTGTTTCACGACGCGGAGCAGGAGGCTCTTCTGCCGCTGCCGGCCGACCGATTCGCCTTCTTCCACGAGGCCCGACGCACGGTCCACCGCGACGGGCACGTCGAAGTGGACAAGGCCTTCTACAGCGTGCCGCCGGAGTACGTGGCCCGGCGGTTGTGGGTCCGCTGGGACGGGCGGCTGGTCCGCGTGTTCAACAACCGGTGGGAGCAGGTGGCCGTCCATGCCAAGGCCGAGCCGGGCCGGTTCCGCACGTCGAACGAACACATCCCCAAGGAGAAGTTCTCGGCCGTGGAGCGGGGTACCGACGCCTTGCTTCGCCAGGTGGCCCGGATCGGCCCCCAGACGCGCCAGTGGGCCGAGGCGATGACGCAGGCTCGGGGCGTCGAGGGCGTTCGGGTGCTGGTGGGCCTGAAGGCGCTGGCAAGCCAGCACGACGCCGAATCGCTCGAAAATGCCTGTGAAGCGGCCCTTTCCCACGGGGCCTATCGCCTCAGGACGTTGCGGCAACTGCTCAAACGGCACTCCCCGCAACAGCGGCAGTTCGACTTTCTCGAAGCGCATCCGATCATTCGGCCGCTGGCGGACTATTCTCTCGAATCGTTACACCAATTCCGAAAGGAGCGAACCCCATGGTAAACGCTTTATTGAGTAACTCGTTGAAAAAACTCCGCCTAAGCGGCTTAAGCGAGTCGCTGGACGTGCGGCTCCAGGAGGCCACGGCCAATCGGCTGGGCCATCTCGAATTCCTGGAACTCGTCTTGCAGGACGAGCTGGCCGTGCGGCGCCAGCGGCTGGTGGACCGGCGGGTCAAGGCCGCCTCGTTCCGCGATCAGAAGACGCTGGAGGATTTCGACTGGGACTTCAATCGGTCGATCAAGCGAAAACAGGTTTTTGACCTGGCCGCCGGCGGCTTCCTGCACCAGCGGAAGGACGTCCTGCTGATCGGCCCGCCGGGCACGGGCAAGAGCCATCTGGCCCAGGCGATCGGCCTGCGGCTGATCCACGCCGGCCACACGGTCCTGTACCGGTCGATCTTCGACGCGGTCCGTGACTTCCTGCACGACGAGGCTTTTGAAGGCCACGACAAGGTCATGGCCAAGTACCTAAAGCCCGATCTGCTGATCCTCGACGACATGGGGATGAAACACCTGCCCAAGCGGAGCGGCGAATACCTGTTCGAGATCATTATGCGACGCCACGAACTCCGGTCGATGATGATGACCAGCAATCGGCCGTTGGAGGATTGGGGCAAGCTGATCGGCGACGTGCCGGCCGCCACGGCCATCCTGGATCGGTTCCTGCAAAGCGCCGAGATTATCCAGGTCACCGGCAGGAGCTATCGACTGCGACAGCCGGCCGAGAAGCAAGTGGTGAAAACGGCACCCGAGGAGAATATCACGCCGAGCCGTAAGAAAGGCAAAGCCGATGAAGAGGATGCTTGAACCAGACGTGAGCGTGCGGGTCCGCTTCGGGCGAATCGGTGGGGGCCCGGCTCCCTGCGCCGCTGCCCCGATCCGCGGTTGCGGGGGAATGGGACGAACTGAGGAGTCGCTGCGCGACCAGCTTTTTATTCCCCCGCGATCCCTTGTCGGCTCCGGTCGCACCCCACCGATTCGCCCTCCGCTCGCCCAACGCAAAACCAGCCAAACGCGCCCACCGGGTCCGGCCGGTTCAAAACCGGCCATGCGCCCCTGTCGTGACCTGCTCTTTTCGGCAAAGAAGCCCGGGAAACCCCGAACGAATGGCCCAAGCATAACCGCCTCTTGCCAAGGACCGGCTCAGAAGAGATAACCAGTAGGAGAAATCCGTTCACCTGTCGGTTTTGACGCGCCCATCAGTGGCTGGTTTTAACGCGCCCATTGACACTTTCGTCCTCGGCTTGATGGTATAGTTCCAGTCGGGGCACGTTTTGTGCCTATGGAGATCGAGTTGTTTCATTTCCTTGTCGGAAACTTTGATTTTCTTCTGATAGACGCGTCGATCGAGTTGCGCCGTTACGCGCAGGCCGCCTTGATTGGTGGCGCCTCGAATGGCATTGAGCATCAGATCGAGACTACGCAGCGGCTGTCCGGCCCAGTTGTTGGTGATCGGTCCGAACAGGCGGTGTTCTATGTCGTTCCACTTCGACGCGCCGCGTGGGTAGTGGGCGACGGTGATCGTAAGTCCGTCTTCATCGGCCCAACGCTGCAGTTCTCGTTTCCAGAGTCGAGGTCGATGACCATTGCTGCTGCCGCTGTCCGCTGTGATCAAGAGTTCCTTG
>JAFGFF010000362.1 GCA_016931075.1 Pirellulales bacterium | reverse complement strand
ACGTCGAACTCGTTGGTCGTCAGGACGGCCAGGTCGAAAATCTGGTCCGCCCCCGTCTCCATGATCAACTGGTTGACCAGGTGGTCGCGCAACGTCAGGCCGGTGATCTCTTCGAGCAGGGCCTCGTTGGCCGGGCCGAACAGTTCCAGCTCGCGGCAGACGTCTTCGATGTTGTTCTCCAACATCAGGATGCTGTTGGCGTCGCCCGCCTCGTTCGGCTCGAACTCGTACAGGTCCAGTCGTTCGAGCAGCTTGCGGTGGATCCGCAGCTCGAGGTCGGCCATGATCGAGCGGAGGTGGCTTTCCAACTCGCTCCGGGTGATCACCGTGGCCTGTTCGGCCTCGAAGGTGAGCGTGTAGGGCCAGACGCGGACCTTGGCGCCCGGGTCGAACGTGGCTGTCTCGCCGCCGAGCACTTCCGTCTCGCCGACCACGCAGCTATTGAGCCCGACGTTCTCGAGCGTCAGACGGCCGTTTTCCGTGCGGACGACGGCGTGGCGCCGCGAGACCAACGGGCTGGCCAGGACGACCGCGTTGGACGGATCGCGTCCGATCGTGATCTCGGCGGCGTCCACCTCGACCACGGACCGGCGGCTTTCGTTGATCTTGTTGAACCAGATCTTCATACAATTGATCGGTATGCGACCAGATGTTTGTAGGAGGCGACTCCTGTCGCCGAATTGCTGTTGTTCAGGTTACCGTCTTTGTTCTGTAGGGAACGCCCTCTGTGGCGTTCCGCTTTGTTCTGTAGGGAACGCCCTCTGTGGCGTTCCGCGGGCCGAGAAAATGAGTCATACTTGCGGTTCACGGAACGCCACAGAGGGCGTTCCCTACAGTGACGGCGATGACCTCAATTCGGTAAGTTGTTCTTTTACGGATCCTTAATCACGCGGACGGAAGACGACCTCGGCGCCGCGGTTGCCCGAGGAGCGGGTTCGATCGATCAGTTTCTGGGTCAGCGGGTCGAGGTTCCCTTCCTTGTCCTCCGTCGCGCTGATCGTAATGACGTTCTGTTGCGTTTGCTGGATATTGGCCGCTTTCATGACCTCGCTGGACGAGAGGCGGTTGCCGACGGTCACGACGCGGAACGGTCCGAGCTTCTCGGTCCTGCCCGGCGACTGGGGCGTCCCTGGCCCGGGGACCAAAAACGACACCATGTCGCCCGGTTTGACCAGCGAAGCAATGAACGTCCGGGTGTCGACCGGGATCGGGATGCCCACCTCCTCCGTGTCGCCAGGCGTGCGACGCTTTCGCAGCCGCAGCTCCTGTTGGGCCGTCTTCAGGTCCTGATCCAGGACGAGCGTTCCGCCGGGGATGGTCCGGGTGACCTTCATGTTCAGCACGGCCACGCGTTCCTCATAGGGCACGGCGAAATCCTTCAGGCCGGCAGCGTGTCTTTTCGGAACCGGCACGGGCACGAGGTGCTCTTCGAGCAGCGGCTCACCGGCCGTGATGGTGATGCCCGGCTTGACGCCGATGAAGTAGTCGAACTCGTCCTTGCTCGACTTGCTGCTCAGGTAGTACCAATTGAGCGCCGCTGCGGCGATGCCCAGCGCCAATGCAATAATCAGGCCTTGCAGATTCTTCATGGCCGTGGGTTCCCTTCACCGTTTTGCTTTTCACCGGGCGTCAGCACTAACAGACCACTGAGCGTCCCATCACCTTGGTCCGATAACCGCACGTCGACCCAGCCACCGCCGGACACGTCGTCTGCACCATACCGAGCGCGGACAGTTCGGTCGGTTTCTTGCCAGTCACTTACCCGTTGCCAACCCTCGCGAGCAGCCCACTGGTCGTAGAACGCTTGCCAGGCGGCCAGGTTGCCCTTTCCGCGAAACGTCACCATGCCCGTGCCCCCTTCGGCCGCAATGGCCAGGAGCGGTTCCCCCTCCTGGGGTATCGGCACGTTGGGCCCTTCCGCGCCGGGAGATATAGGTGTCTTTCCCGACACGAAAGTATACAGCGTCCACGCGTCGCTCGACACGGGTAGTCCGATTCCCCACGCGACGACGCCAAACCCTTTGCCAGGCGTGGTTTCCGACTCGTCGGGCCAACGCCGCAGGCCGACCGCCATGGGCACGTCTCCCTCTAGTTGGTGGACTTGCCACACGCCCGGCTCCTCGGCCGCCGGAGACTGGCCGGCCAGCTTGGCCAGGAGATTCTCTTGGGCCGGGCCGGGCAGATGGGTCGGGGCCGGGGCGTCGCGGGTCGCCCGGGCACACGTCTTGCTCAAGATGTCGCCCGCTTCTTTCGCCGTGCCGACGAACGATTGGCGGACCATTGTCCACTGTTGCCGGCCGAATTGCAGCCGATGGGCCGACTGGGGATCGCCCAGCCCAGCCAGCTCGCTTGGGGCTTGGACCGGCGCCGCGTCGTCCTCGCTCCACCACCGGAGCACCTGGCGACCGAACGACAGCCCGGCGATCAAGATGATCGCGGTGAGGATTCCCCGGGATGTCAAGGTAGTGATCTTTTTGGCCAGGGTCACAGGGTCTTTAACCGGAGCGTAGGGTCTTCAAATAGTTTTCAAGCGTATCGATCTT
>JAFGFF010000042.1 GCA_016931075.1 Pirellulales bacterium | reverse complement strand
GGGGGATTGGGGATTGGGGATTGGGGATTGGGGATTGGGGATTGGGGATTGGGGATTGGGGATTGGGGATTGGAAACCGAGCGGGGGACGTAAGTCCCCTGTTTGGGCGCGGGAAGTTGTGTAAACCGCCCTCACCCGGCGGCTGCGCCGCCACCCTCTCCCAAAGGGAGAGGGATTGGGGGAACCGAGCCGGGGGTGTGCGCCCCCGGTTTTCGTTGTGTTGCGGTTTACGTTGTCATCGAGCTTTCGCTCCGGCAAACATGTTTCTTAAAACGGGTGCCATGCTCCACGCTTGCGTGGGCATGCATTGCTGGGGTGTCACGGTCTCCGCATGTCCACGCAAGCATGGACATGGCACCCGGTGGCTGCACTTCCATGAACCGGGGGCTTACACCCCCGGCTCGGAGGTTGGAATATACTCGGTTGTTATTGGAACACCCCGGTTACGGCACCTGGGTGTTGCGGACGACGTAGCGGGGGTCGAGGACGGCGGCGGCGCCGCGTTCGCTGGCTTTGAAGCGGACGACGATGTCGCGGTCGAAGTCGGCTTCGCTTCCGACAGGCGATTGGGTGACCGTGATGGGCCAGTTTTCCATGTAGGCGAACGCCCGTTTCAGGTCACCGATGAACCACCACTCCTTCGCGTCACCGGACGACTGGCCGGAGGCGATGATCCGCCGGTACATGAGCCGGCTTTCGTAGACCGTGTAGTTGGCCAGCGGATTGGCCGCCCTGGTGGCCGTCTCGCTGCCCGCGGCCGTGTAGGTGATCTCGGCTGCGTTGAAGATGCGATGGGCCGCATGGCGGAAGGCGGGCGTGACCAGCACGGTGATGCCACCCATCAGGACCGGTTCGCTCGTGTTCGGGTCGAGCATGTCGGCGAAGAGCTGTTCGGCCGCATCGACGTTGGTCCAATCGACCAGCGTGTTTCCCAGCAGGTGATTCACCCAGGGCTGCTCGTCGCTTAGGTCGTAGTAGGTGTCGTACTCCGTGCCCTTCCACTTGTAGTTGTTCGTTTTGCCGATCACCACGTCGATCAGCCGTTTTTCCTTGTTCAGGCCGAGCACTTCGCCCACCTCGGCCGCCCGGCGAAGGACCAGGTTCGTCCGGTCGAAGAAGATCGCCTCGCGCGTGACCGGCACGATCAGGCCATGCTTGGCGGTCGGAGGCGTTTCGATGTAGTCCTCGCCGAACCCGACGTTCGGATAGGGCATGCCGGGGTGGATCTCCATCGCCTCGTCGGACACAGGCCCGGCGCCGGGGATCTTTTCGCCGCTGAAGCGGGTCGGGATCGTGTCGACCAGCTTCGAGACGACGAACGCCTCCTGCCGGTAGGCGTCAAGGATTTTCGAATAGACGACCTGGCCCGCCACGTTCAAAAACGCACTGACGTCCACGCCGTCGGACGCTTCCAACAGACGCACGCCCGAATCGTTTCGCGGATCGAGGTTGCGGACCCACTCGTGCCCGTCGGGCACCAGCCCTTCGGCCAGGTCGCGGAGGCTGAAGTCCTCCGGACGAAGTTGATTTTCTCGAAGCGCCTCGGACAGATGGGCGACCGTCTTTTCCGGCCCGTCCAACTCGTAACGCCGCCGAAGTTCTCGATATCGAATGGTTGCCACGGGGATTTCTCCAGGGGGATAGGGGGGATTAGGGATTGGGGATTGGGGATTGGAGAGAACCGGGAGCTGGGGTTGAGAGCGAGTCCCTAATCCCCAATCCCTAATCCCCAATCCCTCTTTTCTTACACTCCGCCGGTCATGATGGTGGAGCGGATGTCGACCAGCACCGTGGTGGCGGCCGGGTCGATGCGCCGGGCGGCGCGGCCGATCGCGGCGGCCGTGGTGGCCACGGCGGCGACTTGCTGGGACAATAGGGCCGTGCCGGCCGTGTCCTCGTCCACGCCGAGCAGGTCGCCCAACTCGAACGTGTCGCCAGGACAATCGAACTCGAACACGCCGGTCGTCGCCACGCGGATCGGATCGGTGTCGCCCGAGCGGCTCCGCTGCATGGCCACGCCCAGGAAGTTAGACGCGAACAGTTCCTGGTTGGCCGTTTCACTTCCCTGGTCGGCTTGGGCCGACGCCGGCTTGGCGTCGTCCGTGTCCTGGTAGACCAGGTCGCCGATCTCGATCACGGTCGACTCGTCGACCGCCGCGACCACCGGGTTCGTGTCGCCGTATCGCCATCGCATTTTGTCAGACATAGGGGGCCTCTGGGGGGACTGGGGATTAGGGATTGGGGATTGGGGTTACTGAGCCGGGGGTGTCAGCCCCCGGTTTCCGTTGCATTACTGTTTGTGTTGGTATCAAGGTTTCGCTTTCGTGCCGGGTGCCACTGGCTCTGCCAGTGCTAGGCGAAGAAGTGACCATAGGTGGGATCATTGGTGGGAGATGCAGGAAGCGTGGTATGGATCGGTCGGCCTGAGAAAGCACTGGCAGAGCCAGTGGCACACGGCGGTTTGGTTTTCATGGACTTGATGCGTCATCGGGCAATCGATTGGACGAAGTCGTTCGTACTGAGGGGCGTGGGCTGGTCCAAGCCCGATTGTTCGCGGGATTGGGGACGACGGGGCGGGGGCCCTTGGCGTGAAAGCCCACGGACCAGTTCGGCCCGTTCGGCAATCAGCTCTCCAACGGTCTGCTCGTCGGGCGCGGCTTCCAGCGTTTTCAAGAAGCAGGGACTGACGACGGATTCGGCTTCGGGATCGCCTGCGTCCGGATCAGGCAGCCCGGCTTCGGCCAGCCGGCGACGGATCGTCAACCGCCGCTTGGCCAGTGACTCCGATTCCCGGAGCCGCTGGACTTCCTGGCGCAACTGCTCCAATTCGGCCGCCTGTTGTTCGACAAGCCGTTCTAGCGTTTCCTCTGCTTCTGGCACCGGCAGACCGGCTTCTTCCAGAGGACTTTCGGCCGTCTCGTCGGGCTCCAAGGGTTTTTCCGCGATGACGGAGACTCCCGACGACTCGAATAATCCTTGGGTCGTGGCCGGGTCGGCGACCAAATCGACGCTGCGGACCTGGGTGATCGCCTCGACGACGACCTGGTCGCCTCGCCGGACGGTTCGGGCGAGCACGTCGTGCGAGAAACCGACGTTTTCGGGAGCATTTTCCGCGTCCCAAACGAGTTGCTCAGCCAGGGCGTGCTTGGGGTTGAAATGGAGGTCGGCGAACAGACCTTCGTCAGTCCGGACCGACACGTTGCGGATCGCGCCGATCCGGTCGCGATAGTCCCGCGGCCCGCCGGTTGAAGCGGCCGCGTGATTGACGTTGACCTTGGCGCCTTCATATAGTTCGACCGCGCCACAGAGCGCCCCGGGCAGATAGACGCGTCCGTTGCGCGAGTGAAGGCCGAGCACTTTAACGCCCTGGATCACCCCGGCCGCCCGGTCCACCCGCATCCGCACGCCACGCGAATCGACGAATTCTCGGAGGGTTTCATTCATGTTGTGTCCTTTTTCTTTTCAAGAACAAAAAAAGCCCACCGTCGGATCGTGAAGATCCTGGTGGGCTCTTACGGATACCTGCACGAGGCAGGCTCTTCGGATACCGCTATACTGTCTGTTTAAATTGTCTTCAAGGAGGCGACCGCCCGTCGGCTCAACGCCGAACTCTTTCGACGTGTCGGTGGATCTCTTGGATCGTGCCGTCGTTGACGTTCCACGTCACGCCGACCGTTCCATAAAACCCCTTTCGCAGCGTTTCGGCCAGGGCTTCAGCCACGGCCTCTCGGAGCTGGTCGATCTTCCTTTCGTTCGTTGGTGTCGTACTGAGCTTGATCATGAACGCCACCATAGCGACCGTCCTTGGACATTGCAAGCTTTCTTTTTGGGCCACTTTTACCGGTCGCCTTTTGTGGCCTGATTTTTTCAGGCCACCCTGACAGACCGGCTTCCGGGAACCACTTTTTTTGGGGATCGTTTGACAGGCTGGCTTTTTTTGGACCGCTTTTTTACGGCCAATAAAAAGTCACCAAAATTGACAGGCGCCTTCAAAACGCGCTAAAGCCGTCGGTAAAAGCAAGAAATGACCGGCTACTTCGACAGCGATTCAATACGCTTCCGCAAGAAATGATAGGGGAATCCGTTCAGCATATTCAGCTTCGCCGCGCGTTCCAGGTAGGCGGCGCGCTGATCGGGATGGCGCTGCGCCAGGGCAACCAGCAGCAAGGACGCGTCCTTCGGAACGATCGTCACCTTGTCGAACTCTTCCAGGCTGGGTGCCTGTTCCGAGGTGAGCAGGACCGCCACGGCGCGATCATCGGTCGAGCCGTTCTTGAATTGTCCGATGGCCGAGTCCCACCAGGTCTTGGCCTTGGCCGCGTTGCCCCGGTCATGGAATGCCATGCTCAGCACCAGGGCCTGGTCCGTGGTAGGCGTCTGACCCGGCCGTGTCACCCGCATTTCCGCTTCCTCGATCCGGCCCAACTCGAGCAATCCCCAAAAGGCGATGTGGTCGGCGGTCGGGCCAGGGGGAAGTTGGGCCGCGACTGCCAGACAGTCCTCGCGCTCTTCCAACAGATAGTGCAGAAACGCCCTCAAGCAGGCGGTGGCGAGGGGTGCTCCGGCCGGGGCCTCGATTTGGAGTTGGTTGGCGAAGTTCTCGAGTGACGTGCGGGCCGCGTGATTCTGGCCGCTCGCCACCAGGACGCGTAACATCCAAACTTGCCCGGCCAAGTCAAAAGGAGCATTCGCCAAGCGGTCGCGCAACTCCTCTCGCAAGGTGGCGTATTCCCGAAGTGCGAAACGGATCTCGTTGTAACGATCTAGCATGTCGACATTGTCGGGGGCCAACTCGCAGGCCTTGGCGGCCAATGGTCGCGCGTCGGCATATTGTCCCCGGTTGCTCAAGACGTAAGACTTGGCGAACAGGGGATACGGGTTCGTCGGGTCGGCAGTGATCGCCTGCCTGAAATAGCGGTCCGCTTCGACCGGTTCCGGGTCGATCCTGCCACGTAGGTAGAGCAAGGCCGAATTTTTCGGATCTTTTTTCAGGGCCTGGTCGTATCGCGCGATCAGCGGTGTTACATCACCACTCGCTTGGACAAGACCCTGATAGGCCCGGTGCCAATCGATCGCCACCGGTCGCCGTTCAAGCCCCTTCTCAAGGAACTCCTTGACCCGATTCAGGCCGTTGGCGTCGGACATCACGAGTTCAAAATAGCGCTTCAGCAGGTCTGCGTCGTTCGGGTGGATCGTGAGATGGTGTTCCGCGTAGCGTAGCAACTCGTCTGGCTGCATCTCATCGCCGAGCCCGTTGACGACTATCACCGGGTGTTCGGGGACAACATCCACATTCGTCTTGGTCGCGCTGCTATTTTTGTTATCCAGGTCGACTCTGAGGGGAAACTCTTTGAATGGATAGTCGATCTCGCGAAACACGAAAAACTTCTCGCCAAAATGCAAGCGGCGTCTGCCATCGTCCTCGCGAGGCACCACGCGATAGACGGTGGATTGCCAGAGCAAATCGGCCGCGCCGCGGGGGTTGAGGACGAAGACGGAGGATTGGCCCATTCGCTGCGTGAAGCTGTTGTCGATCGAGAAGTCGATCGTGTCGATCACCTGGCCGCCTTGGCGGATGACGGCCTGGTGCTTGCCCTCGGTAATCGGGATCTCGCCGCGCTGGCCCGGGACCAGGCTGCCGTGGTCTTCGCCGTCGATCGTAACCTGGACCGGCGCGTCCAGGCCGTTGACGGCGTGGAGAGTCTGGTGGGACGTGAGGTAGCTGTTGGCAATGAACAAGGCGGCCACGGCGGCCACGAGGGCGGCGACGACCAACGCGCCGACGACCAGCGGCCGTTTGCTCTTCGGGGCAAGCGACCTGGTGCGGCCCATCGCTGCTTCCGACTGGCGGATTCGTTTCGAGATCGCCTTATCGCGGAACACGCCCGAGTGGGCCCGGCCGGCTGTCTCGTACAACCGCAGGGCCGTCTCGTGGCGGCCCGCCTCTTGAAAATGGTCGGCCACCATGACCAGCACGCGCGGGTCTTGCTTTGGCCCAGGCTGTTCCATGAAGGAAAGCAGTTCCCACGCCTTGTCGAGTTGGCCCTGTTCGAGATGGGCGATGCCCACGGCCCGCCGGGCGTCGAGATTGTCCGGCGCCAACGCCAGCGCCCGGGCGAACAGCGCGTCCCCCCGGCTGTCCTGGCCCGTGTTGACGTACCAACCGCCCAAGTGGATCAGGACGTCGACGTTCTCGGGGAACTTGTCAGCCATGATGTCGGCCAACTGCCTCGCCTCCTCGAACCGCCGGAACCCGACCAGTGTGGCGTGCAGTTGCATGGCCGCTTGCGGATCGTCCGGATTGGCGTCGGCCTGCTGGATGGCTTGTGAGGTCGTATCGCGTTCGATCTCCTGCCACTTGCCCAGCGAGATCACCCGGTGGCGCCGGCAGACGCGGCAGTCGTCGAAGATCTTCTTTCGCCCCAGCGGGATCACGGGAATAAACAGGAAGATGCCCCAGAGCCGCGTTTCGTAGCTGTCCAGCAACGTCTCCCGATGGCAGAACTCGCAGACGCCCGAGCGGGTCTCCAAGTTCTTTTTCCCATAGTACATCGTCCCGATGCCGTTGACCGAACTGGGCATGGCCACATTCCCCCGTGAAAAAGGTCGCCTTCGAGTCCACCCGCCGGATGAACTGAGCATACCTTGACGGCGGGGAGACCGCAAGCATGGCCGGGCAGTATCTCATACAACACGGCGAAACCGGGAAACCGGCCCAACGCCGCTTGGCCGGCCATTGAACACCAGCCTATGACGGGGTACGATCGCGGGATGTGCGATGTGGCCGACCGGCAAGATCGCACAAACGAGCATCGTTTCTCTCTCCCCGGGTGCATTCCGCACTTTGTTCCATGGATAACGCTATCCACCGAGCGCTTTCTGGGCCGAAGGCCCTGCGGTTCTCCCAGCCCAGGGCAACGCCCTGGGGACCGAGTGGGCAAGATCTCGGATTGTCCGGCCCAACGGGCCAACCGTTCTCCCGGCGGAACCGTTGGCCCGTTGGGCCGAAAGACACCACTTCCACCCTCCTCCCCCAGGGCGTTGCCCTGGGCTGGGTGAACGGCTGCCCCTTCGGGGCGTTGTCTAGCCCGAGGGAAGGCGGAATGTCAAGCAAGCACGATAGTAAAGTGCGGAATGCACCTCTCTTTCACCCCCAGACCTCCCGGAACCAAGACCCTCATGACCATGCGAACCACACGGAAACGGAGTTGGGCCGAGCCCTTCAAAATTAAAGTTGTCGAGCCGATCAAGATGACCACCCGCGAGCACCGCCAGCGGTGCATCGAGGAGGCCGGGTTCAATACGTTTCTGCTGCGGAGCGAGGACGTCTATATCGACCTGCTGACCGACTCGGGCACCAGCGCGATGTCGGACAACCAATGGGCCGGCATGATGTTGGGCGACGAGGCCTACGCGGGCTCGAAGAACTTTTATAACCTCTACGACGCGGTTCATAAGCACTACGGGTATGAATACCTCGTGCCGACGCACCAGGGGCGCGGGGCTGAGCATATCCTGAGCCAGATCATGATCCGCTCGGGCGACGTCGTGCCCGGCAACATGTACTTCACCACGACCAAGCTCCACCAGGAACTGGCCGGCGGCCGGTTCCTCGACGTCATCGTCGACGAAGCCCACGACCCCGAAAACGAATCGCCCTTCAAGGGCAACATCGACCTGGGCAAGCTCCAGCGGTGCATCGACGAATATGGCGCGGAGCGGATCCCCTATGTCTCGTTCGAGGGCAACGTCAACATGGCCGGCGGGCAGCCGGTGAGCATGCAAAACTTCCGCGACGTGTACGCCTTATGCCAGAAGCACGGCATCCGTGTCATGCTCGACGCCACGCGAATGGTCGAGAACGCCTATTTCATCAAGACCCGCGAGCCGGGCTACGAAGACAAGACCATCCCCGAGATTCTCCGCGAGATCTGCTCCTATTCCGACGGCGCGACGATGAGCGCGAAGAAGGACCACCTGGTCAACATCGGCGGCTGGCTGGCTCTGAACGACCGGGAGCTGTTCGAGCAGGCACAGAACATGGTCGTCGTCTACGAGGGCCTGCATACCTACGGCGGCATGGCCGGTCGCGACATGGAGGCGGTCGCCCGGGGGATCGTCGAGGCGGTCCAATACGACCACATCCGCGCGCGGATCGGCCAGGTCGAGTACCTGGGCCAGCGGCTGATCGACGAATCAATCCCGATCGTCCGTCCGGTCGGCAGCCACGCCGTCTTTCTCGACGCGAAGCGGTTCCTGCCGCACCTGCCGCAAGACGAATTCCCCGCCCAGACCCTGGCGGCCGAGCTGTACGTCGAGTCGGGCGTCCGCGCGATGGAACGCGGCATCGTCTCCGCCGGCCGCAATCCCGAGACGGGCGACCACAACCGCCCGGCCCTGGAGCTCGTCCGCCTGACCCTCCCCCGCCGTGTCTACACCCAAGCCCACATGGACGTCACGGCCGAAACCATCCTCGAAGTCTGGGACCGCCGCGCGCAAATCACCGGTCTGGAGATGGTTTTCGAGCCGAAGTACTTGCGGTTCTTCCAAGCACGGTTTGTTCGCAAGTAGACGCAACCGATCGCTCGATTTTCGTTTTCGGTTCGATTTTCTTGTCGGGATTTTTTTCTGCGCCGCCCGCCGGACATCGTTTTTTGTGCTATGCTTGTAATGTCTGGGCACCGAGGTGCGGCTGCCTCGCCGCCGGGCGTGCTCTGACAGGGACACCGCACGAGGCGCTAGGTACATTCCCGCGGTGGAAGCCCGTTGTGCGTCGAAACCTGGCTGACGCACGGCGGGTTTTTTTATGCGCGCGGGCGGCGCGATCCACTCTCCACGTCACCGGCCCTCGCGCGGTTTCGGCAGCCGGAAGATGAGGTCGCCGCGAGGATTTTTGTTGCCTATCTTCCATTCGATTCGGGCCTGATCGTCTATCCCATCCTGCCCGACCGAATAGACCACGGGCCGGCCGTCGATCGTGGTCATCCGCAAAGGCTGCTGTGAATACGGATCGATCGGCACTCCGTCCATTCCGGCCGCACGCACCACGGTTTTAAGATCGGGCAGCGGCGTTCCTTTGTCTAATTCCCAACGTTTCAGGGCCACCAGGCACCGCGTACCGCCGAGGGTAGCGTCGATTCGGGCGGTCGCGTAGAAAGCTTGTTTCGCCGCACTTAAAAATCGGTGTGCCCCGATGGGGAAGAGCCTACCGCTTTCCACAAGTTTATTTGCTTTCTCGAACGCAGCGAGGTGCTCCTGCAACGTGTTGTGTGGTGCGCTGGCAAAGGATCGATACCACTTCGCAATCATTTTAACCTCGTTTTGAAACCTCTCTCGCGGGATGCTCTTCAACGCATCTTTGGTGTTTGTCTTGCCAGTTGGGCCGAAAAAGACATCCAGAATTCTCAGGGCTCTCTTGCTCGGCGGCACATCCGGTCCGAACATTCCTGTTGAAGTCTCAGCATGGTGAAGGAGTTGTCGTATCCTGAGGTATTCCGATTGCATCATCGGAATATAGGCATCCTTCCGTGGCTCATGTCGCGTCAACAGTTTCAATATGCGATCGCAGTGTTCTGCGGTCAGGTGCGGAGAAGCCAACATGCATGGGATGTCCTCCGTGAGAACAAAATATCGCACTATAGTGCTTGTCAGATAGGATTCCGTCTCTCCATGAGTCTGCAGATCATAAGCCAGACGCCACATGACACGCATTTTCGAAAATGCCTGATCGAAACGACCTTGCGATATCTCTCGGGCAACCCACATCGTATTCACTCGTGACGCGGCACGAATGGCATGCACATGAGAAATGGTGGGGAAAAGCCTTATTGCGGGCGGAAAAACGCACTGCTTGCGCTTCTGGGCCTGCGCCAACTTTGCATAGCCCGTGTCGAACTCACTCAGGATCTTGTCCATTTCAGCCGGATCGACCGAATCGGGATTCTGTTTCCATGCTTCGCAGAGACGTGAGAAGTCCTCCTTTCGCTTTTTGGCCACCGGGCTGCGACGTGCCCGTTCGTCGGGCGGAAAGCAGACACCCATCTCGTCGTCGAACTCGTACAGCGCATCCAAGTACAACGGCGCTGCGTTCTCCTCGGGCGGAGGCGCTTTGAAGAAGGCCTTCACGTCGAACGGCGCGTCCTTGACCAGCCACGCCGGCGGCTCGGTCACCGCCCCGGGCAAGGTCAGCTTGTTGCGATCGACCGGGATGGCAGTATCGTTTGTTTCTGGCGGTCTGGCGGACGTTTGGGCTGGGAGAACTGACGCGAACACCACGCAGCTGCCGGCTATGGTCATGGAAAACATAATACGTCGTATGGAATAACTCACAATCATGGTGTTCTCCTTCAGGGTTTTATTACGCAATCGATGGTCTATTGTGGCTTCGGCAATCGAAATACGATGTCGCCGCGTCGGGTTCTAGCGTCTTCTCCGTATTCCGGTTCACCGTGGTTGTCGATGCCGTCATGGCCGACTGAATAAATAACGCGATGCCCTCGGAGCATCGTCATCTGAAGGGACCCGTTGCCAAACGGATCACGAGGCGTCTCTTTCATTCCAGCGGCCCGCACCACTTCATCCAGGCTGGAGATGTCTTGGTCCCGGGTCAATTGCCAATGCCGCAAGGCCAGCAGGCATTGCGTGCCGGCGATTCTCGCCCTACCTCGCATGAAGGCGTGTGCAACAGGTTCCAGAGAGAGCGCCCGCACATAGTGGGGAATAATTTGCGGGCTCACCATGCCCTTGCGATCGTAGGTCTTCAATGCAGCAATCTGTTCTTGCAGTGAGCCGTCACCCGTGCGCGAGATGGACGTATGCCACCGGTTGAGTTCGTCGATTTCCTCGCGATAGCGTTTGTCGGGTGCTGCCTTGAAGGCCTGATACAAGTGTTCACCGTTTCGTACACGCAGGATCTCATTAAATAATCCAACAACTTCTCGCCTTGGTGTGGACGTCAACTGGAACGGGCCTTGGTCGGATTTCAGATTGTGAAGGAATGTTCGGGCACAGACGTACTCTCCGTCGATCGAACGCCGATACCAATGCGTCGAATAGTCGATCGATTCAAGGAGAGCAATTAGGCGTTGGCAGTGCTCGGCCGTGAGATCACTCGACGCAAGGACCATGGGAACGACTTCTTCACATGCGACACGAATGAGCCCCGAACTGGCCGTTTGCAGAAACATCGCGGTGCGCCGGCACAAGTCACGTCCCAGACGCAAGACAATCTCCAGTTCGTCAATGATGCGGTCGATTTCCCCACGAGCCAAGTGATCGTGGGCTCGCAATTGCAATGCGCGGCCGACTTGGAAGGCCGCCTCATTGATATCATTGCCGCTGATAACGTCAATTCCCGTTTGAAAAACACACTGCGGATATCGTTGAGCGTTGGCCAGCTTTTCGAAGCCAATATCATATTCACCGGCAAGTTGAGCTAGCATATTTGGGTCGCGCGGCACGCGCATCTCCTCAAGTCTCGAAAAGAGCGAATCGAGACGTTGTCGACGTTGACGGACCGCCGACTCACGCTTAGACCGTTCGGAGGAGCTGAAACAGACGCCCATCCTCGGTCCGAATTCGTACAACGCATCGAGGTATAGTGTCGCCCCATTGTACTCGGGCGCGGGGGCCTCGAAGTACGACTCCATGTCGAACGGAGCGTCGCGAACGAGCCACTCCGGAGGACTCGATACCCCATCGGGAAATGCGGCGTCGAGTGTGATCGGTTGTGAAGGACCAGCGGATGCGCCGGCTGTCGGGGAACCAGATGTTCCTCCTGCAAGAGAAGGTCCGTCGCCCGAGGGCCAAAGGGCCATCGTCAGCAGAGCCACGACAACGACCACGCCCGCGCCAATGCTCAAGCCGATGAGTATTCGGGAGTTGGAAGCCCGTTTCTTCTTTCGCTTTGGTGTCGGGCCCAGGGGCGAAGCGGTCGGGGCCGCGGCGTCGGCTGCCAGGAGGCGGTCCATGTCAGTCGGATCGGCCAGGGGGGACGGGGCCAAGGGCGATGCCGGCGCGGGGCCAGGGACGGTGAGAACCTGACCGCACCCGGGGCACTTCACGCGCTTGCCCGCCAGGTCGGGCTTCACTCGAAACTGCCGGCCGCACGCACAAGCCACCGCAATCGGCGTCGCTGAAGGTGCGCCCGTTGGTTGCGGCGCGGCGACTTCAAGAACGGTCGCACATTTCGGGCACTTCACCCTCTTGCCGGCCAGATGGTCGGGCGCGTTGAACTGCCCCTTGCAGCCAGGGCAAGTGACGGAAATCGGCATAGCGTGCTCCTTGGTGGCGTGACAAACGAATCAGTACCCCCAGTCTTTGGCCGATCGGCCTGGGCACATTCTACTGCCCAAATGCCGCCGGCACAATCAAACCGCCCGGCCGGCGCGGTGCTTGACGAAGCCCGTATTGCATGGCATCCTGAACGGCACTGGGTTACTGCCCGATTCGCTTCTCAGACCATCGGAAGAGGCCTTCTCATGTCGGACACAGACGAGGCGAAGCGAGACGCCTCGCGGACGGCCCGAACGGCTCAGGTGCCGAGGCGGTTTCCGATGGGCACGATGATGCTCATGGTGACGCTCTTCGCCGTGCTGTTCGCCGTCATGCAGTCGTTCAAACTACCGGGCTGGTTGATATTCGTCATCGCAGGCCTGTTCTTGACCGTCGGCATGGCCCAAGTGTGGCTCCTCCGAGGCCGCCGGCCGAAGCTGGCGTCGATGATCGCCGGGGCCATGTACGCGGCGTTGGTTGTGGCCGCGATTGATCTGATAGAGATGCATGACTTTCAGGGGCAGCTGTCGATGTGGAATTGGCTCCGGGCGATTCTGTTTGCCTACATGTCGATCCCAGTGGGTGTCGTTCTAGGTTACATCTTTGGCTGCATGGCCGCCGGCGTGTTTTTGTTTTGGCGGGTCGAACCGGACGGGGCTCCAGACGAATCGGCCGACAATCGCTCGGAAGAGGAAACGCCAGAGCCGCCGTCGTGGGACGAGAGGATTCTGTCGCCCCTGTTCAAGATGGGACATTCCTTCTACAAGACCCGGGCGACCGCCACACCTTTTCGGGCATGGCGCAACGTGACGATCGCGCTGTTCCTGGTCGGCTACCTTCCTGCCGGTTTGTACGCACTTGCCGAAGACGCCGGGCGAGGCAGCATCTACTGGGGTGAGAGTGCATGCATCCTCATCCCACCGGTCGTTCTCGGCGGTCTCTACGTCAGCCTACGGCTTGCCGGCTGGAAGGCCGTGCTGGCCTTTCCCCTGCTCGGCTCGCTCGGGGCCCTACCGATGGCCCTGCCGGTAAAACGTATCCTCTGGCCGTGGGACGATGACTTCCAGGTACTCCTCGCCTCCAATTGGCCCTATTTATGGGCAACGATTGCGGGTCTGGCAATGGGAATCCTGATTGCCATCGTGTTTGGTTGGGTGCGGTACTATCGTGGCCGTTTGCGCAAGGTTGATGGGCGACAGAGCAACGTGAAGTTAGCCCTGACTTTCACCATCGTATTGATCGCGTGTCTTGTAACCGGGTTTTTCAGCTTGACGGCCTATAGCAGATCCCCTCAGCAGCGGGCCATCGCATTACTCACGGACCTTGAATGTATCTTTGACTTCGATAAATCGAGTGGACTGTGGCGAGTCGAGATTATCGGACCGATTGATGATAATGTGGATCCTGGGTTGGTAGCCAATCTAGGACCTATCGGAGAGTGGGGGCTTCATCGCATTTCTAATGGAGATCGGTGGTTGGACGCTGTCCGCAGCCAGACACAGCTCCGACGGTTGGTGCTCAGCAACACACGCTTGAAGCCCGAGAGCTTTAATTTTCTCTCCCAGCACAGGAACTTCAGACTCCTGTGTGCAACTGACTGCAATGTGGACGATTCCCATCTGGAGAAGCTGTCAGGGCTGAGAGCACTACGCCACCTCGAACTAAGAAACGTTGATATTTCCGACGAAGGGCTATTGCATATGCGGGGCTTACCATCACTGGAAACACTCATTCTCTCACAAGATAACATCACCGACAAAGGGATCGAGCACTTAGGCGAATGCTTTTCGTTGGCGACGTTGGATCTTCAAGATACGAATGTGACCGGCAGCGGGCTCCATTACCTCGGTGGTCTGCAAACATTGTGCTATTTGCGATTGAGCAGTGCAAAGTTAACATCACATCTGGGAAGAGAGCTTGGCGCGCTTAAGGCGCTCGAAGAGTTAGATCTGTCCGACTCGCAGCTACCACAAGGTGGATTGGAGGGTATTGAAGGTTTATCTTTGAAGAAGATTGATCTGAGTGGAACCGAACTCGAAGAAAATGAATTGTCTCATTTGAAATGTATAGGTTGTCTGGAGTCTTTGTATCTTGATAATACGGGTGTTGGAGATGAGGCAATGGTGCATGTGGTGGCTGTCCGCTCTCTTGTAGAACTGAGGATTTGCCGAACGAGAGTTAGCAACCATGGAATTCGCCGACTCGAAGGGCACCCGACACTCACGTCGCTCGTCATCGCAGATACCCAGGTTGACGATACCGCAGTCGAGTCGCTTAAGAAGATCCCGAGGCTGGAGCCGGCCAGTTTGCTCTTTAGCCCATTGAGCCATGAAGCCCAGACAGAACTGTATGAGTTCCAATTGAAGCAGGCTCAGCAGCTATGGGGTCTCGGGCCCGAAGAGCCCAAGCCGGATGCTGACGAATCGAATGCCGAGCCAGAGTAACTGGGTGCCACAAAACGAGAAAAGAAGACGTAAGGCACTTCATAACACATTCTTTGACCATCGGAAGAAGCCTTCTCATGTCGGATACGGACGAAGCGAAGCGAGACGCCGGGCGGGCGGCACGAACGGCCCAGGTGCCAAGGCGGTTTCCGATGGGCACGCTGATGCTCATGGTGACGCTCTTCGCCGTGCTGTTCGCCGTCATGCAGTCGTTCAAGCTGCCGGGCTGGTTGATATTCGTCATCGCAGGCCTGTTCCTGGCCGTCGGCATGGGCCAAGTCTGGCTCCTCCGGGGCCGGCGACCGAAATTGGCGTCGATGATCGCGGGGGCCGTGTTCGTACCGGCTGTTGCGGCGATCTTGTATCTGATGTTCGGGCGGAGATACCCGTCCGCCAGCCTCAACGTCTGGGACTACCTTCTGGCGGCTCTGCTCGCCTACATCTCGATCCCGGTGGGCGTCGTCCTGGGCTACGTGTTCGGCTGCCTGGCCGCTGGCGTGTTCTTGTTTTGGAGAGTCGAACCGGACGAATCGGCCGACGACCGCCCGGAAGAGCAAACACCCGAGCCGCCGTCGTGGGACGAACGGCTCCTGTCGCCCCTGTTCAAGATTGGACGCGCCTTCCACAAGACCCGGTCGACCGCCACGCCATTTCGGGCATGGCGCAACGTGACGATCGCGCTGTTCCTGGTTGTTTCGGTTCCCCTTGCCCTGTTCGCCTTCGCCGAAGACGCCGGGCGAGGCCGCGTCCAGAGGGGCGAACTGATCGCTTTCGTCCTGATCGCCCCAGTCGTCCTCGGCGGGCTCTACGTCAGCCTGCGGCTTGCCGGCTGGAAGGCCGCGCTGGCCTTTCCCCTGATCGGCTCGCTCGGGGCGTTGCCGATGGCCTGGCCCATGAAGCAGATCCTCTGGCCATGGGGTGAACGCTGGCCGTGGGGCAACTACATTCCAAACCTCTTCGAGAATAACTGGCCCTTCCTGCTGGCCGGGCTCGCCGGCTTGGTGTTGAGCATCCTCACCGTCGTCGTTTTCGGCTGGATACGTCACTACTACGAGCGCTGGCGTCGCAAACACGGCAAAGAACCCCGCAACGGACGGCTCGCCACGATCGTGACAACAGGCCTCCTCGTCTGCCTGGTCGCCGGATTCCTCGGTCTGCGAGCCTTCGTGAATTCGCCCCAGCAACGTGCGTTGGCGTTTCTCAAGAGCATTTCCGCTGGCTGGGAGTTTGACACAACGAATTGGGTGTGGAACGTTGAAATCAGTGTCATGGACACGGCAAACATCGACCCGAAGCCGCTCGCCGGGCTGGGTCCAATCAGCCTTTTGGGCCTCAATGGCGCCCGCAACGCCGAATTGTGGTTGGACGCATTGGGTGAGCAGCCGCAACTCCAGACATTGGTGCTTAGCCAGGTCACTCTAGGGCCCGAGGGCCTCCGTTCGCTCGCAAGATACAAGGGTCTTAAAACACTCATCGCCATCGAAACCAATCTGAGCGACCGCGACCTGCAACACTTGTCGGGCATGAAGTCGCTATGGCGTATCATATTGCAGAACTCCGATATTACCGACGCGGGGTTGGCCCATCTGGAGGACCTGCCGTCGCTTAGCTCTCTGGCCATCGAGCAGGCAAACATCACCGACGACGGACTTGAGCACCTGGGCAAGATTCCTTCACTGGCTACCTTGATCTTGAAAAGGACTCAAGTCACCGGCAGTGGCCTCCATCACCTGGGCAATGTGTCTACACCAACGGAACTGCAACTGCTACAGGGCAAGTTATCGCGCGATCTCGGCAAGGAACTCAACTCGCTGAAGTCGCTCAACTCGCTACGTTTATGCGGATCGGAATTGCCACCTGGGTGCCTTAAAGGACTCGACGGCTCGTCGGCCCTGACTGATCTCTCCCTCGACAGCGCGAAGTTCGATCCGGCGGAGTTGACCCACTTGAAGAAGCTGAAGACTCTGAAGACCTTGGACCTTTCCAACACGGAAGTCGATGACGAGGCGATGGCCCACGTGGCAGGCATCCGGTCGCTTGTCTGCTTGAGGCTGGACGGCACACGGGTCGGCAACCGCGGGATTCGCCATTTGGAAGGCCACCCGTCACTCACGGAAATCAGCCTCGATGAAACGAAAATCGACGATGCGGCTGTCGAATCGTTGAAAAAGATCCCGAAGCTTCAAAGAATCAGCATGTGGGAGACCAGCTTGAGCACCGAGGTCCGGGAAAGGTTTTATGAGTTCCTGTCTAGGCGGGCTAACCTGCAATGGGGCCCTTTGCCCAAAGGGCCCGAGCCGGACGACGCCGAACAGGCTGCCGAGCCCGAGTAGCCGTTTGTGCCGGTCAGATGCGGAGGCCGGGTGGCGTTTGGTTATGTTGGGCGTTGTGCGACCGCCCCAAAGGGACCTGGTTCTCCCAGTCCAGGGCGCCGCCCTGGGGCCTGGGCCGGCAACGCGCGTGTTTTTTCGGGCCAACGGCCCAATAGATCGGCGGAACGGTTGGCCCGTTGGGCCGATAAATACGATGCTGTGTCAAACCGGTCCCCAGGGCGGCGCCCTGGGCTGGGAGAACGGCTGGGCCTTCGGCCCGTGATTCGCGTCCGGGCATGGCGCCCTGGACCCAAGATGCTACGTTGGGGCGAGAGGCAATCTACGTCCGTCGGGCTTCCGTCCGGCTCTGGTAACGAGGCCCGGAGAGGGCGTGGGTGGCGGTCGAGGTGGCGAAGAAGGCGGAGAGCTGGTTGACGACGAGTTCTTGTTGGGCAGCGGTCAGCTCGGGGAAGATGGGCAGGGCGAGGACTTCGTCGGTGGCGCGGTCGGTCTCGGGCAGGTCGCCCCGCTTGTAGCCCAGGTAGCGGAAACACTCCTGGTCGTGCAGGCCGAGAGGGTAGTAGATCTCCGAGCCGATCTTCTGGTCGGCCAGGTACTCGCGCAGTTCGTCGCGCCGCCCGTCGGGCACGCGGACGACGTACTGGTTCCAGACGTGGCGGTGTTCGGCCGGCGACGGGGGCAGGCCGATCTTCCGGTCCAGCCCGGTGGCGGTGAAAAGCTCGGTGTAGCGGGCCGCGTTGGCCTGACGCTGTTGGACGTAGCGGTCCAGGTGCGGCATCTTGACGTTCAGGAAGGCGGCCTGGAACGAATCGAGCCGGCTGTTGATGCCGATGACGTGGTGGTAGTAGCGCGGGCGCATGCCGTGCCCTCGCAGCAGGCGCAGGCGGTCGGCCACCTCGTCGTCGTTGGTGGTGAGCATACCGCCGTCGCCGGCGCCGCCCAGGTTCTTGGTCGGATAGAAGCTGATGCAGCCGATCCGGCCGATCGACCCGGCCCGCTGTCCGCGATACTCGGCCCCGATAGCCTGCGCGGCGTCCTCGATCACCGGGATGTCGACCGACGCGGCGATTTTGTTCAACGCGTCCATGTCGGCGCACTGGCCGAACAGGTGGACCGGCAGGATGGCCTTCGTGTCGGGGCTGATCCGATCTTGGACCGAAGCCGGATCCATATTGAACGTGGCCGGATCGATGTCGGCGAACACGGGCGTCGCGCCCAGCCGGGTGACCGCGCTGGCCGTGGCGAAGAACGTGAAGCTCGGCAGGATCACCTCGTCCCGAGGGCCCACGTCGCAGGCCATCAGCGCCAACAACAACGCGTCGCTGCCCGAGGCGCACCCGACGGCGTGTTTCACCTGGCAATACTCGGCCACGCGATTCTCGAGTTCGGTCACTTCCGGACCAAGAACGAACTGACCGCTTCGGCAGACGGCCGCGAGCCGGTCGGTGATTTCGTCCATCAGTGCGGCGTGCTGCTGGCTCAGGTCGAGCAGGGGAACCCCCTGTACGGCGGGGGCATCGGTTCGGGAGACGCGATTCTCGGAGCGGGTGGGTTCCATCGGATCATCCAACAGGCAAAGGAGCGCGGGAGGCAAAGAAAACGTCCATACGCGTGAAACGGTAGGAGTTTGGCCCCCGGGCGTCAAGGCCGGTGTGGGGTAGGGGCGGGGGGCGAGGGATTGGGGGCGGGAGGAAAGGCTCGACGCACTTGGCCGAGTGCCCCGGTTGGACAGGATAGCCCTGCTTGTCGTTTTTTGGGTAGAATGGGGCGAAAGGGCTCCGATCTGCCCGATTTCTGGGCGGTCCGGTTTACCCCAGAGCAACGCAGCGGAAAAGGTGCCAGGCACCTTTTGCCGGAACGGCCCTTCGGGTGCTTCGCACAAAAGGTGCCTGGCACCTTTTCCGCGGGCCGGTTACTGTCCGGCAAGCCAGACCTCTCACGGTGGGCTTATGAAACAACACGCCGAGCCTAATAAAACTCCGCCGGCGCGGCCGGCTCGCGGCCGATGGTGGCTGGTGGCCACCACCGTGACGGTGGGGGTGATCGCCGTTGCTGCGGGCCTGGTCGGTTGGGACTACGGTCGCCGCAACCAGGCCGAGGCGGTCGTCTCGCGGCTGCAGTTGAAGGACATCCCCTTCAACGGCGCTCGGGCGTACGAGTACCTGAAGCAGATCTGCCAGATCGGACCTCGCCGGAGCGGTTCGGAGGGCATGGCCAAGCAGCAAAAGCTGTTAAAAGAGCATTTCGAGAAACTCGGGGCGACCGTTCGACTTCAAAAGTTCACGGCCCCCGATCCGCGCAACGGCCAGCCTGTCGCGATGGCCAACCTGATCGTCCATTGGAAGCCCGAGCGGACCGAGCGGATTTTGCTCTGCACGCACTACGACACGTTGCCCTATCCGCTGATGGACCGCCACAACCCGCGGGGCCGGTTCGTCGGGGCCAACGACGGCGGCAGCGGCGTGGCACTGCTCATGGAGTTGGGCAACGAGATGGCAAAGCTCGACTGCAAGTACGGCATCGATTTCGTCTTCTTCGACGCCGAGGAATACATCTTCAACCAGTACTACCACCCGTTCTTCCTCGGGTCGACGCACTTCGCCCGGGATTATAAAAAGAATCCACCCAAGTATCGCTATCGCTGCGGCATCCTCTTGGACATGATCGGCGACGCGGATTTGCAGCTCTTCCAGGAGCAGTACAGCGCCTGGTGGTCCGACACGCGCCCGCTGGTCCGCGATATATGGTCGACGGCCGGACGGCTGGGGGTTCGCGAATTCATCGCCCGGCCGAAACATGAGGTCCGCGACGATCATGTCCCTCTGCACGACATCGCTCAGATCCCGACGATCGATATTATTGATTTCGACTATCCTCCCTGGCACACGCAAGGAGACACGGTCGACAAATGCTCGGCGCTGAGTCTGGCCAAGGTGGGTTGGGTGTTGCGCGAGTGGCTCAAGGCGGTTCAATAGAAGAGCAGAACAGAAAACACGGGCCGACCTGAAGGGAAGCGATTTCAGAGAAGAGGAGTCCCCTGCCGTGAACAACGTGCCCTTGATCTTGACGGCGTCGGCGGTCCTGTTGGGCTCCGGCGGACTACTGGCGTGGCACTATTTCTCGTGGCAACGAACCAAGCAGCGCGATCTCGCGCCGGAAGAAACCCAATTCCTCTGGCGGCAGTGCCGGCGACGGTCCCAGTGCAGCGGCATGTTGGGCATCCTGGCCCTGATCCTGATCGCCTATTGTTTCCTCAACGAACCGCTGGTGCGGATCGTCCTGCTGATGGCCATGGTGTTGCTGTTGGCGTGGGTCGTTCTGCTGGCCTTTGCCGACATGATGGTAGCCCGCTATCACTACGGCCAGTTGGAACACCGGTGCCTGCTGGAACAGACGAAGCTCGAAATCGAAGCCCGACGCCTCTGCGGCAACGGCCGGGCTAAAGCCGAACCGACCGAACCCGAACCACCCGAGCCCGACTAGAAATCAACGAAATTGTGACACCTTACACATGGAGGGCCACGCTCCGTCGTGGCCGCGTCAAACGACGCGCCAGGCCACGACGGAGCGTGGCCCTCCAAAGTATCGCCCGGCCACGACGGAGCGTGGCCCTCCAAAGTATCGCCCTGTCACGACGGCGGGGTGCCGATGGCTTTGCCCACACCGGGTGCCACTGGCTCTGCCAGTGTTGTCCGACGTCGGGATGAGAACACTGGCTGAGCCAGTGGCACCCAGTGAAAATATCTTCGATCAGGAATCTCCAACGATGAAGCGATATTCTCGGTGCGTGTTGGCCCTGGGGCTGCTTTTGTATTGCTGTCTGCCGTGCTTGTCGGCGGACGCGGTCCCCGCGCCGATCCGCCCGGCCGAGACGCTGCCGAAGACAACGCCGTGGGACCTTCAGGCATTGAGCCGACCGCCCGCGTTCAAGTGGGACAAGGGCAAGACTGTTCGGTCACTCTATTTCGAGGGAGAGCCGTACCACGGTCGGCCTACCCGGGTTTTTGCCTACTATGCGACCCCCGGCTCGCTTGCCGGCGATCCTTCCAAGGACAAGAACCTCCCGGCCGTCGTGCTGGTCCACGGCGGCGGAGGAGGGGCGTTCGAATCCTGGGCCAAACTCTGGGCACAGCGGGGCTACGCGGCCATTGCCATGGACCTGGCCGGAAACGGACCAGGCGGCAAACGTCTCGAAGACGGCGGGCCAGGCCAGGCCGACACGGAGAAGTTTGGAGCCATCGAAAAGCCCGCTGCCGACCAGTGGACCTACCACGCCGTGGCCGACGTCATCCTTGCCCATTCACTGGTGCGCTCGTTCGCGGAAGTCGCCCCGGAACGAACGGCCGTCACCGGTATAAGCTGGGGCGGATACCTGACCTGCATCGTCACGGGCTTGGACAACCGGTTCCAAGCGGCCGTGCCGGTATACGGGTGTGGCTTTCTTCACAAGAACAGTTTTTGGGTCGACCAATTCCAGAAGATGGGCCCGGAGAATGCCGCGAAGTGGGTGCGACTCTGGGATCCCTCGACGTACGTCGGCTCGGCGGCCATGCCCATGTTGTTCGTCGACGGGGGACGCGATTTCGCCTATCCGCCGGACAGCCACGCCAAGACCTACGGCCTTGTCCAGTCGGAGAAGAACCTCCACTATGTACCCAACCTGCCCCATGGGCACATCTTCGACCGTCCCAAAGTGATCGAGCTGTTTGTCGACCAACACCTGAAGGGAGGAACGCCGATTCCTCGGATAATAAAACCGGTTCCTGAGCCTGGGGGAAAACAGGTCGTGGCGGAGGTTGACACGAAGTCGAAATTGGTCTCTGCTCAGCTTTGCTACACCACGGACCGTTTGCCCGGCGACAACCGAACACGCAAATGGGTTACCAAGCCGGCGAAGATCAAGGGGCACGGCATCGTGGCGGATCGCGCCCCCGAGAATGCTACAATATGGTTCCTGACCGTGACGGATGAACGCGGCGCGACCGTTTCCAGCGAACTTGCCTTCGCGCCTTGAACCGCTGTTGCCTATTTTTGCATTTAGCTCTTCGGAGAACTCACCCGATGGACCCATTCGCACTCTGCCTGGCCCTGGGGCCGGTGGCGATCTACGTGATGCTGCTGGGCATGATCAATCTGGCGCGGCGGCCGTTTCTCGTCTCGGGCAGCCGGGACCTGACGGCGCTCGGGCTGGCCGTGGCCGGGTTGTTCATCATCGGGCCGATTCAATTGTTCTTTCCCCAGGCGGCATCCGTCCTGTTTAGGGAGTACGTCTGGATCATCCTGGCGATCCTTTACGCGTTGGGCGTTTCGCTGGTGATCCTGTCGGTCCGGCCGAGGCTGGTCATCTACAACATTTCGGCCGACGAACTCCGCCCGATCCTGGCCGACGTGGTCCAGCGGCTCGACCCCGAAGCCCGTTGGGCCGGCGACAGCCTCACGCTGCCGACGCTGAACGTCCGGCTCCATTTCGAGGCGTCCTCGTTCTTCCGTAACCTGTCGCTGGTGTCCAGCGGCCCGCACCAGGACCCGTTGGGCTGGCGGAAGCTGGAAACAACCCTGGCCGAGGCCCTGCGCGGGTTCGCCGTCCCGCGAAACGTCCGTTGCATTAGCCTGATCGTGATCGGCGTGCTCCTGGCCGGCTACCTGGGCTGGGTTGCTGCCATCGATCCCCAGCAGACGGCCCAATCGATGCTCGAGCTGTTCCGGTCGTAAAAAAAATCGCACGTCGGCGCGGAGGACTCGCCCGATGAATGAGAAGCTTCGCAAGATGTTTCGGCTCAACGTGCGGATGCGACGCCGCACACCCCCGGGCCATGCCCCGGGTTCGGTCGTCGTCGACCCGACGGCACTGGCGCCGGAAATCCGCGTGATCCGCTACGGGCCCGACGGGATCGAGGAGAAGACGCTTCCCGACGTCGAAGCCGTGCCCGGGCTGCTTTCCGACGACGCGGTGCTTTGGATCGACCTGGTCGGGCTGGGCGACGCCGGCGTGATCCATCGGCTGGGCGAGATCTTCGGCCTGCACCCGCTGGCCCTGGAGGACGTGGTCAACACGCACCAGCGGTCGAAGGTCGAGGATTTTGGGAATCATCTCTACATCGTCGCCCGGATGTTCGCCTCGGCCACGCATCTCGACAGCGAGCAGTTGAGCATTTTTCTCGGCAAGAACTTCGTCCTGACGCTTCAGGAGCGGCCGGGCGATTGCCTCGAACCGGTGCGGCAACGGATCCGCAAGGGCAACAGCCTGTTGCGTGCCCGGGGGAGCGACTACCTGGTCTATGCCCTGCTGGACGCGGTGGTCGACTCCTACTTTCCGATCCTGGAAAGCTACGGCGAGCGGCTCGACCGGGTCGACGAGGACGTTTCGTTGAACCCGAAGCGAGAGACCATGGAGGAAATCCACACCCTGCGAGGCGAGTTGCTCCTTCTCCGCCGGGCCGTCTGGCCGCTGCGCGACGCGTTGGGGCAACTGCTGCGCGATTCCCACCCGCTGATCTGCGACGACACGCGTCTGTTCCTCCGCGACGGCTACGACCACACAATCCAGATCATCGACCTGATCGAGACGTCGCGCGAGATGTGCTCCGACCTGCGCGACTACTATCTCTCGGCGGTCAACAACCAGATGAGCGAAATCATGAAGGTGTTGACCATCATCGCGACCATCTTCATCCCGTTGAGCTTCATCGCCAGTCTCTACGGGATGAATTTCGCCCCGGATGCCTCGGGTTGGAACATGCCGGAGCTGCGCTGGCGGTTCGGCTACCCCATGGCCCTGGGCCTGATGGCTCTGGTCGCCCTGGGCCAACTCTACTTCTTCTGGCGCCGCGGCTGGCTGGGACGGCGGTGAGGCGCCGATCGAGCGCCGTGCATTCCTACGGCAACAATCCCCGGGCGGTGATGCCGTCGACGACGCGCATGACGGCCAGGTCCATGGCCGCTTGACGCATGGGCAGGCCGGTCTTTTCGGCCC
>JAFGFF010000361.1 GCA_016931075.1 Pirellulales bacterium | reverse complement strand
GAGGTAAGAGCTCACCAGCAGGCTGGGTGACCAGCCTGGCTAGGCAAACCCCACCGGGAGCAAGGTCAAACAGGGAGCTGCGGCCGCGTCGGTGCCCAGGCACTGGGCGTCGGCCCGCGGGCTGGTCCGGCCCGTTGTCGACTCCCGGGTGGACCGCTTGAGGGGCCGAGCAATCGGTCTCCTAGAGAAATGACCATTGCCCGAGGCGGCCTCAAACCCGTCTCGGGAACAGAACCCGGCTTACAGGCCCGCTGTGCTTCCTTCTTCCATTCATTCCCAGCCACAATTCCGTGTGTTGCCTGGGCCGGGGGGCCTTGGTAGAATGGGCATATCCCCCATTCGTGGACGGGTGCGAACCTGGCCCACGAAGCGGTCGCCGGGGCACGCGGCCGTCCTTCCTTGCATGCCTACTTGCCTTTGACCTCGAGATTCTTCCCGGAGGTGCTCTCATGATGCTGCGTAGTTGGACGACCACCCTTGGTTTATTGACGATTTTCCTTGCGACCACTGCCCCGGCCATGGCCGCCAAGGACGGCGCCCTTTCGCCCCAGATTCAGAAGCAGTTACGCAACTCGTTGAAGATGGACGCCCCGACCCGGGCGCTGCGCAACGCGCTGACCACGAACGACGCCAAGGACCTGGCCTTGAACCGCGAGATCGTCCAGAAACACAGCAACCTGTTCAGCCACAAGCTCAAAGCTAAGGGCATCACCAACCAGCAGCACAGCGGCCGGTGCTGGCTGTTCGCCAGCCTGAACGTCATGCGGCCGTTGGTCATCGAGAAGCACAAGCTCGACGGGTTCGAGTTTTCCGAGAGCTATCTGTCGTTCTGGGACAAGCTGGAAAAGGCCAACTGGTTCCTAGAAATAATGATCGACATGTCCGACCGGGAACCGTTCGATCGCGAGTTGGACTATTTCATGAAGGATCCGATCACCGACGGCGGCTGGTGGGATTTCTCCGTCGCGCTGGTCGAGAAATACGGTGTGGTACCCAAGTCGGTCATGCCTGAGAGCCACGCGTCGAGCAACACCGACGTGATGAACCGCGTCCTGGCCAAGAAGCTCCGCGTCGACGCGATGAAGATCCGCAAGATGCGCGCCGAGAAGAAACCGATCGCCGAAATTCGCGCGGCGAAGAAGCGGATGCTGGCCGAGGTCTATCGGATTCTCGTGCTGAACTTCGGCGAGCCGCCAACCGAGTTCACCTATCGCTACGTCGACAAGAAAAAGAAGGTCAGTGAGCCGAAAACGTACACGCCCCAGAGCTTCTACAAAGAATGGGTGGGCATTGACCTGAGCCAGTACGTCCACCTGTGCGACGACCCGACGCAGTCTTATGGCAAGCACTACAAGATGCGTCGGATCCGGAACATCGTCGGGACGCCCGAGGTCCACTACGTCAACGTGCCGGTCGACACGCTCCGGAAGCTGGCGTCCAAGTCGCTCCTGGACGACGAGCCCGTCTTGTTCGGCGGCGACGCGCTTCAGGACATGGACCGCGCTCAGGGAATCATGCAGGTGGGGCTCTATGACTACTCGTCGCTCTACGGCGTCGACCTGAACCTGAGCAAGAAGGACCAGTTCGTCACCCGCGACGAGGCGGTCAACCACATGATGCTTTTCGTCGGCATCGACATGGACGGTGACGCCAAGAAGGGCAAGCCGGCCAAATGGCTCGTCGAGAACAGTTGGGGCGCCGACCGCGGCGACAAGGGCTATTGGACGCTTTACGACGAGTGGTTCTCGAAGCACGTCCACAGCATCATCATCAAGAAGGCCTACGTGCCCAACAACATCCTCCGCGAGTTCCGCAAACCGGCCGTCGATCTGCCCCCGTGGACCCCGATGAACATGCCGTCGCGATAACAACTGCGATCAGAGAATCAAGATCAGCAGCGTCAGAAAGAGGACCAGGGCGCCGCAGGCGATGAGGATCCAGGCCCAGAGGGGTACGGTCGGCTCGGCGGCCCGGGTACTCATTTTGGCACGGAGTTGCAGGATGCCGGGCGAGTCGTCCTCGGCCATGAAGGGAGGCGGTTGATCGTCTTCCATCGAAGCCTGCATCGGGTCGCGTAGCTGGGGTAATTGCTGCGCTTCGGCGGGCGGACGTCCTTCGAGCTTCGGGGTACGGAAGGTGCGGCTCCCGGAGCGGCTGCCCGATCGGCTCCCGGCACGGCTGCCCGATCGGCTGCCCGCATGGCTGCGCGATCCCCGGGTGCTCGCCGGATCCTTGTTGGACAAGGTGTCGCCGGAACCTCTGCCCGAGCCTGCGCCGCTTCGTCCGGCCCCGGACGACGGTCCGCTTCCCGCGCTCGAAGAACCATCTCGCGAACCGGGCCCACCCCGCGAGGCGACGGCCTTGGCCTGTCGAGCGGCAGGCGTGCGGGGAATGCCCACCCCAGGCGCGGGCGACTCGCCCGTTTTCTCATAGCCGTTGACCTCGAGCCACCGCGTGAGATAGTGGGCCACGTCGGCGGCCGACTGGAGCCGCTGTTGCGGCCTCTTGGCCATCATCCTGTTATAGATTTTTATGAGCTCGATCGGAGCGTCGGGCCGCTCTTTGCGAACATTGGGCACGGGTTCTTTCTGATGGGCCATGATCCGCTGGGGGAGCGTTCCGTCGGGAAACGGGGCGTGGCCAGTCAGCAGGTAGTAGAACGTGCAGCCCAGGCTGTAGATATCGGCCCGGGCGTCCACGCCGTGCGAATCGAGCGCCTGTTCCGGGGCCAGGTAGTCGGCCGTGCCCAGGACGTTTTCGTCGTAGGCCACGGTGAGCGATGCCTTGTCCTCGTCGGAGAACTTGGCCAGGCCCAGGTCGAGCACCTTGACGACGTTCGACCGATCGACCAGCAGATTGGCCGGCTTGACGTCGCGGTGGATCAGGCCAATAGCGTGTGCGTGGCTCAGTCCCAGGGCCGCTTGGCGGATATAGTCGGCCGCCACATGATAGGGCAACGGGCCGGTCCGTTTGACCATCGCCTGGAGGTCCTCTCCCTTGACGTACTCCATCACCAGGAAGTGGATGTTGTCGATGTTGTCGACATCGTAGGCCTGGACAATGTTCCGGTCGTCCAACGCGGCGGCGGCTTGGGCTTCGCGGTGGAAGCGGGCGAGGTAGGACGTGTCCTGAACCCGTTTCTTGGGCAGGACCTTGATGGCCACCTGGCGCTGCATGAGCGTGTGCTCGGCCAGGTAGACGTTGCTCATGCCGCCGCTGCCCAGGTGGTCCAGCAGCCTGTATTTGCCGAGGTTAAAGCCGGTGTACTTCCCCTCGAGCAGCTTGTCGGCCTGCCACTGGGTGAGCAGCTTGGCGTCGACCAGGTGGATGGCCACGCGGTTGGCGCTGGTGATGGGCTCGCCGGCCGATTGGGCTTTCAAGTCGGCCAGCGCCCGCTCGAGCTGCTCTTCTTCGATGAGCTTGCTCGAACGCACCAGTTCGAGAAAGGTGTCAACGCGTAGCTTTGCCATGCCGATCCCGCCGGGATAACACTTCCCTCAGAGGGCGCAAGGCGGCGCCGCGCTCAGGTAGCGCCAGCGCGCCGCTGGCGCCCTCTCGACCCCCAAACCACAACCAATAGCTATTGACCGCTGCACTAAGGTGCGGGTGCCATGAGCGGCTTGTCCGCCCTTGCCCTGAGCCACAAGGGCGGACAAGCCGCCCATGGCGCCCGAATGAACATTGAAATGCAGGGATCTATAAGCGCTAGGCTAACACGGACGGCTTGAAAATACCAGCTAACTCCGTTTCCAGCAAGCATTTGCCCCAAGATCGAGGTCGCCTGCGCCCGGCTAGAACAGTCCGAACGGGTGGTTCGATTTTACTTCCGGGCCATCGAGCGGGTCTAGAGTGTCTCAACCAGATCGTGATTTATCACTATGACACGTGCCTGTAGGGAACGCCCTCTGTGGCGTTCCGATGGCTCGGTCAACCGGGGAACGGCACAGAGGCCGTTCCCTACAGAGTGCCAAGGAACGTGCTCTAGGTCGCGGCGACGGGGGCCGATTTCCCCAGCCGGGTAATATGACGGCGAATCGTTGCGGCGACTTCATCCAACGCGAACTGTAGGTCGATATTGCCCTCCTGCATGGCGACCTTGTTCATTCCGTATACATCGCTCGTGTTCGCGTCCTGCCCTAGGGTGTAACCCCCGGCCTCCCGGATCGCTCGACAGCCGTCCGAGCCGTCGCGTCCCATCCCCGTCATGATCACGCCTAGGCACTTGTTCGGAAACGCCTCGGCGGCGCTGGTCATCATGACGTCCACCGAGGGCTTGTGACCGCTGACAGGCGAGCCGTCTCGGAGCACCACCTTCACCTGATTCCCTTGTCGTCGCAGACGCAAGTGCGTTCCACCCGGCGCGATTAAAGCGTGGTTGGGCAATAGGACATCCCCGTTGGCTGCTTCCTTTACGGAAAGAGCCGACTGCGAGTCGAGTCGCCAAGCCAGCGGTTTCGTAAAGTTCGGCGGCATGTGCTGCACCACGACAATCGGAGGCGTTGGCGGGCGGAGCGATCGGAACAAAACGGCCAACGCCGGCGGCCCCCCTGTCGAGATGCCGATGGCGATGCACTTGTCGGCCAGGTCGGTCGGACAGTCCTGCGTCACTACCTTGGGCGCCCGCTTGAGTTGGGCTTCCGCCTTGCGACGTTCCGCGCGATCTTTGCGGATCCGCAGGATGCGCTGCACGTCGGTGCCGGCCGCGTTGCGGATCTTTCGCAACAATTCCTCGCCCAGGACTTCGCTCATTTCCGCGTGGGAATTGGGCTTGGGAACATAGTCCAGCGCGCCTCGCTCGAGAGCTTCCAGCGTTGTTTCGCCGCCGAGCTGTGTCAGGGCGCTGACCATGATCACGGGCGTTGGTCTCCAGGCCAACATGGCGTCGAGAGTCTCAAGACCGTCGAGCACCGGCATTTTGATGTCCAATGTGACGACGTCCGGTTTAACGGTTTTGAACAGCTCAACCGCCTTCCGGCCGTCTGCGGCCGTGCCGACCACCTCCATGTCGCCGGCCTCTTCGATTTGATCGCAGATCATCCTGCGGATCACGGCCGAATCGTCGACGACGAGAACACCGAATCGCTTGCCCGCCATGTCCTGACCTCTTGTAGGCGTGTTGTCATCGAAGCCGGGTCACACACCACCTGCCCTGTGGACCGAGCAGACCTGGCCTGTCACTCCGACATCCTCTCCAACCGGAGTGGGTACTGGAACATAGCATGACGCCCCCTCTGGCGGCGGAAACGGTAGGACTTGCCTGAATAGAGCGGCCTTCAGGGCTGAACTTCCCCCCTCGAAAGGCCTTGCCGGGAGATTTTTCCGACCGTTCAGGCCAGGCCGGGATTGCGGCTCGCCCAGGGATCGGGCTGCACGTCCAGAGGGTTGGCTGCCACCGTCCCTTCCAGCGGCTCGATCCGCTCGACTTGAGCCTTGGGCACGACCACTTCCCCTTGCGGGCTTCGGATTTTAAGGAAATGGGCGTCGGCCCAGACGAGTTCGCCTTCGATCGCGTGTCCGTCGAGGCTCACCCGCACGACGGCCTTGCCGATAGGTTCGGCCAATTGGGTGGTCGATTCGATCAGCAGGGCATCGACTGTGTTGAAGATGGGTGAGACCCCGCCGGACGGCCGCAACGCCCGCTCGAAGTCGGCCATGGTCACTTCGATCCGCTGGTTGTCCGCGGCCCGGGCACGACGCACGGCCAGCAGGGCCGCCTCGTTGACCAGGGTTTCGAGCTGCGCGCCGGTGAATCCGTCGGTCCGGTTGGCAAGGGTTTCTAGCGAGACGGCCGGGTCCAGCGGCTTCCCCTCGGCGTGGATTCGCAGCGTCTGGACGCGTCCCTCGCGCGAGAGGACGGGTATGCGGACCCGCCGGTCGAAGCGCCCGGGCCGCAGCAGGGCCGTGTCCAAGATGTCAGGTCGATTCGTGGCCGCGATCACGACGACCGGTCGGTGGTTCTCCATGCCGTCCAAGCAGAGCAGGAGCTGGTTGAGTGTCTGTTCGCGCTCGTTGTGGCTCGATCCAATGCCCGACCCGCGCCGCCGGCCCACGGCGTCCAGTTCGTCGATAAAGATGATCGCGGGGGCGTTCTGCTGGGCCATTTCGAACGTGTCGCGGACCCGGGCCGCGCCGACGCCGACGAACATTTCGACGAACTCGGACGCCGCGCTCAGGTAGAACGCCGCGTTGGTCTCGCCGGCCACCGCCCTGGCCAAAAGCGTCTTGCCGCAGCCGGGCGGGCCTTCGAGCAGAATCCCACGCGGCAGCCGGACGTTGGCCTGTTCCCAGCGCGTTGGATTCTTCAGGTAGTCGACCACGTCGCCCAATTGCTCCTTGGCCTCCTCACAACCGCCCACGTCGGTAAAGGTCACCTTGCTCCCGTCGGGAATCGGCCGGGCGCGCGACTTCGCCAGCGAGAGGAAATTCGCCGTTCCCCCCGACCCGATCCGCCGGCGAAGGAAGAACAGCACCGCGAGAACCAGAAGGATGGTGATTCCGAGGTAGCTGAACAAATACCAACCGCTCGACTCTTTCCCCCGCTTGATGAGGACATTCTGCTCGGAGAGCCGCTCCGTCAGATCGTCATCGACCACGCCGAGCGTGTAGTAGCGCTGCCCATCGAGCAACGCGACCGCGATCCGGTTATTCTCGACCTGGATCTTGTACACGCGGCCCTGGTCCACATCGCGCTGGAAAATGGCAAACTGCTTGAAGGGCTCGTTGTTTCGGCTATTCGACACCAGCAACACCACGACAAACACCACAATCAACACGATCCAGAAAAGAGCCGTTTTCGCGCCTGTTTTTGGTTTGTTCATCTTGTTCAATCGCTTCCCCAGATCCTTTTTACGATAGACCAGACACAATCGCCCCCCGAACCGTTTCTCAGTGTACCGCCGATCTGTTTCCGAGGGGAAGCCGACCGATCAGATCCAAAGTGAATCGGCCGGTGGAGACACCGAATTCCGGGCTGTGAAAACGTCACCTCTCTCCACACTCGGGAAAACCGTGAAAAACGGTATTCCCGGCCTCGCAGCCGAGCCATTGGGGGGGTGCGCGACCATGTTACAATAGAATGTGAGCATTCAGAACCCCTGGTGGACTGATACCTTCCGCTGGCAGTGTTTCATGAGACCGGAACATTGATGAAGCAACTCGGACTGACTCTCGGGCTGATGCTGTTGACCGGGCTGGCGATCGGGGTACGTCCAGCCCGGGCCGAGACGCTCGATGAATCGCTCAAGGCGGCCACGACCACGCACGCGGCCGAACTGGAGAAGCTGGCCGGGTGGTGCGAGACCGAGGGACTGGCAGCCGAGGCCGCCAAGACCCGTGCGTGGGGCAAACGGCAGGACGCCACGAAGCTCTACATTCCGATCCTGCCCAAGGAGGTCGGGCCTCCTAAACCGCCGGCTGGCGCGTCGCCAAGGGCGGTCCAATGGCAAGAGCGGTTCCTCGCCCTGCGACAGGCTCAGGCCGAACGGCTCTATCAGCTCGCTCGCCGGGCGGCCAAGGAAGATCGGCTCTCCCTGGCCTTGGATCTGCTCATGGGTTCGGTTCGCGAGGACCCGGACAACGAGCCGGCTCGACGGCTGTTGGGCTACAAAGCCTACCGCGATCAATGGCACACGCCCTACGAGATCCGTAAGCTCCGCAAGGACTACGTCTGGGACGACCGGTTCGGCTGGATCCTCAAGAACCACCTCAAACGCTACGAACAGGGCGAGCGACGCTTCGGCAGTCGTTGGGTCTCGGCCGAGCAGGACGCCCGGGCACGACGCGACATCCACCACGGCTGGGACGTCGAAACCGAGCACTATTCGATTCGCACCAACCACAGCATCGAGGCAGGCGTAGCCCTGGGCCAGAAGCTCGAAAAGCTCTACCTCGTCTGGACGCAGCTCTTCTACCGCTACTACGCCACCGAGCAGCAGATCCGCAGTCTGTTCGCCGGACGAGCTGGCCGGGCCGGCGGGGCGCGATATAACGTCGTCCTCTTCCGCGACCGCGACGACTACAACCGGTCGCTAGTCAGCGCCTACCCGAACATCGCCATCTCGGTCGGCGTCTACTCGAACGACACCCACCGGGCCTACTTCTTCGCTGGCAAGGACTCCGACACGCGAAACATGTATCACGAGGCGACCCATCAACTCTTCCAGGAGTCGCGACCGGTCGCCCGGAGCATCGGCCGCACCGGCAACTTCTGGGTCATGGAGGGAATCGCCCTGTACATGGAGTCGCTTCGCGAGGAAGACGGCTATTACGTCCTGGGCGGGCTGAACGACGACCGGACGTATGAAGCCCGGTATCGGCTCTTCCACGACAAGTTCTACGTCCCCCTGTCGACTCTGTCGGCCAAGGGATTCCGCGAGGTCCAGAACGACAAACACGTGACGGCGCTCTATAGCCAGATGGCCGGGCTGACGCATTTTTTAATCCATGCGGATGAAGGCCGATATCGCGACGCGCTGCTGGCCTTCATTTCGGCCGTCTACAACGGCAACCAGGATCCCGGTCTGTTGGCCCAACTCACGAAGACGCCGTACGAGGAACTCGACCGCCGCTACCAGGCGTTTCTCAAGTCGGCCGGCCCAGTCGACCTGGGCGAGGAGCCGGCCGCCGATAGGCAGTCTCGATAATTCTCGATCTGGAGGGCCACGCTCCGTCGTGGCCGGGCGCGCCGGAAGACACGACGGATGGCCGGGTGCCATGCTCCACGCTTGCGTGGGCATGTAGAGCCTTGAAAGTCCGTGAAAACATGTCCACGCAAGCGTGGAGCATGGCACTTTTCAATAGGCTGCTAGAATGTTCACGCTCCGTCTTCCGTCACCTCGGCCGGCCAGGGGTGGTCGAGGTCTTCGGCGAACGCGACTTCGTCCAACGGATAGCGGGGACGCGAGGGCGGGTCTTCGTCGGCGTAGCCCAGGGGGATCATTACGATCGGAAAGACCTCCTCGGGCAAGCCTAAGGCGGCAGCGATTTCCTCGACCTTCATGAACCGGACCCAACAGGTGCCCAGTCCCAAGTCGGTGGCCGCCAGGATCAGGTGATCGACGGCGATCATGCAGTTGGCCATGATGGCCTGATCGGGCTCCAGGGTCTGGGTGGCGCGGTTGCGATAGACGTTGCCCAACTTTTCGATGACCTCCGCATCGATCGCCCCGACGTCGATGAGTTCCTTCGCCCGGCGCATGCGCCGCTTGTAGACCTTCCGATCCCCCAACGCGACCACGATCACCGGGGCCTGGTGGAACATGGCCTGACCGTAGGCCGCTTCGGCCAGGGCCTCGCGTCGCTCGGGCGAGCGGACGACGACGAACTTCCACGGCTGGGCGTTTGTGCCCGACGGGGCCCGGCGCGCGGCTTCGAGGATCTTCGTCAGCAGTTCCTCGGGCACGGGATCGGGACGAAAGCGACGGATCGACCGCCGCCGGTGGATCGCTTCAAGCGTGTTCATGGTCATTCCCTTTCACGGCCCTCGGGAAGGAAGAAACGCGCTGCGCCGCGCGCTGGTTCAGCCAGGATACCACCGACAACCCACGAGGCAAAGGGCCGGTAGCCAGTGGAGGGCTACGCTCCATCGTGGCCGAGGCATTTCAGCAACGGGTGGCACTCAACGCCGTCCACTAGGTGTTGAGGTTTATGGGCGTTAGTTGTTTGGCGAGAAGGCGTTGCTTCTCGGTTGGCGATT
>JAFGFF010000360.1 GCA_016931075.1 Pirellulales bacterium | reverse complement strand
GTCAAGGACGGGGCGATCGGAGACCTGACGGACGTCTACGCTTGGGGCAATCGGCAGCTCCGCTACTACAAGAGCTACCAGCCGGCCAAGGGTGAGCCACCGAAGCACCTGCACTACGACCTCTGGATCGGACCGTCGCCGTGGCATCCGTACAATCCTGAGTATTTCTCCCGGGGCGCCGGCGCCAACTGCCTGAGCTGGAACATGTTCTGGGACTTCGGTACCGGCCAAATCGGTGATATGGGCAGCCATACCATCGACCTGGCCTGGAACGCCATCGACGCCACACTGCCGACCACGGCCTGGGCCAAGGGCGAAGAGTACAATCCAGACATCGTGCCGGTCGAATTCGAAAGTCATTTCGAGCTCCCAGCCAACGATTGGCGGGGCGAGATCAAGCTGAGCTGGTACATGGGTGGGGCTATGCCTCGGACACCCAAGGACTGGGTCGACCTGAACAAGATCGGTCACGGCGCCATGTTCAAGGGCAGCAAGGGCTTCCTCATTTGCGACTTCAGCTCCCGTCTGATCATCCCCTGGGGCAACGATGCGGATATGAGCTACTACGACAAGCGTGACAAGGACGAGATGCTCCCGGATATGGGCAACTTCCAGAAGCAGTGGATCAACGCGTGCAAGACCGACCTCAAGACGTCTTGCGACTTCGAGTATAGCGGCAACGCCATCGAAATGATGCTGCTGGGCCTGGTCGCCTACCGCACCGGCAAGAAGCTCGAATACGACGGCGCCGCCGGTCGCGTCACGAACGACGCCAAGGCCAACGAATACCTCAGCCGCAAGTACCGCGACGGCTGGACCCTCGACGCATAAACGCCGCGCCAAGAGTGGCAACACATATCCAGGCACACGAAGGGGTGGGGCAACGAATGTCCCCCCCCTTTTCGTTTGGAGAAGACGGCGTTGGTTTTCGCGGTTTGTTTTGGCAGAGCACGTGGTAGAATGCTTCGTACGCCGATGCCCGGCAGGCGTTCCTTGTCGAGCGACATTTATTGGCATTCTTGTGGTCTTGATTGAAGGACAGGGCATGAGTCGGTTCTTACGGTATACGATTGTCATCGCCATCGTCGGGCTTGTTTCCATGCCGGCGGCTGGTTCGAACCGTTTGGGGACGTCGGGCAAAGCGCTGGCGCAGGAGATCCAGAGCAACAAGACCTTTCCGGTCGTGCTGGAGCGGGCCAGGGCCGTCCTCAGGACGGGGCTGAACGCCGGCAGTGGTTACGGCGAGGTATGGATTCGCGATCTCAACACGTTCATCGAGCTGGCTCTGGAGGTTCAGGACCGAGAGCAGATTCGCGAATCGCTGTTGGTCTTCTTCGATTTCCAGGGCGCCGACGGCAACATCATCGACGGCTACATCCCCGCCGCGAAGGCCAACGTCAGCTACGACTACATCCTCTCGCCAGACAGGCCGCAGTTGCGCGGACACAAAAATACCGTCGAGACCGACCAGGAAGCCTCGCTCGTGCAGGCGATCGCCAAGTACGTGCGGACCACCGGTGACACGTCGATACTGCGCGTGAAGATCGGTGAGCTGGCGGTGCTGGACCGCTTGGAGCTGGCCTTGCGCTTCTTGCTGGAGCATCGCTACGACACCACGCACGGCCTGATCTGGGGCGCGACGACCAGCGACTGGGGCGACGTCCAGCCCGAGCACTCCTGGGGTGTGCGGCTGGACGAGAGCAGTCACCGCGCGATCGACATCTACGACAACGCCATGTTCGTCATCGCGATCAACGATTACCTGGAGCTGGCCGGCCGCAACTCGGCGAAGGCCGGGCAGTGGCAGGGCGTCGCGGCCCGAATCAAGACCAACGTCCGCAAGCACCTCTGGGACGCACAACGGCACAAGTATCGGCCCCACGTCTATCTCGAAGGCTCGCCCTTCCCGGACGACTTCGACGAAGAACGCATCTACTATCACGGCGGCACCGCCGTCGCCATCGAGGCCGGCATGCTGACCGGCGACGAGATTCTCCTGGTCCTGGGCGACATGGTCAACAACATGCGGTTCGCCGGCGCCGGCTCGATCGGCCTGACGGTGTACCCGCCGTATCCGAAGGGGTATTTCAAGAACCCGTCGATGGTGCCTTTCGGCTACCAGAACGGGGGCGACTGGACCTGGTTCGGCGGCCGCATGATCCAGCAGTTGATCGCGCACGGCTACGTCGAGCAGGCCTACCGCCAGATGCTGCCCATGGTGCAGCGCGTCGAACGCAACGACGGCTTCTTCGAGTGGTACACCGTCACCAACGAGCCCAAGGGCTCGGGCCTGTTCCGCGGCTCGGCCGGCGTGCTCGGCAAGGCCATTCACATGTTTCAGGCGTGGGCCCAACGGCAGTAAGGCCTGCCGGGGACGGCCTCGCCCGGGGGATGTAAGGGGGGATGTAAGGGGTCAGGCTTTTTATTTTGTTGTTGACGCTTTTTAGGGTTTCCGGTTACGCTTGCTTTTATGCCACGGAAGCCTCGAATTGAATCTGCGGGTGCGGTGTACCACGTGATGAATCGGGGGAATTATCGCGCGGACTTGTTCTCGCTGGAGACGACGGGCGCGTCGTTTGAGGAGACGCTGTTTCACGCCTGCTCCCGCTTCGGATGGCGGCTGTTTGCCTATGTGCTGATGTCGAACCACTATCATCTGGCTCTGGAGACTCGGGATGCCAATCTGGTGGCGGGCATGCAGTGGCTGCAGAGCACGTTTGCGAACCGTTTCAACCGCATCGTGCGGGATCGCGGACACGTGTTCCAGGGCCGGTACAAGGCATTATGGATTGACGATGACGTCTCCTTGCTGCGTGTGGTCAACTACATCCATCTGAATCCGGTGCGTGCCGGTCTTGAAACGGTGGCGACGCTGAAGGACTATTCGTTGAGCAGCTTCCCGAAGTTCTTTCGCAGAAAACGTCCGCCCTGCCTCGATCCGTCTGACTGGCTTTCCACGGCGGGCCATCTCAAGCCCACGCCCGCGGGGATGCGTGCCTACCATCAGTATTTGGCGTTTGCCGTTGAGGGAGACGCTGCGAAGCGCGAGGCGTTGTATCGGCAGTTGTGCCGCGGCTGGTATATCGGGACACGAGAAGGAAAGAACGCGCTTCTGAAAGACCTTCAGCGGCGATCGAGCGGTCACCGGTCCGAGAGCGGCCGGCACGGTTTTGGAGACGACCTGGCCCAGGTCTTGCTGGAGAAGGGCTTGAAGCGTCTGGGCAAAACGCCGCAGGACCTGAAGCGGGATCGTAAGCTGATGCCCTGGAAGGTCGTCCTGGCGACTTGGATTAAGGAGCAATGTGGCGTGACCAATCGGTGGTTCAGCGAGACGATGCAGATGGGCTCGATGTACAATATCAGCCGCGCCCTGACCGAAGAACGCAAACAAGCCAACCGAAGGAAAGGGGATTGGAGAAAACT
>JAFGFF010000359.1 GCA_016931075.1 Pirellulales bacterium | reverse complement strand
GACCATCCGCGCGCCAAGGCATGGGACCAGGCCGCCAAACGCTATCTCTACAATACGTTTTCGATCGCCTCGGACGAGAAGGACACGTCGCCCGGCGACGACGGCCGGACGGTCGCCGATTGGGTCAACACGGTCAACGCCTATCCAGACCTGATGCTCGAAAACCACGGGCTGGTCCACATGGGTTACTTGAAGAACAGCCATGCGATGATGTTCGAGGCAGCGGCATCCTACGTCCTGGCCGGTCGCGAGTCGCCCAAAGCGACGTTGCACCACGTCAAGGCAGTCTCCGACATTCTTCTCGGGTGTGTCTCGCGGGAGGGCGCCCCGATCTATTTCGGCGGAAACGACTGGAAACTGGTTCATACCCAGTGCAGCGACGTGATCAATTTCGCGCTCGGAGCCGTGTTGCTCGACGACGCCTGGTCGGCTCGGGTGGCCGAGACTTCGTTCCATTGGCTGCGACGGATTCAACAACAACACCAGGGCTGCTACACGGTCCGCCGTGATCCGGAGCACAACGGGCTGGTCGCCTCCCGTCTGATCCTTTGCTATCTCGTCTTCACCCGACGGGGCCTCGGGCCGATGCCCGTCTCTCAAGAAGAACTCGACCGGCACATCACCGGCACACGACTCTTCAAGCACGGCGACGCCGTCATCCATCAGACGCCGACCAAATTCGTCTCCTTCGCCTGGGGCAGCAATCGGATGGCCCTGGCCATGCCGCAGACCGACAACTGGGTCGTCTGGCCGCACTACGCCTCGTATCTGGGGCTCGTCAACGGCAAAAACGCCTCCCGACGCGCGAAGGCCGTCGTCACGCGACTGAAACCCGACGTCCGGCCGGACGGATTCACCGTAACCGGCACGCTCAAACGGCTCGGCGGCCGGGTGATGCAAGATTTTGCCGTCGTGTCGTTCAAGAAAGATGTCGTTGTTTACATCGAACGTCTCCAGGCAAAAGACGGATTTCGGCCGGATTCACGGGAAACGGGAGTCATCGGACATGAATACCCGTTGGGTGAAAATACACGGACCTTCTTCGGCCAATTCGGGCAGCAAGAGGTCGTCGGCGTAGGCAACGCCCGGGCGGTCCGGACGTTGGAAAGCGACTGGCTGAACATCGGCGGTCAGGTCGGCTACGTCGTCCGCCGCGAGGCCGGGCACGACAACCTGATGCGCTACCACGATGAGCCCCATGGCGAGGGTCGTGTTCCGAAGCTGCAAGAGTGGTTCAGTCTGGTCGGCGACCGGGATCCGGCCCCGCTTTCCGGCGAGGGCGACTGGGCCTGCGTCGTCACGTTCCTGAACCAGTCGCCCGAGCAGACCGCCCGCTGGGCCCAGCGCGTCCGTTTCACGATCGACGGCGACACGGCAACCTGCCGGATCGGCAGCGACGTGGTCGCCGTTGATTACGCCCGGGGGAACACCCGTGTCGAAGAGGCCTTGTCCGAGGGGCGGAAGCGATGACCCATCGCGACGTCATCAAGGCCGTGTTGCGGGGCCAACGCCCGCCGTACGTGCCTTGGGCCTGCGCGTTCACGGGCGGGGCTCGCCGGACGCTCTGCGGTCATTCCGGGAACGACGACCTTCATTCGATCGTCGACAATCACATCCTGTACCTCAACCATGTCCTGACCAGCGGGGCTGTTGACTATTTCGAGGACCTCGGCGACGGACGGGTCTGAGACCATTTCGGCGTCGTGTGGAATCGGAGTGAGGCAAAAGACGTCGGCGTCGTCGAAGGACGCGTGTTGGCCGAACCGACGCTCGACGGCTATTCATTTCCCAATCCGCGTGATCCTCGGTTCGTGCGGCCGGCGGCGGAGCTGATAAAACGACGCGGAGACTGCTTTTGCGTCTATTGCGTCAGCCACAGCCTCTACGAACGGGCGTGCACCCTTCGCGGCATGACGGACGTCTTGACGGATTTCTATGAAAACCCGGCGTTTCTGCGGGAACTGCTCGCGCGAATTGCCGATTGGAACGTCCAACTCGTACGCGGCGTTCTCGCAGAGTTAGATGTCGACGCCGTCTATTTCGGAGATGACTGGGGCCAACAGCAGGGCCTTCAGATGGGTCCGCGCCTCTGGCGCGAATTCCTCCTGCCGCCGCTTGCGCGGATGTGCGAGGCGGTGCGTGAGGCCGGGCTTTCCGTCTTCATCCACTCGTGCGGCAACGTGGCCGAGCTGTTCGACACGTTGATCGATCTTGGCGTCCGCTGCGCGAACCCGTTCCAACCGGAGGCATTGCCGGTCGACGAGCTTCTGCCCCGTTATCGTGGGCGTCTGACGTTCCACGGCGGCCTTTCGACCCAACACACGCTGCCCCACGGCAGCCCAGAGGACGTTCGCCGCGAAACCCGGCATCTGCTCGCATTGGGGCGTGAGGGCAGCTACATCTTCGCCCCGTCCAACGCCGTCTGTGACGACGTCCCTCTGGAGAACATGCTTGCCTTTCTGGACGAACTCCGCTCACAGCCGGGATATCGCGACAGGTCGCCTGGCCGGCAGTAGCGTCGCTAACGGGAACCCGACTTCTTCTCCTATTCGATCGCGTTGAAGCTACCGTCCAGTCGGATGACATCGCCGGCCTGGGTTGGGAGGGTGACCGAGCGATTGCCGTAACCGATCGAACAAGGGCCGCCGATTCGCGACTGGATACGAACTCCCTGAAGGCGGCCATCGGTCCAGGTGAGATCGACCTCGAAGCCGCCGCGAGCGCAAAGGCCGGTCACGCGGCCGTTGGGCCAGGCGGCTGGAAGTGCGGGCAGAAGATCGAGCCGGCCGTCGCGCGATTGAAGCAGCATCTCGGCCACGCCGGCCGTCGCGCCGAAATTGGCGTCGATCTGGAAGATGGGCCTCTTTCCATAACCGCAGAACATGTTGGGAAGCGCGCTGCCGCCGACGAGTTGGCTCAGATACCAATGAGCACGCTCGGCGTCGCGCAGTCGGGCCATGAAACAGACCTTCCACGCGCCGCTCCAGCCGATCTCGGCCCGGTGCCCCCGCCGGTCGATCGTCGCCCGGGCCGCTTGGAACAGCTTCGCATCCCGCTCGGTGATCTGGGCGAACGGATAAAGACCCAGCAGGTGCGAGATGTGCCGGTGCCGTGGGTCGATCTCTTCGTAATCCTCGATCCACTCCTGAATCGTGCCGTCCTTGCCAATCTGAAAAGGCGGGAGCTTGGTCAGTGCCTTTTCGAGTTGGGCCCGCAAGTCGGCATCCCGGTCCAGGATCCGCGAGCCCTCGATCACGGCGTCAAACACCGCGCGGACGATCGACGTGTGATAGGTCGAGCCGCGCGTGATGCGCATGCCTTTACCGGTGCGCGGATCACGATACGTGTTCTCCGGCGAGGTCGATGGCGCGATGACCAGTTGCCCGTCGTGGTCCTCGACCAGGATATCGAGCAGGAACTCGGCCGCCCCTTTGAGGATCGGATAGGCGCGGCGTTCGAGAAACTTTCGATCTTGGGTAAATTCGTAATGCCGCCAAAGCGTCATGGCCATCCACGCGCCGGCCAGCGGATCGAAGACACTGTTGGCGCACTGCGACCCGATCGTCGACGCGCTGGGCGTCGTCCGGCCGAACGGGTTGGTCGCCAAGTAGGAAACCCAACCGCGGGCGGCGTAGAGACGTTCGGCCGAAACCTTACCCCGGCGGGTCAGCCCCTCGAACCAGCCCAACAGCGGCTCCATCGTGCCCGGCAGATTGCAGACGTCGGCCGGCCAGTAGTTCATCTGCAAGTTGATGTTCAGGTGATAGTCGGCTTCCCACGGCGCCCACATCTGGTCGTTCCAGATGCCCTGCAGATTGGCCGGCAACCGTCCAGGCGATCGTGAACTGGACATGAGCAGATAACGCCCGAACTGGAAGAACAGCGCCGACAGGGCCGGGTCGGTTTTTCCCTGTTTGACCGCCTCCATTCGGACGTCGGTGGGCAAGACGTTGCGGTCCTGGCCACCCAGGTCGAGAGAAACCCGGTCGAACAGGGCCCGATGCTCGGCCTCGTGGTCTTTTTGCAGTTGGGCCCAGGATTTCTTGGACGCCTTATCGAGGATGGCGTCGGCTTGGGCGCCGGGATCGATCTGACGGTCGAAGTTCATCTTCTCGAGGTTGTAATCGGTCGCGGCCGTGAACAGCAGAACCGCCTCGTGGGCGCCGTCGATCACAAGCGTGTTTTTTTCAGCACGGACCGTCCCGCCAGTCGCGCGAGCCAGCAGCCGTCCGGCGAATCGCATGTGTTTTCCACCGGGACCCGAACCGCCCTCGTTGGCCTCAGGGCCTTCAGGAGGAGGAACGTCGACGACCTGGCCGTCCAGAAAAAGCTGGTCGTTGCCCACGGCCTTGACCACGACGTCCTTTGGACGCGTGAGCCGCACGACAGCCGAGAGCTTGCCCGGCGGATCGGCCTGCAAGCGGATCACCAGAACATCGTCGACCGCCGAGAGGAAGGCCTCTCGCTTCAGACGGACGCTGCCGGCCTGATACTCGACCCGGGCCGTGCCGGTCGGCAGTTCCAATTCACGCCGGTAGTCTTCAACTTCCTTCGGCTGCTTGAAATCGATCCACAGATCGCCCAACGGTTCGTACGACCGGAACGAAGTCGGCCGGCCGGTGAGCGTCTTCAGTGCCAGCTTGCGGGCTTCGCCGTTCTTCCCGTCGAGCACCAGCTTTTGCACCTTACGGAAGTTCTTCGCAAAATCCTTGGGATAGACATCCGTCGGACAGCCGGCCCACAGGCTTTCTTCGTTGAGTTGGATGTGCTCTGTGGCCGTGCCCCCGAAGACCATCGCCCCCATCCGCCCGTTGCCCAGGGCCAACGCCTCCATCCATTTCCCGGCCGGTTGACGGTACCAGAGCGTGAGGTCTTGCTCTTGGGTGCCACTGGCTCTGCCAGTGCCGGGCAGGGTGCTACTCGGCGTTCTCAAAGCAGTTGGAACATCGGCCACTCCCGTGCTCATCCCAGCACTGGCAGAGCCAGTGGCACCCATGGTGTCGGCCTGGGCGACCGTGCAAAAAAGGGCGAGGAGCAAGGCGGCGGCCGTTCGTGTGGCTTGAAGACTCATGGAAGGCGACTCTCCAAAGGCGGGCAGGAGTGAGGCAATGGGGTGGGACCCTTCCATCATACCTGATGCCCACGGCCCATGCCACAAGAGCTTGCAATTCCAGTTTATGACTATTTCTGTAGGGAACGCGCTCCGTCGCGTTCCGGACGCGGGGTCGCCCTTGCAGGTCCCCTTCGTCACCCGGGCAGACCGACGCCACGGCCACGATGGAGCGCGGCCTTCCTGGTGTGTTGCTAGTAGACGCGGCGCGAGCGCCGCATTTTCAAAGCGGCGAGACGCCGCTTCTACGGGCGGCCACGACGGAGCGTGGCCCTCCAGACTACTTTGGTGGTGGGCAGAGCGTCCGAATAACGTCGCAAATCAGCGCGGCCAGGTGATCTGATGCGACCATGGCGTTTTGACGAAGAGAAAGCATATCCTTCACACTCGACGGGCGGCGCCAGATCGCGCCGACTGCCGCGCCGAGCCGGGCGGCAGGGCTGGGTTGGTCGGTAAGACGCTGGACGTCGGCCGGGAGCGGTTCGTTCACCGCGTCGGTGATGACCCGGATGTCTAAGAACCGGACCTGTTCCCGGCGGCAGACCTCGGCCACGGCGAAGCTCTCCAAGTCGACGGCCAATGCGTCGTGCTCCTGACCGAGCCGCTCTTTGTCGGCCGGCAGGCGGACGATCTTCTCGGCCGAGACGATCCGTCCGACGTGAACGCCCGGGCCAAACGCGGCCGGATCGGCCTTCAGGTCGATTGCCAGCCGGCGGCCGTCGGTGTGGGCGACCGAATCGGCCAGGACCAGGTCGTGGCGTTTTAATCTCGCGTTCAGCCCACCGGCGAAACCGGCCGAGACAATCCATTCGGGCTGGTGACCGGCAATCAGGGCCTCGGTCGCCTTGGCCGCCCGCTGGGGGCCGGTGCCCGACTCGACCAGGACGATCCGCCGGCCTTCGAACCGCCCTCGCCGGGCGACGAATCCTTCGCCCCGGGTGGAAACAATCGTCTCGAGCCGATCGACCAGTCCCCCGGCCTCGATGCCCAGGGCGAAAACCAGCCCCACCTGGCATTTTGGGTCGCCCGCCATGTCGGCCTGCGTCTGCCTTGCCCGATCGACCTGCTCGCGGACCGCCTCCTCGGCCCGGCGACGGACCGTCTGCGATGTCACGTTTCGGAGCCAGCGTTGGGCCAGTCGGCGGAGCATGGGGGAGAGGGGGGATTGGGGATTGGGGATTGGGGATTGGGGATTGGGGATTGGGGATTGGGGATTGGGGATTGGGGATTGG